>NZ_CP030287.1:5039021-5392870 GCF_003287935.1 Streptomyces sp. ICC1
TCAGCCGAGCAGGGAGCGGCCGATGATCTCCTTCATGATCTCGGTCGTCCCGCCGTAGATGGTCTGGATGCGGCCGTCGACGAAGGCCCGCGCGACGCGGTACTCGGTCATGTATCCGTATCCGCCGTGCAGTTGCAGGCAGCGGTCGGCGACCCGCTTCTGCAGTTCGGTGGCCCACCACTTCGCCATCGAGGCGTGGACGTGGTCCAGCTCCCCGTTGGAGTGGTCGGTGATGCAGCGGTCCAGGAAGGTGCGGGTGACCGCGCACTCGGTGGCCATCTCCGCGATCTCGAACCGGATGTGCTGGAGCTTGGAGAGCGGCCGCCCGAAGGCCTCGCGCTCCTTCACGTACTGCGTGGTGATCTCCAGCAGGTACTCGGCGGCGGCGATGCCGGCCATGGCGATGCCCATCCGCTCCTGCGCGAGATTGGTCATCAGGTGGACGAAGGCGCCGTTCAGCTCACCGAGCAGGTTCTCCTTGGGGACGCGCACGTCGTTGAAGAACAGCTCGGCGGTGTCCTGCGCCTTCTGGCCGATCTTGTCGAGGTTGCGGCCGCGCTCGAAGCCCTCGGTGCCGCGCTCCACGACCAGCAGCGACATGCCGTGCGCCCCGCCCTCGGGGGTGGTCTTCGCGACCACGACCACCAGGTCGGCGAGGATGCCGTTGGAGATGAAGGTCTTGGAGCCGTTGAGCACCCAGTGGTCGCCCGCGTCCTCGGCGGTGGTCCGGATCCCCTGGAGGTCGGAGCCCGCGCCCGGCTCGGTCATCGCGATGGCCGTGATGATCTCGCCGGAGCAGAAGCCGGGCAGCCAGCGGCGCTTCTGCTCCTCGGTGGCCAGCGAGGTCAGGTACGGCCCGATGATGTCGTTGTGCAGGCCGATCGCGAGTCCGGCGGCGCCCGCCCGGGTGAATTCCTCGGCGATCACCGCCGCGTACCGGAAGTCGGTGTTCCCGCCGCCCCCGTACTCCTCCGGGACGGCCAGGCCGAGCAGCCCCTGGCGGCCGGCGGCACGCCAGGCCTCGCGGCTGACGACGCCGTCCTTCTCCCACTGCTCGTAGTGCGGCAGCACCTCCTTGGCGAGGAAGGTGCGGACGGTCTCGCGGAACGTCTCGTGATCGGCGTCGAAGATGCGGCGTTGCATCGGGGCTCCCTAGGGGTGTCTTGCCTGCTCGCTAAGAGGTGTTCCGTAATTCCGTTACGATCGCCAAGTTCCGCAAGGGATAGGGCGAGAAGACGCCCTGTGGGAGTCAACCGCATCGTGTCTGTCCCCGGCTTGCCGGTACGGATCACGCGGCAGCACAGCGTCTGAGCTGTGCCTCTGCTCCCCGAATGCCGGACCAGCGCCCCGAGCGACCCCGGATGAGCCGCCCCCGGGCGACCACGCCGGACAGACCAGGAACCGCCCCGGCTGCAATCCGTCATCCCCACGGGGATAACGGATCAAGTCTTAGAGCCAGTTCTCGACGGTTGCGATCGACTGGGCGGGCTCGGGGCCGACGGGCGTGACGTTGAGCATGGTCACCCCGGCGGCCCGAAGGCCTCGACGCACTCGCGCACGTAACCCTCCGGCCCGCACAGCGTGGTGAGCTCGCACGGTACGGCGGCGTCAGCCAGCCGTCGGCGATCTCCGCCGTCATCCGCACGTTGGCCGGCCCCAGCGAGGCCACGTAGACGGGGATGTCCGCGCGGACCGGCCGGGTCAGCATCCGCAGCGCCTTGCCGTGCCGGCCGATCGGCTTGTCGTACGGCTTCCCGTGCCAGCCCTCGACCGCCTGCGGGCCCGAGGCTCCGAGGCCGAGCAGCGCCCGGCCGCCGGACATCGCGTCCAGGCCCGCCGCCGTCTGGGCGATGAGCGCGGGCGTGCGCGAGTAGACGTTGAGGATGGCCGAGCCGATCTTCATCCGCTCCGTGCGGGCAGCCAGGTACCCCATGATCGTCGGGGAGTCGAAGCCCCAGGCCTCGGCGACCCACACGGCGTCGAGCCCGGCCGTCTCCAGCTCCGCGGCCGCGTCGGCGGCCCGGCGCGGGTCCCCAGGGGGTACCTCCCAGCGGTAGCTGGGGGAGTGGTCCAGCATCATGGAGAGCTCCATCAGCCCTCCTTCCCGAGCAGCGCCGGCACGTCCCAGTCCGCCGCCACCGACTCCGTGTGCGCGCCCGGCAGTGCGGGGCCGCCCACGGCGCCGGCCGGGGTCGCGGAGAAGCGCGGCGCGGGCGCGGGCTGGGTGATTCCGGCGGCCTCGACGAAGGTGCCCCGAGCCGCGAGGTGCGGGTGGTGCGGGGCCTCGCGGAGCGAGAGCACGGGCGCCACGCAGGCGTCGGTGCCCTCGAAGACGGCCGTCCACTCCTCGCGGGTACGGGACTTGAAGCGCGCGGCGACGGCGCCCCGCAGCTCGCCCCAGCGGGCGAGGTCCTTGCGGGCGGGGGCCTGGTCCTTGATGCCGAGGAGCTCCACGAAGGTGTCGTAGAACTGCTGCTCCAGCGCGCCGACGGCCATGTGGCCGCCGTCGGAGGTCTCGTAGGTGCCGTAGAAGGGGCAGCCGCCGTCGAGGAGGTTGGCCCCGCGCCGGTCCTGCCAGCCGCCGGCCGCGAGCATGCCGTGGATCATGGCGGTGAGGTGGGCGGTGCCGTCGACGATGGCCGCGTCCACCACCTGGCCGGTGCCACCGGGGGTGCGGGCGTACTGGAGGGCGGCGAGGACGCCGATGACGAGGTAGAGGGAGCCGCCGGCGTAGTCGCCGACCAGGTTGGCGGGGACCGCCGGGGGCTCGCCCGGGTTGCCGATCATGCCGAGGGCGCCGGTGACGGCGATGTACGCGATGTCGTGCCCGGCGGTGTGGGCGAGCGGGCCGTCCTGGCCCCAGCCGGTCATCCGTCCGTAGACGAGCTTCGGATTGCGGGCGTGGCAGTCGGCCGGGCCGACGCCGAGCCGCTCGGCGACCCCGGGGCGGAACCCCTCGATGAGGACGTCGGCGCGCAGGGCGAGGTCCAGCACGCGGGCGGGACCGTCGGCGGACTTCAGGTCGACGAGGACGGAGCGCTTGTTCCGGTTGGTGATGTCGTAGGTCGGGTTCACCGCGAGCCCGCCACCGCCGGGCCGGTCCACGCGCACGACGTCTGCCCCCAGGTCGGCGAGGAGCATGGCGGCGAAGGGGCCCGGCCCGATGCCCGCCAGCTCGACGACGCGCACGCCCGCGAGCGGGCCGCCGCCGCTCCGGCTGCCTCCTCCGCTGCCTCCTCCGCTGCCTTCTCCGGTGCCTTCTCCGCTGCCTTCTCCGCTGCCGGACGCGTTCCCTGTCCCTGCCATCGAGCCCCCAGGATCCCGTGGCACCACTGCGGCCACTGTGTGACACAACTGATGTAACACCAGTGATGCTAGGAACCTGTTCCACTCAGCACAAGAGCAAGCGCTTAGCCGGTTGGCCCGATCCGGGCCGCGATCCGCGCGTCGAGTTCCTTCAGGTGCCGCTTGAGCGCGACCGTCCGGTAGCTCTCCTCCACCCACTCGCACAGCACCTCGGCGGAGGGCGCCCCCTTCTCCCCCAGCGGCACCGAGACCCAACCGGCCCTCCCCAGTCCGTACCCGGTCGGCTCGGCCCCGGGCGCGGTCATGGCGTGGCCGTGCAGCGCCTCGTCCTTGAGCTTCACGGAGATCCCGGGCGGCCGCGGGCCGTCCGCGTTGCCCAGGAAGACGAAGATCTTCTTGTTGACCTTCACCACGCAGTCCTCAGGGCCCCACGGGAACTCCTCCCCGGCCTCCGGCAGCCCCCGGGCGAACTCCCGGACCGCCTCCCACTTGCGCACCGCACCCTTCATGGAATCCTCCGTCCGCCGCGGTCGCGTCCGCACCCGCGGACGGTCCGCCCTCACGCTAACGCGGGGCGCGCGGGGACGTCGGGCACGCGGGTCGCGAGTCCGCGGCGGTCGCACAAGCGAACAGCTAAACCCATGTGATCAACGGACTTGCCGCTCTGTAGGCTGTGCACGCTTTCCGCCCTGATCAAGGGCGCACAGACATTTGGGGGGGCTCGGTGTCATATCGCCGACTCGTAGCATCCGCGACCATTCTCGCGGCAGGCATTTCTCTCATACCAGGCATGGCGCAGGCCGACCCGGCCGCAGCCGGCAAGCACGGTGTCTCCGTGCCCGACGTGGACCCGAAGGAGGCCGCGGCGGAGGACTTCAAGACCTTCAAGAGCCCGGCCGACCGCTCGGTCCGCAAGACCACCGAGCCCGCCGGGGGCAAGGCCGCCGCGCGGTCCGCGGCCGAGGACTCGGATCTCGTCGTCGCCCTCGCCGCCTACACCGAGTCGGCGCACTCGATATCCCTGGACACCACGATCTCCGGCGCGACCGGGGCCTGGCTCACCGTGGACATCGACTGGGGTGACGGCACCACGAGCCAGGAGGGCACCTACGGCGGCGCGACGATCACCACCCCGCACAACTACGAGGACCTCGGCACCTACACCGTCAAGGTCACCGTGACGGACACCGCCGCGGGCACCTCGGCCGGCAACACGGTCGAGGTCGCCACCCTGGGCTCGGAGTTCACCCCGTACGGCCCCACCCGCCTGCTGGACACCCGCGACGGCACGGGCGCCGCGAAGGGCAAGGTCGCCCCGTACGCCTCGGCGCACCTCAAGATCGCCGGCAACGGCAAGATACCGGCGGGCGTCACCTCGGTCGTCCTCAACCTGACCGTCACGAACGCCACCAGCGCCGGCCACGTCACGGCGTTCCCCTCCGGCGCGGAAAAGCCGATCACCTCGAACGTCAACTTCGTCCCCGGCCAGACGGTGCCGAACCTGGCGATCGTGCCCGTGGGCGCCGACGGCTACGTCGATCTGTACAACGGCGGCTGGGAGTCGATCGACCTGATCGCCGACGTCACCGGCTACTTCACCAAGGCCGCCTCCAGCGGCTACACCCCCATCGACCCGGTCCGCTTCGCCGACACCCGCTCGGGCCTCGGCACCGCCAAGGGCCAGGTCGCCGGGCAGAGTTCGTTCGGCCTCCAGATCGGCGGCAGCCGCGGAGTGCCGGCGGGCGTCACCGCGGTGGCGCTCAACGTGACCGTCACGGGTCCCCGGGAAGCCGGCCACCTGACCGCGTACCCGAGCGGCCAGCCGGCGCCCGGCGCCTCCAACCTGAACTTCACCGCGGGCCAGACCGTCGCCAACTCGGTGATCGTCCCCGTCGGCGCGGACGGCAAGATCAACATCCGCAACGGCGCGTGGGCCGGGACCGATGTCGTCGTCGACGTCGTCGGCCACTACAGCCCGGCGGGCGAGGGCGCCTACATGCGCCTCAAGCCGAAGCGCGTGTTCGACACCCGCGACCCCCAGGGCGGCGTCTACGGACCGCTGTGGGGCCGCGACTACATCTGGGTGGACTTCTCCTCGAAGTACCCCGACGACTCGGGCTACGTGCTGAACGCCACGACCACCAACACCATGGGCCCCGGCTTCCTCGCGGTCGCGCCGGACCCGAACGCCCGCTGGATGTACGACGGCGGATCGGCTTCCTGGCCCGTCGCGCCCACCACGTCCACCCTCAACTTCACCGCGGGCAAGACCGTCCCGAACATGGTGCAGGCGAGCACGGGCAACAACGGCATCGTCGACTTCTGGAACCAGTCCGACGACGACATCGACCTGATCGTCGACATGTTCGGCTACTACGACAAGAACTGAACCGGCCGCCGGACGGGCGGTGTGACCGGCGCCCCGGGGGCGGCCCTCCGGGCCGCCCCCGGGGCGCCGTCCGTCGCACGGCGGTCACACGCTAGCCTCAGCCACCGACACGAGCGGGGAGGAACCGTGATGGGCGAAGAGGTTCAGCGGACCGGCAGGGCCGCGGGGCATGAACGGACGTACGACCTCGTGCTCTTCGGCGCGACGGGGTTCGTGGGGGCGCTGACCGCCGAGTACCTCGCCGCGCACGCCCCCGCGGGCTGCCGGTGGGCCCTCGCCGGCCGGAGCCTGCCGAAGCTGGAGCGGCTGCGCGAGCGCCTGACCGCCATCAACCCGGCCTGCACGGACCTCCCGCTGCTCGTCGCGGACGCCGAGGACGCCGGGTCGCAGCACGAACTGGCCGCCTCCACCAGGGTGTTGGCCACCACCGTGGGACCGTACGTCTGGTACGGGGCCGGGCTGGTCGCCGCCTGCGCCGCCTCGGGCACCGACTACGTCGACCTCACCGGCGAGCCCGAATTCGTGGACCGGATGTACGTCGAACACGACGCCCGGGCCCGCGAGACGGGTGCCCGCATCGTCCACGCCTGCGGCTTCGACTCGATCCCGGCAGACCTCGGCGCGTACTTCACGGTCGGTCAGCTGCCGGCCGGGGTGCCGCTGACCGTGGACGGGTTCCTGCGCTCCAACGCCCTCTTCTCCGGCGGCACCCTGACCACGCTGCTCACCGCGATGGGCCGCGGCCCGCAGAACCTGGCCGCCGCCCGCGCCCGCCGGCTGCACGAACCCCGGCTGCCCGGCCGGCGCGTGCGGGGGCCCGTGGGCGCGCCGCGCTTCAGCCGGGAGACCGGCGCGTGGGCGCTGCCCCTGCCCACGCTGGACCCCCAGGTCGTGGCCCGGTCGGCGGCCGCGCTGGAGCGCTACGGCCCGGACTTCCGCTACCGGCACTACGCCTCCGTACGCCACCTGCCCGTCGCGGTGGGCGGTACGGCGGCGGTCGGCGGGGTGGCCGCGCTGGCCCAGGTCCCGCCGGTGCGCCGGTGGCTCGCGGGCCGCTGGGAGCCGGGCCGGGGCCCGGACGCGGAGCGGCGGGCGCGCAGCTGGTTCACCGTGCGGTTCGTGGGCGAGGGCGGCGGCCGCCGGGTCTTCACCGAGGTCTCGGGCGGCGACCCCGGGTACGGGGAGACCGCGAAGATGCTGGCGGAGTCGGCGCTCTGCCTGGCCTACGACGCCCTGCCCGAGGTCTCCGGGCAGCTGACGACCGCCGTGGCGATGGGCGACGCCCTGCTGGACCGGCTCCAGAAGGCGGGGATCCGCTTCCGGGTGGCGGCCCGCGACTGACGGCCGCGGGCGGCCCACCGGCCGGCCGGCGGCTCGGCCGGCGGTTGCTCGGCCGGCGGTTGCTCAGCCGGCGGTTGCTCAGCCGGCGGTTGCTTCGCGCAGGGCGCGCCGGCACAGGGAGTCGGCGTGCCGGGTGGTCTCCGGGATGCGGAAGCGGGGGCTCAGGGCGAGGGCGTGCGCGCAGGCGTTGTCCAGCGAGACGCGGTGCCCGACGGAGACGTACACGGGCTTGATCCCGTCCTGCGTGCGCAGCGCCCGCCCGACCTCGTCGCCGTCGGCCGCGCGCAGCGGGGCGGCGTCACCGCGCCGGGCGCCCGGTTCCCCGTAGGTGAAGGTGAACGGGTTCTTCGCGATGCCGATGGCGGGCAGCCCGGTGACCACGCCGAGGTGGCAGGCGAGGCCGAAGCGGCGCGGGTGGGCGAGGCCGTAGCCGTCGCAGACGACGAGGCCGGGCGTGACGCTCAGCGCGTCCAGCGCGGCCAGCACGGTCGGCAGCTCGCGGAAGGCGAGCAGCCCGGGCACGTAGGGGAAGCTGACCCGCCCGACGGAGGTCGCCTCCTCCACCACCCGCAGGGTGGCCGCGTCCAGCACGACGGCCGCGGCGGCGACGAGGTCGCGCTCGTCGTCGTAGGCCACGTCCACCCCGGCGATCAGCCCTTCACCGGGCGGGGGGCCGGTCTCGGTCAGGATGACGCGGCCGCGCAGTTCGTCTTGTATCGCCTTGGCCTCGGCCTCGTCGGCGGGGATCTTCGCACTCGTCATAGTGGTGCGAGAGTAGCCTGGCGATCATGTTCGTCATGGAGCTCACCTACACCGCGCCCGTCGAAGCCGTCGAAGAGGAGATGGACGCGCACATCGCCTGGCTGGACGGCTACTACGCCGCCGGGATCTTCCTCGCCTCGGGCCGCAAGGTCCCGCGCGACGGCGGCGTCATCCTGGCCGGCGGGGTCTCCCGCGCCGAGATCGAGAAGATCGCCTCCGAGGACCCGTTCACCGTGGCGGGCGTCTGCGCCTACCGCATCACCGAGTTCCTCGCGACGAAGACGTCGGCGGACCTGTCGACGGTGCGGGAGAACCCGGTCGTCTAGAACCTGGTCGTTTAGAACCCGGTCGTCCAGGTGGATCCGGCCGGGCCCGAACCACGGGCGGGCGCCACCCCGGACGGAGTAGCGCACGAAGAGCTCCGGACCCCCCTTGGGCCTGTGGAGTGAGCGGAAACCAGCCGTCCTGTGCGCCCTCCTGAGCGCTCGGAGCTGCCCGGGAATCCCTGACATCCCTGCTCTGGCGTCACTCTGTGCGATCACACAGATGTTTTCCGGCCACTCGGTGACACAGCTCACTCCTTCTCGTGTGCACGGATCGGCCGGATCCCGCGTCTATCCCGTTGCCGGGCACCACCCCATGGCCCGGCGAGAGATCCGCCGCAAGGGAGCGAGCCTTGATCACTGTCATCGAGCAGGCCGTGCAGGCCCGACTGGTCGCCACCGCGCCGAAGGTCGACACCGTCCCGGTCACGTTCTGCTACGACCGGTCGGATCCCTTCGCCGTCCGGATGGCCTTCCCCGCGCCCGCCACCCTGGAGGGCGTCGAGGTCTCGTGGACCTTCTCGCGAGAGCTGCTGGAAGCCGGGCTGGACCGCCCGGCGGGCTACGGCGACGTGCGCGTGCGCCCGTACGACGCCGACCGGACCACCGTCGAGTTCCACGCCCCCGAGGGCGTCGCCATCGTGCTGATGGTCACGGCCGATCTGCACCGCTTCCTGGAGCGGGCCTCGACCGTCGTGCCCCCGGGCCTGGAGCACCTGTACCTCGACATGGACCAGAGCCTGGCCGAGCTGATGCGCGACTCCTGCTGAGCGGAGCGGGCGACCGCGCCTCCCCTGGGCCGTCTCTTACGGATCTTGCCTGACCCGCAAGATCCGTAAGAGACGGCCTAATTCGTTTGCGGGCGCCCCCGCCCGACCGTAGCTTCGTAGACGCCCCATCCCCGCCGAAACGGAGCAGGACATTGCTCGTCTGAGGTCCGAGACACCGATCCCCGTCACCACCGCCGCCCCCGTCGTCACGGTGGCCGCCGACGGTCCGGTCCGCTGTCTCACCACGTTGCACGCACCATTCACGCAACCTGGAGGCCTCCATGAGTCCTGCCCCCTCTTTCATCACGTGTTCCGCGCTGTCCTTCGACTGGCCCGACGGAACCCCCGTCTTCGACGGTTTCCACCTGGCCGTCGGCCCCGGCCGCACCGGCCTGATCGGCCTCAACGGCTGCGGGAAGTCCACCCTCCTCAAGCTCATCGCGGGTGAACTGACGCCCTCGGAGGGACAGTTGGCCGTAGCCGGCACGATCGGCTACCTCCCGCAGTCCGTCACCTTCGACACCGCCCTGCGCGTGGACGAGGCCCTCGGCGTGCACACCGCCCGGGCCGCCCTGCTCGCCATCGAGGCCGGCGAGGCGACCGAGGCCAACTTCGCGGCCGTCGGCGACGACTGGGACGTGGAGGAACGGGCCCTGGCCACGCTCGACCAGCTCGGTCTGGCCCGGATCGGCCTGGACCGCAGCGTCGGAGAACTGTCCGGCGGGGAGTGCGTCCTGCTGCGCCTGGCCGCCCTGCTGCTGGCCCGGCCGGACGTCCTGCTGCTCGACGAGCCGACCAACAACCTCGACCTGCGGGCCCGGCGCCGGCTGTACGCGGCCGTGGAGTCCTGGACCGGGCTGCTGGTCCTGGTCAGCCACGACCGGGAGCTGCTGGAGCGGGTCGACCAGATCGCCGATCTGCGCGACGGCGAAGTCCGCTGGTACGGCGGCAACTTCACGCAGTACGAGGCGCTGCTCGCGGCCGAGCAGGAGGCGGCGACACGGATGGTCCGGGTCGCGCAGGCCGACGTACAGCGCCAGAAGCGGGAACTGGCCGACTCGCAGGTCACGTTGGCGCGGCGCAAGCGGTACGGCCAGAAGATGAACGACACCAAGCGCGAGCCGAAGATCGTCATGGGCGCCCGCAAGCGAGCGGCGCAGGAGTCGGCCGGCAAGCAGCGCATCATGCACACCGAGAAGCTGGCGCAGGCCAAGGAACGCCTCGACCAGGCGGCCCTGGCGGTACGGGAGGACGCCGAGATCCGGATCGAACTCCCCGCGACCCGGGTGCCGCCCGGCCGCCGCGTGCTCACCCTGAGCGAGCTGCGCCCGGCCCACGGAGCTCCGGTGGCGGGCGAGTGGGAGCTGCGCGGTCCGGAGCGGATCGCCCTGGTGGGCGGCAACGGCTCCGGCAAGACGACGCTGCTCCGGACGATCGCGGGGGAACTGGCCCCGGAGTCGGGCGAATCGGTGGCGCACGTGCCGGTGCGGTACCTGCCGCAGCGCCTCGACGTGCTGGACGACGACCGCTCGGTCGTGGAGAACGTGGCGCGGTTCGCGCCGCACGCCACGGACAACCTGATCCGGGCGCGCCTCGCGCACTTCCTGTTCCGGGGCGCGCGCGCGGACCGGCCGGCCGGCACCCTGTCGGGCGGCGAGCGGTTCCGGGCGGCGCTGGCGGCGCTGCTGCTGGCGGAGCCCGCTCCCCAGCTGCTCATGCTGGACGAGCCGACGAACAACCTGGACCTGGGATCCGTACGCCAGTTGACGGAAGCGCTGGATTCGTACGAGGGGGCGCTCGTGGTGGCGAGCCACGACGTGCCGTTCCTGGAGTCGATCGGCGTCACGCGGTGGCTGCTGCTCGACGGCGGGCTGCGCCCGACCACGGCCGAGGAGGTCCGTGCTTCCCTGTGGCCGGCGTGAGCCGGTGCGGAGCTAGCGCGGCAGCGGCAGCGGCAGCGGCAGCGGCAGCGGCAGTAAGGCCCAGGACTTGGTGCCGCCCATGGGGGTGAGGACCGGGGTGAGCCCCCAGTCCCCGCCGCACGAGCCGATGACCGCCGAGAGCAGCCACATCCCCCGGCTGCGCCGGATCCGGCACTCCTCGCTCGCCTCGGGCGAGGAGTGCGCCGGGTGCTGGTCGTAGACGACGATGCGCAACGCGTCGAACTGCCAGCGGACTTTGAGCATCATCTCCTTGTCGGGCGTGAACCGATAGGCGCAGGCCACGAGTTCGGAGGCGGCGAGGGCCGCGGTATCGCAGAGGTCGGACAGCCCGTGCCGGGCCAGGAGGGTCCGGATGGCGCCGCGCGCGCTGCCCGCGCAGTAGGCGCCGCCCGGCAGGCCTATGGAGTAGCTCAGCTTGTCCGCCTCGGGCGGGGCCTGCCGCAACTCGTGGACCAACCGCAGGCCACGGAGAGTGCCCGTCATCGTGCTGCTCCAAGGTTCTGGGTGCGTGTCGTGTGGTCGTACAAGACCTCGAGGTCGCCCCGTGTGAGACTTGCATTACCGACCGTAGCGCAACGCGGTGCACAGTGCTACTACTTGTACGACGACTTGCCGTTTTCTCAGGGCATTTCCGGACTCGTGAGGGCAACCCGCCTACCCCCGGCCGGAGGAGAGGGGATCCGTGCCACCCAGGAGTACGCCGACCGCGCGACAGCAGCGCCTGGGCTCCGAGCTGCGCAAACTCCGCGAGCAGTCGGGCACGACCGTCCAACAGGCCGCGGCGCTCCTCGGGGTGGACCGGACCCGGATCCCGAACATCGAATCCGGCCGGATCGGCATCAGCGCCGAGCGCGTCCGCACCCTCGCCTTCAACTACGACTGCCCCGACACGGGGCTCGTGGACCTGCTCGCCTCGATGGCGCGGGAGCGCGACAAGGGGTGGTGGGAGCAGCACCGGGGAATGCTCCCGCCCGCGCTGCTGGACATCTGCGAACTCGAGCACCACTCCGTCGAGTTGCACACCGCCGTGACCACCCACATACCCGGGCTGCTGCAGACCGAGGCGCACGCCCGGGCCGTGTTCGACACCGCTGACCCGCCGCTGCCCGAGCCGGACCTGCAGGCGCGCCTCGCCCTGCGGATGCACCGCCAGCAGGTGTTCGCGCGCGACGCGCCCCCGCTGTACGAGGTGGTCGTCCACGAGGCGGCGCTGCGGATGCAGTTCGGCGGACCCAAGGTGGCGCGGGCCCAGCTCGAACACGTACTGGAGCAGTCGGAGCGGGCCCGCGCGACGGTGCGCGTGATTCCGTTCACCGCCGGCGGCTTCCCCGGCGCCGGCCAGTCCTTCACCTACGCGGCCGCCGAGATCAGCGAGCTGGACACCGTGCAGCTCGACAGCTCGCACGGCTCGATGTTGCTGGATTCGCAGATGAAGCTGCTCCGCTACCGCGGACTGCTGGAGCGGCTCCGCTCGCTGGCGCTGCCGGCCGCCGAGTCCCGCGATTTCGTCCGCGCGATCGCACAGACCCTCTGACCGGCTGACCGGCTGACTGACCACCTGACCGGATCCGACGAGAAGACGAGAGAACGACATGGGCACCACGACCACACCCGCGGCCGCACCCGCGACCACGACGGCCGCCGCGGCGGCGACGGACATCGCCTGGGACGAGGCCTTCTGCAGCGAAGGCGCGAACTGTTTCCGGTTCGGGCGCGACGCCGAGGACCGGGCCTATATCGGCACCACCGGGTCCGCCGCGTTCGTGACGGACTCGATCGACGCCCTCCGCGCACTCGTCTCTGCCGTCAAGGCAGGCGCCGCGGACCACCTTCTGGCGTGAGTTTTACTCATCCGGGCCGCTCCCGACCCCCCTCAAACTGCATAGATAACCGGATGTAACCGGACACAAGCCTGTGTGGGGCTTGGCTGGTCTTGATGTCGGGCTTAACCTACGACTCCGTAGGCTACGGAACCGTAGGTAATTCGCTTTGCACTCAGGAGTACCCGTGACGATCACCTCTCCCCACCTCGGCAGCTCGGAGGCGTGGACCGACGCCAAGCTGCTGTTCGCGCTGGAAGAGGTGGTCGAGCAGGAGCTCAACCGCCATCTGAAGGTCACCAAGGACTGGATGCCCCACGAGTACGTCCCGTGGAGCGACGGCCGGAACTTCCCCGGCTTCTTCGAGGACGGCGAGGCCTGGGACCCGGAGCAGTCCAAGGTCACCGAAATCGGCAAGATCGCGCTCGTCGTGAACCTGCTGACCGAGGACAACCTCCCCAGCTACCACCACGAGATCGCCTCGCTTTTCGGCCGCAACGGCGCCTGGGGCACCTGGGTGCACCGCTGGACCGCCGAGGAGGGCCGCCACGGCATCGTGATGCGCGACTACCTGCTGGCCTCGCGCGCCGTGGACCCGGACAAGCTGGAAGCATTCCGGATGCAGCACATGTCGGAGGGCTTCGAGTCCGACAACCGCCACTCGATGCTCCACTCCGTGGCGTACGTGGCCTTCCAGGAGCTCGCGACCCGCATCTCGCACCGCAACACCGGCCACCAGTCCGGTGACCCGGTCTGTGACCGCATGCTGGCCCGCATCGCGCAGGACGAGAACCTGCACATGATCTTCTACCGCAACCTGCTGGGCGCGGCCTTCGAGATCGCCCCCGACCTGACGATGAAGGCCGTACGGGACGTCGTGGTCGACTTCCGGATGCCCGGACACGGCATGCCCGGCTTCGAGCGGATGGCCGCGCAGATGGCGATCGGCGGGGTCTACAACCTGCGGATCCACCACGACGACGTGCTGAGCCCCGTGATCCGCTTCCTGAAGATCATGGACATCGACGGTCTCGGCCCCGAGGGCCAGAAGGCCCAGGAGGAGCTCGGGCTCTTCATGAACGGCCTGGACTCCGAGGCCAGCAAGTTCGACGAGCGCCTGGCCGCCCGCGCGGCGCGCATCGCGGCCCGCAAAGCCTGACCGGCCTCCGCCCGCCCGTCTGCACGCACGCACGCACGCAGCGGCGGGTGACGACGATCACGACGATTCCCCTGGCAGAGCCTCGCTCTGCCAGGGTTTTCGCGTCTTCGCCGCCGTACGGCTCCGGGTACGGATACGGGTGCTGGGGTACGGGTCAGGGACGGCGGGAGCGCATGGCCTGCCGTTCGGCTTCGGACAGGCCGCCCCAGACGCCGAAGCGCTCGTCGTTGGCCAGGGCGTACTCCAGGCAGGCCGTCCGGCCCTCACAGGCACCGCACAGCCGCTTCGCGTCGCGCAGCGAGGAGCCGGGCTCCGGGAAGAAGAAGCCCGGGCCCGTCTGGGCGCAGAGGGCGAGCTCGTACCAGGCGGGGGCCCCCGCGGTGGCGGGGGCTGCGGTGGCGGTGGTGTTCATCGACATGCCGCAGAGCCTCTCGAGCCCCGATGGACGTCCGATCAACGCCTGATCAACACGCCTGATCAACACGCATTGGCAACACGCCTGATCGACACGCGCCCCGCCCCGCGGTCCGGCCAAAGAGTGAACGACCGTACGTTCGATGGGTTCGGTACGATGGGGGCATGGCAGACGGACGTGTGGAGCGCGGAAACCAAACGCGGCGGACGGTCCTGGAGCGGACGATGAGCATCGCCTCGGTGGACGGCCTGGAGGGCCTGTCCCTGGGGAAGATCGCCACGGACCTGGGGCTGAGCAAGAGCGGCGTGTTCGCCCTCTTCGGCTCCAAGGAAGACCTGCAGCTCGCCACCGTGCACGCCGCCCGGGCCGTCTTCGTCGACGAGGTCGTACGGCCCGTGCGGGACGAGCCCGCGGGGCTCGCCAAGGTGTGGCGGCTGTGCGAGAGCTGGATCGACTACTCCGGGCGCCGGGTCTTCCCGGGCGGCTGCTTCTTCTACTCCGTCGCCGCCGAGTTCGACTCGCGCCCCGGGCCCGTCCACGACGAGGTCGCCAAGATCCGCGGCGACTGGACGCGCCATCTGGAGCGGCTCCTGGAGGAGGCCCGGGTGGCGGGCGGGTTCCGCGAGCCGGTCGACTCCGCGGACGTGGAGCAGCTCGCCTTCGAGATCATGGCGATGATGGAGCTGGCCAACGCCCACTCCGTGCTGCACGGGAGCACCGTGGACTACGGGCGGGCCGCCCGCGGCATCCTCGCCCGGCTGCGCGCGGCGACGGCCGCCCCGGAGGAACTCCCGGAGCGGCCGCCCGTGCTCGCTTTCGCCGCCGCCGACTTCTCGGCGGCCGACGCCCCCGTCGTCAGGCTCCCCGCGTAGGCGGCCGCCGCATCGTCCAGCCGGCGGCCGCCGCGCCCAGCGCGGCGAGCGCGGTGAGCAGGAAGACCCCCCGCCAGTGCTCACCGGTACCGGCGCCCGCACCCGTACCGGTGAGCAGGGCGGCCGTGGCGGCGATGCCGAGTGCGCCGCCCAGCTGCCGGGCCGTCATCAGCAGGCCGGTGCCGGCCGCGAAGCGCTGCGGCGGCAGTCCGGCCGAGGCCACCGTCGAGAGCGCGGTCACCACGACTCCGATGCCGAGGCCGCCGAGCAGTCCGGCCGGCAGGAAGATCTGGGCGTACGAGGTCGAGTCCGCGGCCCAGCCCCACAGCAGCAGGGCGTTGGCGGCGAAGATCAGCGATCCCACGGTGACGGCCGCCCATTGGAGCCGTGCGGGGACCCGGCGTCCCACGACGAGCGCGCCGGCCATGGCGAGGATCGCGCCCGGCGTGACGCCGAAGCCGGCTTGCAGGACCGAGTAGTCCCAGCGGTCGATGAGGTAGGACGGGCCGGTCAGCAGCCACGCGTACATGGCGGCGCCGAAGAGCAGGGCGCCGATGTTGGCGCGGGCGAAGAGCCGGTCGCGCCACAGGTCCCGGTCGACGGCCGGGGCGGGATGGCTGCGCGAGCGGCGCAGGGCCAGGGCGCCCGACAGGGCTCCGCCGATGACGAGGACGAGTACCTTCGGGTCGGTCCAGCCCCATTCGGCGCCCTGGGAGAGCCCGGCGACGACCGCGCCGATCCCGACGGCGAGGGCGACCGTACCGACGGGGTCCGGGAGCCGGCGGCCGGTGCGCGCCTCCTTGGGGACCACGCGGACCGCGGCGAGGCAGACCGCGAGGCCGAGGGGGACGTTGATCAGGAAGATCGCGCGCCAGTCCCACCATTCGACGAGCAGCCCGCCGACGCTGGGGCCGACGGCGGCGGCGAGGCCGCCCGCGGCCGACCACGCGCCGAGGGCCGCGGCCCGCCGGGCGGGCGGGGTGTGGGCGAGTACGAGGCCCAGCGCCGCCGGGATCATCCCCGCGGCGGCGGCTCCCTGGAGGGCGCGGGCCAGGATCAGCAGGTCGGCGGTGGGGGCCGCGCTGGCGGCGAGCGAGGTGAGGGTGAAGGCGAAGGTGGATCCGATGAACAGGGTGCGCCGGCCGAGGGTGTCGGCGAGGCGGCCGGCCGCGGCGAGCAGGGCGGCGAACAGTACGGCGTAGGCGCTGACGACCCAGGTCAGACGGGCCAGCGACACCTCGGGGAAAGCCCGTCCGAGGTCGGGGAAGGCGACGTTGACGACGGTGGCGTCGAGGAACGCGAGGAAGGTGACGGCGCTGGCGAGCCCGAGCATCCGCCCGGCTCCGGGTCCGGGGGCGGGGGCGGGGGCGGCTGTGGCGGCTGTGGCGGCTTCGGGCCGGGTGGCGGTCATCGGCGGGCCGCCGAAATCCCGGCGGGAGCCTGCGCGGTGGTCTGCGCGGGTGCCCCGGCTCGGGCCCTGGCCCATGGTCCGGCTTCGACTTCGACTTCGGCCGCCGTGAGGAACTCGGTGGCGGCGGCGATGATCTCGGGGGCCCGCAGGATGCGGCGGTGGCCGAGCCCGCTGGTCTCGATCAGGCGGGCCCGCTCCCCGTAGGCCGCGGCGATGCCCCGGGACTGGGAGGGCGCGGAGGTGTCGTCTTCGGTGTCGTGGATGAGCAGGATGTCCGAGGGGACCTCCTCGGGGTGGCGGCAGGCGTCGAGGCGGGGCCAGACATCGGGCTCGGCGGGGAACAGCCGGCGCTGTACGTGGCGTCGCAGGGCGTCCTCGACGGCCTGGTTGACGCCCGCGTTGGCGCGGAACCGCTCGGCGAGGAAGTCGAAGTCCGCGATGGCGCCGATCCCGACGATCCGGTCGGCCCGGATCCCGTCCCGCAGGGCGAAGAAGGTGGCCACCACGCCGAAGGAATGGGCCAGGACGGCGGAGAAGTCCCCGTGCTGCGCGTGCAGTCGGCGGATGATCTCGCGCTGCCGGAGGATGGTGGTGAACCGGCCGCCGGACTCGCCGTGGCCGGGTGCGTCGAAGGAGACGACGGTGCGGCCCTGGGCGCGCAGCGCCTCGACGAAGCCTGCGAGGCGCGAGGCGCGCGAGCTCCAACCGTGCACGACGAGCACGGGCCGGCCTCCGTCGCCCCAGCGGTAGGTGGTGACGGGTATCCCGTCCACGACGAGCCGGTCGGTCACGGCCCGGGCCATGACCTCCGCCTCGCCCGGCCGCACCGTCGGCCGGCCGAGGGGCCGCACGAACAGCGCGAACGCCGCCCGCCCGACCGGGCCGGGGGCGGCCCGGGCGGTGATGTTGAGGGTCGTGCTCAGGAGTGAAGCCATGGGAAGCATGCCCGGTTCTCCGGATCTCCTCAGAGTGGCCAGACGAATGCCTGGTCAAGATGATGAAGGGATATTAGCACGATCGTTCGTGTAGTTTTTGAGGCAGGGCTGCGCTCATCCCGCGAGGATCGCGCTGTCCGTTGTCATCCACTGGTCGGCGACAACCGGGCGGCATGGTGGCTTCGAGTCGTGACCGGAACGGGATCGTCTCCTGCTCATGGACTTCGATCCGAGGGTGGTCGGGATGGCCTCGCAGCCGTTCTGGCTCCCCTGGTACGACGGCAAGCGCAAGCGACGGCACGCGCCTGACTTCTTCGTACGCCACTTGGACAGCTCGGCGGTCGTCGTCGATGTCCGGGCCGATGCACGGATCGCGCCGAAGGACGCGGAAGCGTTCGAGTTGACGCACGCGGCCTGCCAGCAGGCGGGTTGGGAATTCGCCCGGCTTGGGACGGCGGACGCGGTGATGCCGGCAAACGTGCGGTGGTTTGTCGCGCTACCGGCACCCGCGGTGCCTGCACCGTCCTCTTGCGGGCCGGTTGCGTGAGGTCTTCACGGGGTCGGACACCTTGCTCCGTGGCGCCGACGCCGCTGGGGATCGCCTCGGGGACTCTCCCCACGTTGTTCCATCTGCTGTGGCTGAATGAGCTGGCCGCCGATGGCCTGGCGATCGAACTGCTTGGGCCACGCACGTTCGTGCGCTTGGCCGAGGGAGCGGCACGATGGCCGGGGCGAGGCGGCGTCGGGTTCAGGCTTCCTTGTCAGCGAACCTGGTCGGACTTCCCTCCGGGGCGAACGGGTGGTGGAAGGTGAAGGCGTGCGGAGCGGAGCCGTGGGCGTGGAGGTGCTCCAGCCTGGAAACCCCGTCCTGCCAGGTGGGTATCACGCCGTCGGAGATCCACCAGAACACGTAAGCCGGGTGTCCCGTCCTCTCGAACCAGTCGTAACGCCTGTTCAGCGCCTCACGGTGCAGACCGGTGTAGATGGCCTCGAAGGCGGGACGCAGGTCGGTCCAGAGTGAGAGGGTCGCGGCCAGGGCGGTGGTTTCCACCGTATGGCCCTTGCCGTACCAGGTCGGCACGGCGAACTCTCCCCATGCACCCCAGTCCAAGTCGAAGTGCGTGCCCCGGGAGCCGTCTGCCGCTTCAGCATGAGCGAGGTACCCGGGGTGCCGGCTGATCTGCGGGTAGATGGCCTCGCCGCTGTCGTGGAGTTCGCGCGTGAGAGGTGCGGGATCGGCGAGAGGTGACTTCAGGACGCCGAATGTGTACAGCGCAAGATGGGGCATGCGTCTCTCCCTGGTTGAGGGTGCCTGGACCAACTCGTCCCGTCGCGGGTGGCTCGGCCCGAAGGAACTCCTGTGCGACCGTGTGCGATCGCCGGAGACGAGGTGAAGGTAGCTGCCTCCGCGGGCCATGTCGAAGTTGCGTTTTCCCTGTCCAAGTGGCCTCTTGCGCCGGTCCTCGCGGGGGCTGGGACGGTGGCGCTGCCTGCCGTCGCGGAAGTCCGCACCGTCCCGGTGACCGCGGAGGAGCAGCATCGAAAGCTCCGCTCGGGCCGGCGGGCCGGCGGGCCGGGGCGACGCCGACGGCCTCGACCGGAGGACGCAGCGACTGGGTTCGCTGTCAGAGGACCATCGCGCGGCGGGCGCGGAGGGCGGCCTTCAGCAGCTTCTCGTCCAGCCACATCTCGCCGTCGTCCGTGGAGTCGTTGGCGGGGATGCGCTTACGCCGTTCGATCATCGCCGTCACGGCCGGCAGCAGCGGCAGGGCCTGCCCGCCCATCCGGGCGAGCCCCGCGAGGTAGAACTCGCCGACCGTGTAGTCGTCGAGGTACGGGGCCATGAGGTCGAGGAGCCGGGGCAGGACCGTGGGGCCCGCGTGCCGGAGCCAGAGCGGGGCGCACTCGGCTTGTGTCCGGCCCGGCCACCGAAAGGTGAGGTTGTACAGCTGCGCGGCCTGCCGGAAGGTCAGCGGGCCCGCGTCCAGCAGGGCGCCGAAGACCTCCGGCGCCTCGCGGAGCCTGCCCACCCCGATGGGCTTGGCCGACAGCAGTGAGGCGGCGGACGCGGCGTCGTGAACCGGGGCGCTCCCGCACCTCGCCCCGCGGACCGGGCGGGTGAACCCGATCGCGGCCAGCAGGGCGCCGTGCTCCCTCATCGCCTGCTCCGATATCGACGCCGTGGTGAGGGCATCGGCCACGGCCGGGCTGACCTCCCGCCCGCGGTGGCGGACCAGCAGGGGCAGCAGTTCGGCCGGCGCCGCCCGGAAGGCGTGGCACGCCGCGCGTGCGAGCCCGGCGCCGATGTCACGGGTCGCCGGGTCGGCCAGCAGGAGGGCCGCGAGTCCGTACGCGTGCCGCTCGCGGTCCAGCCCGCACAGCAGCCGCCCCCAGCGCTCCCCGGCGTCCGCGAGATGGAGCGCCGCTTCCCGCGCGTCGGCGAGCAGCGCCGCGTCGAGGTCCGGGCGGCTCGCGGGAGGGGCCGTGCGCAGCGCGGCCAGGTGCGCGAGGAAGCGCACGGCCGCGAGGGGGTCGTCGCGCAGGTGGGCGACGCCGTCGCGGAGGCCTTCGGCCAGGACCGTGCGCACCACCGGTTCGGTGAGTTGGCCCAGCACCGCGAGGGCGAGGTCCGGGTCCCCGGCCCGTACGAGGAGCCGCGCGGCCAGGCACCGTACCCGCTCGTCGAGGTCGCCGACCCGGAGCAGCGCGGCATGGGCCGCCTCGGGCCAGGGCCCGTCGTGGGCGAGGCTCAGGAGGAGCTCGAAGGCCCCGATGCGGACGACGGGGTCGGCCGAGCGGGTCAGTCGGAGCAGGCGGACGGCCTCGGGGCAGGACCGGTCGGCGCGCACGGCGTCCAGCACCGCGCTACGGGACGGGCCGCCTGGGGGGCGCGGCGCGCGACGGCTGGGCGCTCGGCTCCGGCCAGGACATCCCGGTCGGCGACGTCGCGGGGGTCGTCGGCGGCGGCACCCCCCCCTCGGCCCGCCGCCGCGCCGGACCGCCGCCGCGGACGGCTCACAAGGGGCGGTCCGCGATCAGGGCGGTGCCCACGGGGCGGAAGCCGAGGCGGGCGTAGACGCGGGCCACGTCCTCGTCGCCGGCCGAGAGGAAGACGGTGCGGGCTCCGCGGGCCAGGGCGTCCGCGACCAGGGCCGCCGTCACTCCCAGGGCCAGGCCCTGGCGGCGGGCCGAGGGGAGGGTGCCGACGCCGACGACCTCCGCGACGTCGCCGACCGGGATGTACTGGCCGGAGCAGAGCACCAAGCCGTCGCGCGCCGCGGCCGCCAGGGCGGTGCGGCCCGACGCGATCATCCCGGCGACCCGGACCCGGCGGCCTTCCGAGGCCGGGTCCCGCTCCGCCACCGCGAGCTCCGCCGGGCCCGCCTCGCCCACCGCCGTGCCGGGTGCGGCGAAGGCCAGCATCGGGACCGTCACCGCCGCGCGCAGCAGCGGGTCGGCCGCGCCGAGCACCCGTACGTCCGGATGCGCGGGCAGCCGTACCGCCGAGGGGTCGAGCACCATCAGCGGGTGTGCGTGGACCTGCAGTCCGGCGGCTTGTGCCGCGGCCCGCAGCGAGGGGGTGGTTTCGGCCACCCACTCGATGGACTCGGGGACGTTCAGCTCGCGCTGGCGGGCCAGTACCCGCTCCACGTCGGCCGCCGAGACGCCGGCGGCCGAAGCGGCGCCGAGCGCGGGCCGCGCATAGTACGGCCAGCCCGTGCCCTCCTGGACGAAGAGGGTCAGCGGGCCGAAGTCCTCCGCCCGCGCACCGCCCGCCCGGGGCGCGGCGTCGTAGTAGCGCTCCAGCCCGGGCAGCGGGTCGGAGGCGTCGGCAGCGGCGGAGGCGTCGGAAGGGGCGGAAGCCGAGGTCATCCGGCCATCCAATCAACCGGGGAGCGCTCAGGCACCTTCTTTCAGGACGCGTGAGATCAGCTCCCGCTGCGGCTCCGAAAGGTTCGGGTCCCGGCAGTCCACCGTCCGGCCGTCCACCGTGATCCGGTACGAGAACCCGTCCCGGATCCGGTCCGCAGGATCTCCCGGCGGACCGGGCCGCAGCGCGAGCCGGGCCAGGTCCTGCCACTCGGCCTCGTCGGGCAGGCCCGAGGTGTCCACCTCGGCCCGCCGCTCGATCCCCGCGAAGCCGCCCGTCCGCACCACCTGAATCCGCATGTCCGGCCTCCTACCCCAGTCCGACCGCCGACCACGCCTTCTGCAGCGCCTGGTGTTCCGGGCCGCCCTCTCCGTACCGGGTCACGGCCGAGGCGACCGTCAGGGCGGCGAACCGCGCGAAGTCCGCCTTCGGGCCGAGCTCCCCGCCGGTCAGGGTGTCGTACCAGATCTGCCCGGCCCGCTCCCAGGCCTTGCCCCCGAGCTCGGACGCCACGATGTAGAAGGCGTGGTTGGGGATGCCGGAGTTGATGTGCACCCCGCCGTTGTCGCGGGAGGTGCGGACGTAGCCGTCCATCGTCGCGGGCTGCGGGTCCTTGCCGAGCTCGTCGTCCTCGTACGCCGTTCCGGGCGCCTTCATCGAGCGCAGGGCGGAGCCGCTGTCGACGGACGGCCCGAGCAGGCCGGCGCCGATCAGCCAGTCGGCATCCCCGGCCGTCTGGTCCAGCGAGTACTGCTTGATGAGGGAGCCGAAGACGTCCGACATGGACTCGTTGAGCGCGCCGGACTGGCCGTAGTACTCGAGGTCGGCGGTGTACTGCGTGACCCCGTGCGTCAGCTCGTGCCCGATGACGTCCACGGAGACGGTGAAGTCGAGGAAGAGGTCCCCGTCCCCGTCGCCGAAGACCATCCGGCTGCCGTCCCAGAAGGCGTTGTTGTACAGCCGGTCGTAGTGGACGCTGGCGTTCAGCGGCAGGCCGGCGTCATCGATCGAGTGGCGGCCGAAGGCCTTCAGGTACAGCTCGAAGGTGGCCCCGAGCCCGGCGTAGGCGCGGTTGACGCTGGCGTCCTTGCTCGCGTCCCCGCCCTCGCCGCGGACCTTCTTGCCGGGCAGCCGGGTCTGGTGCTGCGCGTCGTGGATGGTCCGCTCGGGGGTGTCGGGGGTCGCGTCCCCCGGTGTGGGGAGGACCGACATCAGGCGCCGCACCCGGTGGGCGGCGTCGAGCTCGAGGGTGTGCCGGGCGGCGGCGGCGCGGGCGGCGTCCTCGGACCGGGCGATCTTGTCCAGGAGGTGCGGCGGCACCACGGTGCAGAAGACGGGGCGGCGTGGGGCGGAGTAGGCATCCATGCCCGGCAATGTGGCACTCGGTCACTTCGTTGTCACTAGCAGCGACCATGATTCATTCGGTTGTGTGGACCGCCCGGCGCCGGGTCGACGCCCGCGGCCCTCGCCCGATCGCACGGACGGGGGGTGGGCGGGGTTGGCGGATCGTCCCGAGCTGGGCCGGACGAAGGAGGCGTAGCTCACAAAGGGTACAAAACGGACTGGCGGGTCTTGCATACTGAAACAGGTCCCCGCATACGGCGCGGCTCGGTTAGGCTCGGCCCATCATGCGTATCGGGCTGCTTCTCCTTAGCTGCCGCGGCGAGGGCCTGTAGTCGTAGGCCGACCCCCTCCCCGCGGAGTTTGGTGTTGCGGATTTACGACCCGTCCGTCGGCCGTCCCAGCGAACTACACGCGGACACGCGAGGAGCCCTACGCCATGAGCCAGCACACTTTTGTCGGTCGCCCCACGCCCATCACGAACGCGACCCACAGCCAGCAGCCCTCCGGGATGCCGATCCACAAGTACGGCTCGTACGAGCAGGTGGACATCCCCGACCGCACCTGGCCCGAGGCCCGCGTCACCAAGGCGCCCCGCTGGCTGTCCACGGACCTGCGCGACGGCAACCAGTCGCTGATCGACCCGATGACCCCCGCCCGCAAGCGCGAGATGTTCGACCTGCTGGTGCGCATGGGCTACAAGGAGATCGAGGTCGGCTTCCCGTCCTCCGGTGAGACCGACTTCGCCTTCGTGCGCTCGATCATCGAAGAGGGCGCGATCCCGGACGACGTGACCATCTCCGTACTGACCCAGGCCCGCGAGGACCTGATCGAGCGGACCGTGGAGTCGCTGGTCGGCGCCAAGCGCGCCACCGTGCACCTGTACAACGCGACCGCGCCGACCTTCCGCCGGGTCGTCTTCCGCGGCTCCAAGGAGCAGATCAAGCAGATCGCCGTCGACGGCACCCGCCTGGTCATGGAGTACGCCGACAAGCTGCTGGGCCCGGAGACCACCTTCGGCTACCAGTACAGCCCGGAGATCTTCACCGACACCGAGCTGGACTTCGCCCTGGAGGTCTGCGAGGCCGTCTGCGACGTGTGGCAGCCGTCCGCGGGCCGCGAGATCATCCTGAACCTGCCCGCCACGGTGGAGCGCTCGACGCCCTCCACGCACGCGGACCGCTTCGAGTGGATGGCCCGCAACCTGACCCGCCGCCAGCACATCTGCATCTCCGTGCACCCGCACAACGACCGCGGCACCGCCGTCGCCGCCGCCGAGCTGGCCCTGATGGCCGGCGCCGACCGCATCGAGGGCTGCCTGTTCGGCCAGGGCGAGCGCACCGGCAACGTGGACCTGATCACGCTGGGCATGAACCTGTTCTCGCAGGGCATCGACCCGCAGATCGACTTCTCCCAGATCGACGAGATCCGCCGCACCAGCGAGTACTGCAACCAGATGGAGGTCCACCCGCGCCACCCCTACGCGGGCGACCTGGTCTACACCGCCTTCTCCGGCTCCCACCAGGACGCCATCAAGAAGGGCTTCGACGCCATGGAGGCCGATGCGGCCGCCAAGGGCGTCACCGTCGACGACATCGAGTGGGCGGTCCCGTACCTGCCCATCGACCCCAAGGACGTCGGCCGCTCCTACGAGGCGGTCATCCGGGTCAACTCGCAGTCCGGCAAGGGCGGCATCGCGTACGTCCTGAAGAACGACCACAAGCTGGACCTGCCGCGCCGCATGCAGATCGAGTTCTCGCGGATCATCCAGGCCAAGACCGACTCCGAGGGCGGCGAGGTCACCCCGAAGGCGATCTGGGACGTCTTCCAGGACGAGTACCTGCCCAACCCCGAAAACCCGTGGGGGCGAGTCCAGCTGCGTTCCGGCCAGACCACCACCGACAAGGACGGCACGGACACGCTGACCGTCGAAGCGGTCGTGGACGGCGTGGACACCGTGCTGGACGGCACCGGCAACGGCCCGATCTCGGCCTTCTTCGACGCGCTGGCCGGCATCGGCATCGACGCCCGCCTGCTGGACTACACCGAGCACACGATGAGCGAGGGCGCCTCCGCCGTCGCCGCCTCGTACATCGAGTGCGCGATCGACGGCCGCGTCCTGTGGGGCATCGGCATCGACGCGAACACCACCCGCGCCTCCCTGAAGGCGGTCATCTCCGCCGTCAACCGCGCGGGCCGCTGAACCCGTCCGTGACACGGCCCCGCCCCTCCCTCCGGAGGGGCGGGGCCGCGCCGTTTCCGCCCCGCCCGCGCGCCGGTGCGAGCACCCGCAGACGCAGACCAGCGCCCCGCCGGACGGCCGCGCGGGCAGGGGCGGAGATCGGCCAAGTACGGGGGCCGGCGGATGTTGTCTTGTCACACGCCTGACGCATCCTCACCGATGTGGCTAACATCACGCCAACCCGGCGATGTTGCCGGAAGGTTACGGAGGTGCGACGTGCTGCCAGTTCGGGGTGGGGACGGCCGGAAGCTGACGGTCTGGGGCATCCGCACCACCTGGAGCACCGTGGGGGACGGGGAGTTCTTCTGCCCCGACTGCGGTGGGGACCGCAACTACCGCAGGCGCACCGGCCGACGCCGGTTCACGGTCCTCGGGGTCCCGGTGCTGCCGCGCGGGCAGGTGGGCCCCGTCGTCGAGTGCCAGGGCTGCCGCGAGCGCTTCGCCACCGAGGTCCTGGACCACCTCACCACCACCCGCTTCTCCGCGCTGCTGCGCGACGCCGTGCACACGGTGACGCTGGCCGTGCTGGCCGCCGGCGGGACGGCCTCGCGCAGCGCCCTGGAGGCCGCCGTGGGCGCCGTACGGGCGGCGGGGTTCCAGGACTGCACGGAGGAGCAGCTGGAGTCGCTCGTGGAGGGGCTGGCCACCGACGAGGGGCGGCTCGGGCTCTACGACGGCCCCGACTGCTGCGGCGCCGCCCTCTCGATAGAGCTGCACGAGGTGCTGGAACCGCTGGCTCCGCACCTGGCCGCCCCCGGGCGCGAATCGATCCTGCTGCAGGGCGCGCGCGTCGCGCTGGCGGACGGCCCGTACATCCCGGCGGAGCGCGAGGTCCTCGCGACGGTGGGCGCGGCGCTGCGCATCGACGCGGACGAGGTGGCGCGGCTGCTGTCGGCGGTCCGGGCGCCGTAGGACAGAGGTCCAGGGCGGTGGCGGCCGGTTCGGCCGCCGCCGCCCTTTCGCATGCCGTCGCGGGCTCCGGGACGGGCGAAAACGGAACATTTCGAGGTAACGATCCGGCCTCGCGCCCCCGATTTCGCGCCTTTCGCGCGCCGGTTGAACCGCGGAGCGGTTCCATCCGTGCGGGGTGTTTCCACCATGTGGACGGCCGGAGGGGTGCCTTCTTCTTTGCGCTGCCGAACGAGGGCGAACCATTAACCCGCACGTCATCCCAGGGGACCTTCGCGTTCGCGCAGCGAGAACCAGCCATTTTGTGAACCGTTGGCCGTAGCCGACCGCGCGAGCGTCCGCCACTGGAGAAACCTCCAGATCGAGCATCCCAGTTCGTCAACACTTTGTGGAAGTCGACGATATCTGTGAGCGGCCCCACAGGCGTTCAATTCCGGTCACACGACGAGACGCCGGCGGTAACACCGCGGGGCTTCGATGCACGTGGACGTACTGACAGCCCTGACGGATCAACGGGTTAACGACCCACTCCGGCCGGGGACAACCAGCTTCCTCTCAGTTACCTACCTCATTGAAGGGCAAGGCAGAGATGGCACGTGTCGCCGCACCGCTTTCCGCCAACGGAGAGCAGAGCACGCACCCGGTCGACGAGGTGCTCCCCCTCCCCAAGCTCGCGCTGTACGGCTTCCAGCACGTACTCGCGTTCTACGCCGGTGCGGTGATCGTTCCGATCATCGTCGGCGGTGCCCTCGGGCTCTCCACCGAGCAGCTGGTCTACCTGATCAACGCCGACCTCTTCACCTGCGGTATCGCCTCGATCATCCAGGCGTGGGGCATCGGCAGGATCGGCGCGAGGCTGCCCCTGATCCAGGGCGTCACCTTCACCGCGGTGTCCCCGATGATCGCCATCGGTCTCGGGGCGGGCGGCGGGACGGCCGGTCTGCTCGTCATCTACGGCGCGGTCATCACGGCCGGCATCGCCACCTTCGCCTTCGCCTGGCTGCCCCCCAAGGCCTTCCGCACCATCATGCGGCTCTTCCCGCCGGTCGTCACCGGCACGGTGATCACGGTCCTCGGCATCGTGCTGATCCCGGTCGGCCTGAACGACGCCGCGGGCGGCCTCGGCAGCCCCGACTTCGGCGACCCGAAGCACTTCGCCTACGCCGGCGGCACGATGCTCTTCATCCTCGTCCTGATGAAGCTCGGCAGGCCCTTCCTCAACAGCATCTCCATCCTGCTCGGCCTGGTCGGCGGCACCGCCGTCGCCTTCCTGCTCGGCGACGCCAAGTTCGGCAACGTGAGCAACTCGGACTGGATCGGCATCACCACCCCGTTCTACTACGGAGCCCCGAAGTTCGAGTGGTTCCCGATCGTCCTGATGCTCATCGTCATGCTGATCACCATGGTCGAGACCACCGGTGACACCTACGCCGTCGGCGACATCGTCGGCAAGGAGATCGACAGCGAGACCGTGGCCCGCGCCCTGCGCGCCGACGGCGCCGCGACCGCCCTGGGCGGCGTCCTCAACTCCTTCCCGTACGTGGCCTTCGCCGAGAACGTCGGCCTGGTCCGCATGACCAAGGTCAAGAGCCGCTTCGTCGTGGTCGCCGCCGGTGTCTTCATGATCGTGCTGGGTCTGATCCCGAAGGCCGCCGCGATCGTCGCCGCGGTTCCGCACGGTGTGCTCGGCGGCGCGGCGACGGTGATGTTCGCGATGGTGGCCCTGGCGGGCATCCAGACCCTCGCCAAGGTCGACCTCAAGGAGGAGAAGAACGCGCTGGTCGTGGGTGTCTCTCTGGCCTTCGCGCTGCTCCCCGCCACCGTCCCGGTGCTCTTCAAGGACCACATGGACGCGGACCTCTCCTCGCTCCTCAACTCCGGTGTGACGCTCGGTGCCACGGCCGCGATCGTCCTGAA
This sequence comes from Streptomyces sp. ICC1, assembly GCF_003287935.1. Classification (GTDB taxonomy): domain Bacteria; phylum Actinomycetota; class Actinomycetes; order Streptomycetales; family Streptomycetaceae; genus Streptomyces; species Streptomyces tritrimontium. The sequence goes on from NZ_CP030287.1 coordinate 5,066,748, forward strand.
CCTGATCTTCAACGGTCTCGGCAAGGACGACGCGCACAGCGCCCCGCAGATCGACGCCCCGCAGACCGACGCCCCGCAGATCGACGCCCCGAAGGCCGACGCCCCGGCGTCGGACGACGGTGCCCCGGCAGCCGTACCGGCCCAGTCGACCGAGGGCGAGCACGCCCCGACGCCGACCGCCTGATCCTCCCAAGGGGTGTCCCCCGCCGGGCTCGCGCCCGGCGAGGGACGCTGCCGTTCCGGGCCGTCCTGTCAGTGGGGTACGGGACAATGGGCTCATGAGTCTGTTCCGCGACGACGGCATCGTGCTGCGCACCCAGAAGCTGGGTGAGGCGGACCGCATCATCACGCTGCTGACCCGGGGCCACGGCCGGGTCCGGGCCGTCGCCCGCGGGGTCCGGCGGACGAAGTCCAAGTTCGGCGCCGGGCTGGAACCCTTCTCCCACGCCGACGTGCAGTTCTTCGCCCGCAGCAACGAACTGATCGGCCGCAGCCTGCCGCTCTGCACGCAGACCCAGATCATCGCCCCGTACGGCAACGGCATCGTCACCGACTACGGCCGCTACACCGCCGGCACCGCGATGCTGGAGACGGCCGAGCGGTTCACCGACCACGAGGGCGAGCCGGCCGTGCAGCAGTACCTGCTGCTCGTCGGCGCGCTGCGCACCCTCTCGCGCGGCGAACACGCGCCGAACCTCATCCTCGACGCCTTCCTGCTGCGCTCCCTCGCCGTCAACGGCTACGCACCGAGCTTCGACGACTGCGCGAAGTGCGGGATCCACGGACCCAACCGGCACTTCTCCGTCGCCGCCGGCGGGGTCATATGCGGCGACTGCCGCGTCCCCGGCAGCGTCGTACCCTCGTCGGAGGCCATCGCCCTGCTCAGCGCCCTGCTGACGGGCGACTGGGGACATGCCGACGCGTGCGAGGCGCGTCACGTGCGGGAGGGCAGCGGGCTGGTCTCCGCCTACTTGCACTGGCATCTGGAGCGCGGGCTACGCTCCCTTCGATACGTCGAGAAATAGGAGCTGGGCACATGGCACGACGCGGGATTCTGGGACGCTCTCGCCGCGAGTACAAGGTTCCCGAGCCGCACCCGTCCGGTGAGCGCCCGCCGAAGATCCCCGGCGAGCTCGTGCCGAACCACGTCGCGGTCGTCATGGACGGCAACGGCCGCTGGGCCAAGGAGCGCGGGCTGCCGCGCACCGAGGGCCACAAGGTGGGCGAGGGCGTCGTGCTCGACGTGCTCAAGGGCTGCCTGGAGATGGGCGTCAAGAACCTCTCCCTCTACGCCTTCTCGACGGAGAACTGGAAGCGCTCGCCCGACGAGGTGCGCTTCCTCATGAACTTCAACCGCGATGTCATCCGGCGCCGGCGCGACGAGATGAACGAGCTGGGCATCCGCATCCGCTGGGTCGGCCGCATGCCGAAGATGTGGAAGTCGGTCGTCCAGGAGCTCCAGGTCGCGCAGGAGCAGACCGTCGACAACGACGCGATGACCCTCTACTTCTGCGTCAACTACGGCGGCCGCGCCGAGATCGCGGACGCCGCGCAGGCGATCGCGCGCGATGTGGCGGCCGGCCGGCTCGACCCGTCGAAGGTCAACGAGAAGACCTTCGCGAAGTACATGTACTACCCGGACATGCCGGACGTGGACCTCTTCCTGCGGCCGAGCGGCGAGCAGCGCACCTCGAACTACCTGCTGTGGCAGAGCGCGTACGCCGAGATGGTCTTCCAGGACGTCCTGTGGCCGGACTTCGACCGCCGCAACCTCTGGGCGGCCTGCTACGAGTACGCCCAGCGCGACCGCCGCTTCGGCGGCGCCGTCCCCAACCAGGGTGAGGGCTCCGCCTGAGCGGCCACTAGGATCCCCGCTCATGGACGACATGAGCGGGGATCAGCTGTACCGGATACACGAGTCGGCATCGGCGGGGCAGGCGGTCGAGCTCCGCTACACGCCGACCGTCGCCGACATGGCGGAGGGCCTGCGGGCACGCGGCCGGTCGAAGGCGGGCCGCCGCCAGCGCCTGCCGTTCTTCCTCATCGGCCTGGTGGGGCCCGGGTACGCCGCAGTCCTCATCGCGCAGGACGGCGAGTCGGCCGGGTCCCCCGTGGCGCTGACCGTGGTGGGCCTGCTCGGCTGGGCCTTCGCGCTGTTCGGCCACCGGTTCATGGCCCGGTCGACCCGCGGACTGCTGGCGGCGGCGGGGGAGTGCAGGGCGGTCGTCGACGGCGAGGGCATCACCATCGACTCAGCGCAGGGCTCCACCCACCTGCTCTGGAGCGCGCTGTCGACCTACGCGGAGACCCCCGCGACCTTCATGGTCTTCACCGGCGACAGGCAGATCACCGGCGGGGCGCTGCTCCCCAAGCGGGGCCTCGCGGACGCCGGGCAGCAGGACGTGCTGCGGGCGCTCCTGGACGGGAAGCTGGAGCGGATCTAGGCCTGCGGCCGGCGCCGGCCGGTCCCCGCTACGGCTGGGGGGCCGCCGCGCAGTCCGCGCAGGTGCCGAAGATCTCCACCGTGTGGGCGACGTTCACGAAGCCGTGCTCGGCCGCGATGGCCTCCGCCCACTTCTCGACCGCCGGACCCTCCACCTCGACGGCCTTGCCACACTTGCGGCAGACCAGGTGGTGGTGGTGGTCCCCGGTGGAGCAGCGCCGGTAGACGGACTCGCCGTCGCTGGTCCGCAGGACGTCGACCTCGCCCGCGTCCGCGAGGGACTGCAGGGTGCGGTAGACGGTGGTCAGGCCCACGGAATCGCCGCGGTGCTTGAGCATGTCGTGGAGTTCCTGGGCACTGCGGAACTCGTCCACCTCGTCCAGCGCCGCCGCGACGGCGGCCCGCTGCCGGGTGGATCGTCCTCGTACTGGCGCGGTATTCATCTCGCCAGGCGCAGTCGCCACCGGTTCCTCCTCGTTTCGGCCTCGGCCCATTGTGCCAGGCGGCCGCGCGGCTCAGACCGTCACACTTCCACGCCTTCCCGCGTGCAGACTTCCTCGGAGGCGCGGGCGGCCCTCGCCCGCCGCCGGGCCAGGGGGGTCGAAACGGCCGTCATCACCATGAACACGGCGATGGCGAGCAGCACGATCGTGCCGCCGGACGGGGCGTCGATGTAGTACGTGGCCGCCGTGCCCGAGAGCGAGACCAGTACGCCGATCACCATGGCCACCGTCAGCGTGGCCGTGAACCCACGGGTGACGCGCTGCGCGGCGGCCACGGGGATCACCATCATGGCGCTGACCAGCAGCAGGCCGACGATGCGCATCGCGACGGTCACGGTGACGGCGGCGGTGACGGCCATCAGCAGGTTCAGGAAGCGCACCGGCAGGCCGGTGACCCGCGCGAACTCCTCGTCCTGGCAGACCGCGAACAGCTGGCGGCGCAGTCCCAGGGTGACGGCGATGACGAACAGGGCGAGGATCACGACCGCGGTGATGTCCTCGGCCGAGACGGTGGTGATGGAGCCGAAGAGGTAGCTGGTGAGGTTGGCCGTGGAGCCGCCCGGAGCCAGGTTGATGATCATGACGCCGCCGGCCAGGCCGCCGTAGAAGAGCATGGCCAGCGCGATGTCCCCGCTGGTCTTGCCGCGGGAGCGGATCAGCTCCATGCCGACCGCGCCGATGACCGCGACCAGGGTGGCCATCCACACCGGGCTGGTGTTGAGCAGGAAACCGAGCGCGACACCGGTCATGGCCACGTGGCCGATGCCGTCGCCCATGACGGCCTGGCGGCGCTGCACGAGGTACGTGCCGATCGCGGGGGCCGTGATGCCGACGAGGGCGGCGGCGATGAGGGCCCGCTGCATGAAGGCGTAGTCGAGGAGGTCCATCAGCTCAGCAGTCCCGTCCGGAGGGGCTCGGCGTCGTGCGCGGAGTGGGGGTGTACGTGGTCGTGGCCCGGCAGCGCGTGCTGGCCCAGGGCCTCCGGGGGCGGGCCGTCGTGCGTGACGCAGCCGTCGCGCAGGACGACGGCGCGGTCGATGAGCGGCTCCAGCGGGCCCAGCTCGTGCAGGACGAGGAGCACGGTGGTGCCGGCGGCGACCTGGGTGCGCAGGGCGTTCGCGAGGACCTCCTGGTTGGCCAGGTCCACGCCCGCCATCGGCTCGTCCATGATCAGCAGCTCCGGCTCGCCGGCGAGCGCGCGGGCGATGAGGACCCGCTGGTGCTGCCCGCCGGAGAGCGCGTTGACGGAGGCGTCGGCGTGGGAGGCCATGTCGACCAGGTCCAGCGCGCGCTCGACGGCGGCCTTGTCGGCCTTGCGCAGGAACCCGAAGCGGGAGCGCGCGAGGCGCCCGGCGGAGACGACCTCGCGGACGGTGGCGGGGACCCCGCTGGCGGCGGTGGTGCGCTGCGGGACGTACCCGATGCGCGACCAGTCGCGGAAGCGCTTGAAGTCGGTGCCGAAGAGGGACAGGGCGCCCTCGCTCAGCGGGACCTGGCCGACCACGGCACGCACGGCCGTGGACTTGCCGGAGCCGTTGGCGCCGAGGAGGGCGACGACCTCGCCGCGGCGGACGGTGAGGTCGACGCCGCGCAGCACGGGGCGCGAACCGAGCGAGGCCGTGGCCCCGCGCAGGGATATGACGGGCTGGTCCGGCGCCTGCGTGGGCTTGGACTCCATGGCTCGCGCCTCCGTTGCTGCTACTGCTGCCATTACTTGTTGCCGAGCGCCTTCTGGAGGTTCTTCAGGTTGGCCCGCATGACCTCGAAGTAGTCAGCACCCTGGGACTTGTCCGTAATTCCCTCGAGGGGGTCCAGGACGTCGGTCTTCAGGCCGGTGTCGGTCGCGAGGGTCTTGGCCGTCTTGTCGCTGGCCAGCGTCTCGAAGAACACGGTGGTGACATTGTCCTTCTTCGCGACGGCCTGCAGCTCCTTCATCCGGGCCGGGCTCGGCTCGGACTCGGGGTCGACGCCGGAGATGCCCTCCTGGTCGAGGCCGTAGCGCTCGGCGAGGTAGCCGAAGGCGGAGTGGGTGGTGATGAAGGTCTTGGAGGCCGTGTTCTTCAGGCCGTCCTTGAACTCGGTGTCGAGCGCGCCCAGTTTGGCGACCAGGTCGTCGGTGTTCTTCTTGTAGTCCGCCGCGTGGCCGGGGTCGGCCTTCTCCAGGGCGGCGCCGACGCCCTTGGCGATCTCGGCGTACTTGACCGGGTCGAGCCAGAGGTGCGGGTCCTCGCCGGATTCGCCGTGGCTGTGGTCGTGGCCTTCGCCTTCGGCGGCGTGGTCGTCGTGGCCCGAGGTGCCGTGCACCTCCAGCTTGGTGAGGGTGGCGGCGTCGACGACGTTCTTCACGCCGGACTGGGCGACGGCCTTGTCGACGGCGGGCTGCAGCGTCTTGAGGTAGAGGACGACATCGGCCTCGCCGAGCTGCGCGGTCTGCTTCGGGGTGATCTCCAGGTCGTGCGGCTCGACGCCCGGCTTGGTGAGGGTGTCGACCTTCACGTGGTCCTTGCCGATCTGCTCGACGAGGAACTGCATCGGATAGAACGACGCCATCACGTCGAGTGTGCCGTCCTTGCCGCCGGCGGCTCCGGCGGTGCCCGAGCAGGCGGTGAGGGCCGTGGCGGCGAGGGCAACGGCTCCGGCGAGGGCGGCGGTGGGTATGAGGCGTCGTCGTACGTTCATGACATCCATTTTCATCAAAGATGGAAACGATTGTCAAAAACCCTGGTGGGGCGGGGTGTGGAGCCCCGGAGGACGGGGGGCCCGATTTGAAAGGGAGGGTGCGGGCGCCGGTAACCTTGAGGCTTCGCCGTTCGTCCTCGTAAATGAAGAGAGCACCGTGGCCGCCGACAAGATCGAAACCATCGTCAGCCTGAGCAAGCGCCGTGGCTTCGTTTTCCCGTGCAGTGACATCTACGGCGGCTCCAAGGCCGCCTGGGATTACGGTCCGCTCGGTGTCGAGCTCAAGGAGAACATCAAGCGCCAGTGGTGGAAGGCCATGGTCACCGGGCGTGAGGACATCGTCGGCCTCGACTCCTCCGTGATCCTGGCCCCGGAGGTCTGGGTGGCCTCCGGCCACGTCGGCACCTTCTCGGACCCGCTGACCGAGTGCACCTCCTGTCACAAGCGCCACCGCGCCGACCACCTGGAAGAGGCGTACGAGGCCAAGCACGGCCGCACGCCTGCCAACGGCCTCGCGGACATCAACTGCCCCAACTGCGGCGTGAAGGGCCAGTTCACCGAGCCCAAGCAGTTCTCCGGCATGCTGGAGACCCACCTCGGCCCGACCCAGGACACCGGCTCCAAGGCGTACCTGCGCCCCGAGACCGCCCAGGGCATCTTCACCAACTTCGCGCACGTGATGACCGCCTCGCGCAAGAAGCCCCCCTTCGGCATCGCGCAGATGGGCAAGTCCTTCCGCAACGAGATCACCCCCGGCAACTTCATCTTCCGCACCCGCGAGTTCGAGCAGATGGAGATGGAGTTCTTCGTCAAGCCGGGCGAGGACGAGCAGTGGCAGGAGTACTGGATGCAGGAGCGGTGGAACTGGTACCGCGACCTCGGCATCCGCGAGGAGAACATCCGCTGGTACGACCACCCGAAGGACAAGCTGTCCCACTACTCGAAGCGCACCGCCGACATCGAGTACCGCTTCAACTTCGGTGGCAATGAGTTCTCCGAGCTCGAAGGCGTCGCCAACCGCACCGACTTCGACCTCAAGGCCCACTCCGCCGCCTCCGGCTCGGAGCTCGTGTACTTCGACCAGGAGTCGAAGGAGAAGTACACCCCGTACGTCATCGAGCCGGCGGCCGGTGTCAACCGCGCCATGCTCGCCTTCATGCTCGACGCGTACAACGAGGACGAGGCCCCGAACGCCAAGGGCGTCATGGAGAAGCGCACCGTGATGCGCCTCGACCCGCGCCTGGCCCCGGTCAAGGTCGCCGTCCTGCCGCTGTCCCGCAACGCGCAGCTGTCGCCGAAGGCCAAGGGCCTCGCCGCCGACCTGCGCAAGTTCTGGAACATCGAGTTCGACGACGCGGGCGCCATCGGCCGCCGCTACCGCCGCCAGGACGAGATCGGCACGCCGTTCTGCGTCACCGTCGACTTCGACACCCTCGACGACAACGCGGTGACCGTGCGCGAGCGCGACACCATGAAGCAGGAGCGCGTCTCCCTGGACCAGATCCAGACCTACCTCGGCAGCCGCCTGCTCGGCTGCTAGTGCTGTGACCGCAGTGGCCCGGTGCGCATCGCGCACCGGGCCACTGCCGTCCGCCCGTCCGGTCACGCGGGCGCGGCGCCGCTTCCGGCGGTCTGCGCCGCCAGGGCGGCCGCGGCCCGCGCCTCGCCCTCGGCCTGCGACCGCTTCGAGTAGCGGACGGTCCACAGGATCAGCGAGCCGAGGACGGAGTAGATCAGGATCGGGCTGACGACCACCATCGTGTCGGTGTCCAGCAGGTACACCAGCGCGACCCGCACCAGGGCCTCGGCCAGGTACGCGACGCCCCAGACGGTGGTCATCCGCCGCATCACGAAGCGGAAGTCGGGGTACTGCCAGAGCCCGTTGAAGTACGCCACTCCCGCCGGGGTGCCGTCCGTGCCGAACTTGCGGCCGAAGTAGAACATCAGCGGCCGCGGGGCCAGCAGGGTCGCGAGGCAGAGCAGCCCGAACAGGCCGGTCACGCCCGAGTCCTTGATGAGCAGCGCGCGCGCCGAGTGCGCGCCGATCAGCGTGACGAGGGCGGTGATCACCAGGAACACGAGGGTGACCACGGCGAACTCGTCGATCTTGCGCCGCCAGGCGAGGTGGACGGCGGAGTCGACCACCGGCCAGACGCCGCTGACCAGCAGCGCGGCGAACTCGCTCCAGCCGCGGTCGGTGAGCATGTTGTACGTGAGGATCGGCGCGACCACGTTGAAGCCGATGGTCAGGATCCAGCCGATCGCGGCCGCGGTTCCCGATCGGGCCGGCGGATCGGACTGCGGTGCCGTTGCTTCCTGAGCTGACAAAGTTCCCCCTGGAACGGACCTGATCTGTGCGGTAAGGGGAACGTAAGAACACGGCAGGGGAGCGGCAAGGGTCCCGCGCCCAAAATGATGATCAAGCTGTCCGGGCCGGCCGGTTCCGGGCGTCAGGCGCGCAGACCCCGGACGACCAGCGCGGAGACCGCCTCGAACTCGGCGGTGATGTTCGGGGACAGCCAGTCCGCCGCATACTGCGGATCATGGAAGCGGCCGGTGGCATCGAACACCGCCCGGGCGGCGGCCGGTACGTCGGGCGCGCTGAGCGATCCGGCCTCGACCCCCTCGCCGATGATCCTCGACAACTGCTCGACGAGCTGGCTCAGGTGCTGGTCGACGACGCCGCTGTTCTCGGTGAGCAGCACCATGTACGTCGCGAACAGCTCGGGATCGTTGCCGGCCTTGTGGCGCTTGGCCTCGAACAGCGCCTCCAGCCACGATTCCAGCTTCGAGGGCGCCGGCTCGGCGGGCGCCGAGACGATCTCCTCCAGCATGACCACGTTCTTGGCGAGCCAGCGGTCCGTGACGGCCTCGCGCAGCGCCGCCTTCGACGGGAAGTGCCGGTACACGCTGCCGTGGCTGACGCCCAGGGCGCGCGCCACGTCCACCACGGTCGCCTTGGTCGGGCCGAAGCGGCGCAGCACCTCCTCGGTGGTTTCGAGGATGCGCTCGGGAGTGAGGGGCGCGGCGGCAGCGGGAGGCATGAGTACGACCGTACAGCCGGATCAGTGCTCACTGTCCAGGTGGGCCATCTGGGCCGCCGGATACCGCTCGCCGGCAGCCGCTCCCGCCGGAACCGCCTCCTCGATGGCGGCGAGGTCGGCGGGGCTCAGCACCACCTGTATGGCACCCAGTGCCTCCGTGAGCCGGTCGCGGCGGCGGGCGCCCACCAGCGGCACGATGTCCTCGCCGCGCGAGAGCACCCAGGCGATGGCGGTCTGGGCGACGCTGACGCCCTTGTCGTCGGCGACCTTGCGCAGGGCGTCGACCAGGTCGAGGTTCCGGCCGAGGTTGTCGCCCTGGAAGCGCGGGCTCATCCCGCGGAAGTCGCCCGGGGCCAAGGTCCGCTCGCGGGTGAAATGCCCGCTGATCAGGCCGCGGGACAGCACCCCGTACGCCGTGATGCCGATGCCGAGCTCACGGGCGGCCGGCAGGATCTCCTGCTCGATGCCGCGTGAGATCAGGGAGTACTCGATCTGGAGGTCGGCGATCGGGGCCACGGCGGCGGCCCTGCGCAGGGTGTCCGCGCCGACCTCGGAGAGTCCTATGTGCCGGACGTGCCCGGCCTGCACGGCCTCGGCGATGGCGCCGACGGTCTCCTCGATCGGGACGTCCGGGTCGACGCGGGCGATGCGGTAGATGTCGATGTGGTCCCGGCCGAGGCGCTGGAGCGAATAGGCCAGGAAGTTCTTGACGGCCTCCGGCCGCCCGTCGTATCCGGTGAAGCCGCCCTCGACCGTGCGCAGGGCGCCGAACTTCACGCTGGTCAGCGCCTGCTCGCGGGCCGCGGCGGGCGCGGTGCGCAGGGCTTCGCCGATGAGGAGCTCGTTGTGCCCCATGCCGTAGAAGTCGCCGGTGTCGAGCAGGGTCACGCCCGCGTCGAGGGCCGCGTGGATGGTGGCGAGGGACTCGGCCCGGTCGGTCTCGCCGTAGAGCGCGGACATCCCCATGCATCCCAGGCCCAGCGGGAAGACCGAGGGGCCGGTGGTGCCGAGGGTGCGGGTCGGGTGGGTCGATTGGGTCGATCGGGCGGGGCTGGTCGCTCGGGTGCTCTCGTTCGTCGTCATGGAACGAGAATGGCATGACGGGTGACAGATTTCAATATCTGTCACCCGTTCGTGCGGGGGAGCCGCGACGGCGGCGTCCCGGGGGAGCGGGGTCGGTCAGGATTCCGGGTGGACCAGGCGGCTCAGCAGGGCGATCGCGTCCTCGCGCGCGACCGGCCGGAAGAACTCCGTGTCGACCGCTTCCACGGCGGCGATCGCCCGCGGCGCCAGCTCGGCGCCGGCCGCGGTGACGCGCAGCCGCTTGGCGCGCGTGTCCGCCGGGTCCACCTCGCGGGCGAGGAGCCCCTTCTGTTCGAGGGTCCGCACGACCTGGGAGGTCATCTTCACGTCGGTGCCGGCCTGGCGCGCCAGTGCCTGCTGGTTGGGGTGCTCGCCCTGGCCGTTGAGCCACCAGGCGCAGGCGAGCAGGACGAACTGCACGTGGGTCAGGCCCAGGGGGCCCAGCGCGGCGGCGATGCCGCGCTGCCAGCTCAGAGTGGCGTGCCAGAGGAGGAATCCGGGGCTCTCGCCCGGGGTCAGGGCCATCAGCCCCGTGCCGTCCGGTCCGGTGCCGTCGGGTCTGGCACCGTCGGGACCGGCACCGTCCGGTCCGGCATCGTCGGGTCTGGGGCCGGCGCCGTCCGGGCCAGTGCCGTCCGGACCAGCGCGGCCATGGTCTCGGGCCAGTCGGCGGTGATGGCCGGGCCGATGTGCGGGCCGGCCTCGCCGGCGCCCTCGCCGGTGATCTCCATCCGGTACACGACCCGGCTGCGGTCCGGGGCGAGCCGGTCGATCCGGTGGGTGGTCCGCAGGACCAGTCCGTCGAAGCGCGCCTCGTCGACGAACATCTCGCCCTCGACGGCCTCGGCGACGAGGAGTTCCACCGGGTCCTGGCCGGCCGGGGTCATGGTGATCTCCGCGCCCGCCGCGAAGGCACCCCGGAGCTCGATCTTCTCGATGTCGGCGTTCCAGGTGCCCCACCCCTCGACGTCGGCCCACAGGGCCCAGACCGCCTCGGGTGCGGCGGTGGTCTCAACGCCGTGCTCGTACTCCCACATGACTGCCTCCTGATAGATGCTCTGCGCGCAGATTATCTTCGCGGAGACCAACTGTCCAGGAGGCTCGGCCACCGGTCGGGGGAGGCGTCGTCACGAGGTCGCGCGCAGGACCAGGGCGGCCAGTGCGACCAGGGTCAGGACGGCCGCCGGGGCGAGCTCGTAGTCCTTCGCACGCAGGTGGGTGATGACCGCGCCGATGAAGTAGAGGGTCACGCCGGTGGCGGCGGCGATGCCCAGCGGCGCGACCCACAGGCCCGCCACCAGGCCGATCGCGCCCGCCGCCTTGAGCGCGGCCAGGCGCGGCAGCCACGAGTCGGGGACTCCGAGGCGGTGCATGTTCGATATGACCGCGGGGTTGCGGAGGAGGGTGAAGGTGGCGGACGCGGTGAGCGCGAGGGCGAGCAGGGTGGCGACGACGGCGTAGGCGGTGAACATGGCGGACTCCAATGATCGGCAGTTAAGAACTATTGAATACCATCAACGATTAACCGAGTGCAATCATTTCTTGGTTGTTACGATGTGGAGATGACGGCGCCTCAGGACTCCCCGCAACCTCCGCAGCGGCTGGGCCTGCTGCTGGCCTGGCACGGCTCGGTCACCCAGACCCGCATGAAGAAGGCGCTCGGCGCAGCCGGGCTCACCCCGCGCCACGCGATGACCCTGATGCACCTGGCCGGCGGCCCCATCGGCCAGCGCGCCCTCGCCGAGCGGCTGGAAGTGGACCCGAGCGTGCTCGTCGGCATCCTCAACGACCTCGAGGGCTGGGGCTTCGCGGAACGCCGCCGGGACCCGGCCGACCGGCGGCGTCACAACGTCGCCATCACGGGTGCCGGGACGGAGGTCCTGGCCAAGACCAACGAGGCTCTCGACGCGGTCGAGCTCGGACTGTTCGCGGGGCTGTCGGAGCAGGACCAGGACGTGCTGCGCGGACTGCTGGCGCGGATCGATTCGCACGCCGACGACTTCGACTGCACGGAGTAGCCGCGGAGCAGTCCGCAGTCGCGGAGGAGCCGCGGAGCAGCGGGCGCGCCGACCGGCGGCCGTTCGATTTCCCTTGTCCGCCTGATGATCACCGGGTTAAGGTCCCGGGCACGTATCGGGGGATCGCAGCAGGTGGGGGACATGGCCGAAGATTTCGACGCGCCCAACAAGGGCGCGGGCGCGTGGGGCCAGGCCGCGACGGCCCTGGCGCTGGTGGGGGCACTCGGTGTCGGCTTCTGGGTGCTCGCGCAGTCGCAGTCGTCCTCGACCGCCACCCCGCGGCCGGCGACCTGCAGGAGCGGGAAGCCCGAGAAGACGCCGGCGGAGACCGGGACCGCGCCCTGGCACGCCTCCGGCACGCAGCTCTGCGAGGCGCTGCACCGTCCGGACCTCGCCGAGCTGCTGGGCACGCCGGGGGAGAGCGCCAAGAGCGCGAGCGGCAGTGGCGGCTCCGTCGAGGTGAACGGCGAGGAGAAGGCCGTGACGCCGTCGGCCAGGGTCGAGTTCGAGACCTACACGGTCACGCTCAGGGCCGACCGCAAACCCCTCACGATCGCCACGGCATCCGCCCTGCTGGGGGACGGCGCGCCGCCGCGGACGGTGCTGGGCCGCCCGGGATTCCTCTACTCGGACCGCACCATCAGCCTCAGCTTCCGCCTCGACGGGAGCGACTCCCACAGCGGTCCGGGTGTCCCGGCGCGCGTCCTCGTCGTGTCCCGGGACGAGAAGGACAGCGGCGGCCTGTACGAGGTGACCGTGTGGCGCAGGGACGGCATGCTTCCGGACGACCTGGCGCTGCTCCGGGTCGCGGAGAAGGTGCTGCCGACCGTGCCGGGATGGTCCGGGGTGACCCCGCCGGGGCCCTGACCGCCGGGCCCCTGGCCTGACCGCCGGCCCCTGACCGCCGGCCCCTGGCCTGACCGCTGACCGCTGACCGCTGACCGGCGGCCCCCGCCCGTCGGCCGGGCGTACGGCCGTCTCGTAGACCCATCTGACGCTGCCGACGACCCACTCTGTGGAGGTCCCGGTTGACGCCGGAGTATGGCACAACAGTGCGAAGCCCCCCACGGCGGTCGTCACGACCGCGGCCCTGTCCTCGTTAGGCCTGCTCATCCCCCACCCGGCCGCGGCGGTGCCCGCCCCGCGCCCCTCGGTGGAGGAGGTACGGACCCGCGTGGACGAGCTGCACCGGCAGGCGGGCACGGCCGTGCAGGCCTACGACGCGGCGGCCGAGCGGACGGAGAAGCAGCGGGCCCTGCTCTCGGCGCTCATGGACCAGGTGGCCCGCACCACCCAGAAGCTGAACGAGACGCGACGGCTGCTCGGCAGCCACGCCGCCGACCGCTACCGGACCGCCGGCCCCCTCGGCGGGACCGCGACCCTGCTGCTCAGCGACGATCCGCAGGCCTTCTTCGCGCAGAACCACCTGCTGAACCGGCTCGGCGGCCGCGAGGACGCGCTGCTCACCGAGTACACCCGGGCCAGGGCCGAGACCGCGAGCAAGCGCCGGGCGGCGGACACGGTGATCGCGGAGCTGGAGCGGGCGCAGGAGGAGCTGCGCGGGCGCAAACAGGAGGTGCAGGGCCGGCTCACCGCGGCGAACGCGCTGCTGGCGCAGCTCACCCGGCCGGAGCGGGAACGGGTCCAGGCCGCCCGGGACCCGGTCGGCTCGGGCCCGCTCCCCGCCGACGCCCCGGCTTCGGCGGCCGGCGCCCGGGCCGTGGCCTTCGCGCGGGCCCAGCTCGGGAAGCCGTACGTCTGGGGCGCGACCGGCCCGCACTCCTACGACTGCTCCGGCCTGACCCAGGCCGCGTGGCGCGCGGCGGGCGTCACGCTGCCGCGCACCACCTGGGACCAGGTGGAGGCGGCGCCGCGGATCGCGACGAAGCAGCTGCGCCCGGGTGACCTGGTGTTCTACTACGGCGACATCAGCCATGTCGGGATCTACGTGGGCGGCGGACGCATGATCCACGCCCCGCGGCCGGGGGCGTACGTCCGCGAGGACCCGATCCACTACCAGCCCGTTTACGGGAGCGTCCGGCCCGGGTGAGCCGCCGGACGTCCCGTGTGCGCCCGCGCGGGCGTTCCCCGGCCCGTCCGCCGGGGTTCCCCGGCGTGTCCGTCACTCAGTGCCAGCACGGGGCCGGACCGTCCGGCGTGGCGCTCACCCTCCGTATCAGGGGAGTTGGGAGCGCGCCCGTCAACTCACTCTCTCCGTTGGTCCGTTCGTGCGGCCCGAGTCGCCGGTTGCGCCAACCGGACCTAGCGTCGAGCACATCGAGGAGCATGTACTGCCTTTTGCGGACAAACAGTTCGCGGCTGCGCCTCGGGGACCCGGAGGATTCACCATGCGTGCGATACGTGTCGCGTCCGTAGCCCTGCTGTCCACCGCCGCCTTCGCGCTCGCCGCGCCGATGGCCTCGGCCAACGACGGCGGGACCACGCCCAACGTCACGTCGTTCGGTTTCACCGTCTCCCCCGCCACCGCCGCCCCCAGGGGCACCGTCACCCTGAACGCCACCGGTTCGGCGCTCCTGGCCGGTGCGCTCGGCGGCGGCGTGTTCCTGATGCGCCGCCGGGCCGGCGGCAACGCCTGACCGTCGCCCCCCATCCCCCCAGCCCCCTGACCCGCCGGGCCCGTCCGACCCGCCCTTGGCGGTCGGCCGAGCCCGGTCCAGGTCCGATCCCATCCGAGCATCCGAGCATCCGAGGAGAGCACGTCATGCACCGCCACCAGGAGCGTACGAAGCCCCGCGGCGGCTGGGGCGTCGTCGCCCTGGTCGCCCTCAGCGGCACGTTCCTCCTGACCAACGGCCTCGACGCGAGCGGCGGCCCGCCCCAGCCGGCCCGCGCATCCGCCCTGGTCAGCGACCCGGTCCACGACGCGGCCGCCCGCCGCCTGCCGCCGGCCCCGGAGCCCCTGAAGCCCTCTCCGCCGACCCGGATCCGGGTGCCCTCCGTACGGGTCGACGCCCCCGTCACCCGCGTCGGCCTCGACGCCGAGGGCTGGGTGGACGCCCCGCCGCCGCAGGACGCGAACCTGGCCGGCTGGTACGACGGCTCCCCCGCCCCGGGCGCACGGGGCACGACCGTGATCGACGGCCACGTGGACAACGAGCAGGGCCCGGCCGTCTTCTACCGCCTCGGCTCGGTCGAACGGGGCCAGCGCGTCGAGGTGGACCGGCAGGACGGCCGCACCGCCGTGTTCACGGTGTACGGCATCGAGGTCGTCGGGAAGGACGGCTTCCCCGCCGAGCGCGTCTACGGCCCCAAGGGCGCGCCGGAGCTGCGCGTGATCACCTGCGGCGGCGGCTTCTCGAAGAAGACGGGGTACGACGGGAACGTCGTCGTCTTCGCCCGCCTGACCGAAATCCGCTGACGGCCGCCCCCTAGGCTCGTCGCCATGACCGTACTGATCAACGTCTTCCTCTGCCTGCACATCATCGGGATCGCCTCGCTCCTCGGCGGCTTCCTGACCCAGATGAAGGCGATGGGCGCGGGCACCGCCCGCTTCGTGCCCGCGATGCTGCACGGCGCGCTGACGATGCTCGTCACCGGCGTACTGCTGGTCGGCTTCCGCGAGATGGACGGCGGTACCGTCAACAACGTCAAGGTCGGCGTGAAGCTCGCGATCCTCTTCGTGATCCTGGCCCTCGTGTACGTCAAGCGCGACGAGGAGCGGGTGGAGAAGGCGCTGTTCGGCGCGGTCGGCGGGCTCACCGTGGTCAACATCTTCATCGCGGTCCTCTGGCGCTGACACGCGCCGACACCTGACGACCATCGGCGGCCAACGGGCGGCCATCTCCGGTCGCGTCCGGCCACTTGCGGTCATCCCGTCATCTGCCCGTTACCTTCGGGTCTAGCGTCCTCCTCCAAGCACCGACAGAGGAAGGACGTGAGGCCCTCGTGGCCAGTCATCGAAAGCCCAGGCAGCGCCCGCTCGCCGGCACCGCCGCACGGAGCACCGTACGCACCACGGCCGCCACCCTCGCCCTCGCGGGCGCTGCCACCGCCACCGCGCTCGAAGGCACCTCCCACGCCGACCCCCAGCCGACGCCCTCGCAGGTCAAGGCCGATGTGGACCGGCTGTACGAGGAGGCCGAGGCCGCGACCGAGCGGTACAACGGGGCGAAGGAGAAGGCGGACGAGGCGCAGCTCTCCCTCACCGGGCTGCAGGGCGAGACCGCCCGCAAGACGGACCAGCTCAACAGCGCGCGCAGCACGCTCGGTTCGATGGCCGCGACCCAGTACCGCAGCGGGACCCTGGGCGCCGCCGTACAGCTGGCGATGTCCGACGATCCGCAGGAGTACCTGGACCGGGCCGCCCTCATCACCCGCGCCGGGAACCGCAACGCCGCCGAGCTCGCGACGATGCGCCGCAGGCTCGACGAGGTCGGGAAGCTCGAGGAGCAGGCCTCCGGCCGCCTCGCCGACCTGCGCGCCCGGCAGGGCGAACTCGCCGGCCACAAGGCCGAGATCGAGGAGAAACTGACCGCCGCCCAGCGGCTGCTGGCCAAGCTCACCGCCGAGGAGCGCGCGGCCTACGAGGCCGGCCCGGCCGTCGCGCGGACGCCGGCTCCGCCCTCCGACGGCTCCCGCGCCGCCCGTGCGGTGGCGTTCGCGTACGGGGCGATCGGCAAGCCGTACGTGTGGGGCGCGACGGGGCCGGGATCCTTCGACTGCTCGGGGCTGACCCAGGCGGCCTGGCGCGCGGCCGGGGTGTCGCTGCCGCGCACCACGTACACCCAGATCAATGCCGGACAGCGGATCTCCCGCGATCAGCTGGCCCCCGGCGACCTGGTGTTCTTCTACTCCGGGGTCACCCACGTGGGCCTGTACATCGGCAACGGCCAGATGATCCACGCCCCGCGCCCCGGTTCCACGGTCCGCCTCGCCCCGGTGGACTCGATGCCCTGGGCCGGCGCCTCGCGGCCGGCGTAGCCGCGGCTACGGGGCCTTGACCGTCTTGGTCAGCCACTCGAAGGTCTGCGGCAGCTGCTTCGACCACGTGTCGAGGTTGTGGCCCCCGGTCACCTTCTCCGCGTGCACCACCGTCGGGCTCTGCGCGAGCGCCTTGAGGTCCGTGCCGGACAGGTAGCCGTCCTGCTCGGCCCCCGACATCCACAGCGAGACCGCCGGGGGCGTGGGCGCGGCCTTGAGCAGGTACTTCAGATTGTGGGTGCGGCGCAGCTCCGGGTCCTGGGCGACCAGCGACGAGGGCTCCTGGCCCGGGTCGTTGTATCCGGACAGGGAGACGGCCGCGCTGTAGCGGTCGGGGTGGTTGATCGCCAGCTTGGCGGCGCAGTACGCGCCGGCCGAGTACCCGGCCACGCCCCAGGAACTGGCGTCCTGCGACACCCGGAAGTTGTCGGCGACCATCTTGCGGACGTCGACGCTGAACCAGCTGTCGGCGTTGACCTTGCCGGGGATGTTGGCGCAGCCGGTGTCGGCGTTGCCGAGCAGCATGGCGCGCGGCGAGACCAGGATGAACGGCTGCACCTTGCCGCTCTTCATGAGCGGCTCCAGGATCTCGTGGGCCTTCAGCCCCTGGAACCAGGACTTGCCCGTCCCGGGTATGCCCGGTATCAGCTCGACGACGGGGAACTTCTTGTCCTTGAAGGCCGGGTCGTCGTACTGCGGCGGCAGCCAGACCAGGACGTCGCCCTTGACGCCGGAGATCTTGCCGTCGAGCTCGGTCTTCTTGACCCGGCCGCCGAGCCCGTCGACCGGCTGGAACTCCTGGAGCACCTTCGGCTCGGCCTTGACCTCCGCGGCCTTCTTCCCGCCGAGCCCGTCGGGGCCGAGGTCGGGGGCGGCGGTGACGTACTTGCCGGTGCCGAGCAGATCGCCCCAGGTGGCGTAGAAGTTCATGTCCCGGTTGATCGCGATGAACACCAGCGCGACGGCCATGACCTGGGCGAAGAGCATCATCGCGGTACGGGTGGCGACGCGTACGGCGGCGGGGCCGCGCACCTTGCTCCACACGGCCAGCGGCAGGAGGACGGCGCACGCCGTCAGGGCGATCGCCGTCGCGAAGAGGGGGGTCCCCGTCAAACTCATCACGGACGGTAGAGGGGTCCGCGGCGTCCCGGGGTTCCCGGGACGGGCTGCGGTGTGGATCACAGGCCTTCCGGCCCGTGATCCACTTCCCGATCAGACCAGCCGGCGGGCCGTCGCCCAGCGGGTGAGCTCGTGTCGGTTCGAGAGCTGCAGCTTCCTCAGGACGGCCGAGACGTGCGACTCCACGGTCTTCACCGAGATGAAGAGCTGCTTGGCGATCTCCTTGTACGCGTACCCGCGCGCGATGAGCCGCAGCACCTCGCGCTCGCGCTGGGTGAGGCGGTCCAGGTCCTCGTCGACCGGCGGGGCGTCCGTGGAGGCGAAGGCGTCGAGCACGAAGCCCGCCAGCCGCGGCGAGAACACCGCGTCCCCGTCCTGGACCCGGAAGACCGAGTCGACCAGGTCGGTGCCGGTGATCGTCTTGGTGACGTAGCCGCGGGCGCCACCGCGGATGACCCCGATGACGTCCTCGGCGGCGTCCGACACCGACAGGGCCAGGAAGCGCACCGGGTCCTCGACGGCCCCCATCAGCGGGGCGCAGCGGCGCAGCACCTCGACACCGCCGCCGCCGGGCAGGTGCACGTCGAGGAGCACCACCTCGGGCCGGGTGGCGGTGATGACGGTGACGGCCTGGTCCACGTCGGCGGCTTCGCCGACGACCTCGACGCCCGTCCGGTCGGTCTCGCCGATCTCGGCCTGGACTCCCGTGCGGAACATCCGGTGGTCGTCGACGAGCACCACCCGGACCCTCCTGGTCACCGGGCCGGTGCCCGCGTTGCCGCCGGTGCCCGCGTTGCCGCCGGTGCTCGCGTTGTCCTCGGTCATGCTGCCTTCGCCGCCCTCTCCATCTCCAGCTCGACTTCCGTGCCGCCGTCGGGCGCGGACCGCAGCCGCGCGGTCCCGCCGTTGCGCTGCATCCGGCCGATGATCGATTCTCGTACGCCCATCCGGTCGTCCGGCACCGCGTCCATGTCGAAGCCCGGTCCGCGGTCCCGCACGGACACGAACACCGTCTGGCCCTCCACCTCCGCATAGACCTGGACGGGGCCGCCGTCGCCACCGTACTTGGCGGCGTTGACCATCGCCTCGCGCGCTGCCTGCATCTGTGCGCTCAGCTTCTCGTCGAGGGGGCAGTCGCCGACGACGACCACCTCGATCTGGACCCCGTGGTGGTCCTCGACCTCGGCGGCGGTCCGCTTCACCGCCTCGGCCAGCGTGCTCGGCTCCTCGGCCTCGTCCTTGCCGGTGCCCTCGGGCTTGTACAGCCAGTTGCGCAGCTCCCGCTCCTGGGCCCGCGCGAGGCGGCGCACCTCTCCTGCATCCGCGGCGTTGCGCTGGATCAGGGTGAGGGTGTGCAGCACGGAGTCGTGGACGTGGGCGGCCACCTCGGCGCGCTCCTGGGCGCGGATGCGCATCAGGCGCTCCTCGGAGAGGTCCTGGGTCATCCGGATCAGCCAGGGTCCGGCGAGGAGGGCGACGCCGACGAGGACGGCGAGGGTGGCGGTCAGCACGTTGCCCAGCTGGGCGGCGGAGCCGCGGACGACGAGGAAGACGGTCAGGCCGACCCCGACCAGGGCGACGCCCGCGAGGGCGCGGGCGATCTGCAGCAGCCGCGCGTGCCGGCCGGCGGCGGCGTTCCAGTGGGCGCGCCGCGCGTTGTCGGCCTGGCGCCAGACGAGGACCACACCGGCCCCGACGAGCAGCGTCGGCCACACGTAGCGCCCGGAGGTGCCGCCCACCTGGACCTTGGAGATGAAGATGCCGGCGCCGACGCACAGGGCGATCAGCGCGGTGATCTGGCCCCGCTCGGGCTTGCGCAGCCGGCGCGTGCCGTCGGGGAGGGTGTCGAAGTAGGAGCGGTGGCCGCTGCGGCCGCCGACACCGAGCGGTACGAAGACCCAGAACGCGGCGTAGAGCAGTATGCCGAGGCCGTCGCCCCACATGAACAGGCCGAGGAAGACGAGCCGGACCCAGACGACGGGCACCCCGAGGTGTCCGGCGAGGCCGCGCGCGACACCGCCGAGCATCCGGCCGTCGGCGCTGCGGTAGAGCTTGCGCTGCGGCGTCTCGTCGGATTCCGGTGCGTACGGCGGACGGGGGGCGGTTGCTACGGGCATGTCATCGATGGTCACACGTGCGCGGCGCCCGGGGCATCAGGGCAGCCCCCCAGTTCTCTCCGGGGGATATCAGGGTTGTCCCAGGGTGGATCCGGATGCCCGCGGCTTCGGCGGACCGTCACCATGTACCCATGACCGAAGTAGACGATTCCCCTCCGCCGCCGGGCGCGGGGGGCGGTGTGGGCGCCGCGGGCGGCCCGCCGCCCGCCGAGCCTCCTCCCCCGCGCCTGCGCCGCGCCAAGCGGGACAAGGTGCTCGCCGGCGTGTGCGGCGGCCTGGGCCGGTACTTCGGCCTCGACCCGGTGATCTTCCGGATCGTGCTCGGCGTCCTCGCGGTGACGGGCGGGGTCGGTCTGATCTTCTACGGATTCGCGTGGCTGCTGCTGCCCCAGGAGGGCGACGAGGACAGCGAGGCGAAGAAGCTGCTCACGGGGCGGGTCGAAGGCGCGACGCTGGCGGCGGTGTTCGCCGCGCTGGTGGGCTGCGCCCTGTTCCTGTCGATGCTGGACAACGGCGGGCTGGCGGCCTTCTCCGTCCTGGCCGTCCTGGCACTGGGCGGCGGGGCCTACTGGTCGCAGCATCACCGCGGCACCCTCGCGCCGCCCCCGCAGGACAAGGCGGCCGGGGCCCCGGCGGGCGCGGAGTTCGTGTGGCCGGAGGCCACGCGCACCGGGCACCGGACGGCACACAGCCCGGCCCCGCCCGAGACCCAGGCGCCGCCCGCGCCCGGCGGCCCGTCATGGTGGCGGGACCCGCTGGTCAAGGACGGCACGACCGGGCCCTCGGGCTCGACCGGGTACTTGTGGGGTCCGGCCGATCCGGCGGGGGACGACCTCGACGATCCGGCGGCGGCCCCCGCCGGGGGCCGGGCGGAGACGGTGCGGCGCGGCGGCATCGGCGGGCGGGTGTTCGTGCTGGCACTGCTGTCCGGGGCGGCCGGCGCCGCCTCGGTCTGGGAGGGCAGCACCCTCAGCCACGCGCTGCAGGTCGGCTTCGCGTGCGCCCTCGCGGTCTTCGGCCTCGGGCTGGCGGTCAGCTCGGTCAAGGGCCGCACCGGCTTCGGCACCGTGCTGCTCGCGGTGGTCACGGCCGGGCTCCTGGCCGGTTCGGCGGTCCTGCCCAAGGAGATCGGCACCGACTGGCGCGATGTGAACTGGCGGCCGGCCTCGGTGGACGCCGTGGCGCCGCGCTACGAGGCGGGGACCGGGCTCGCCACCTTGGACCTGAGCCATCTGGACGTGCCCAAGGGCGCCACCGTGCCCGTCCACGCCTCCATCGAGGCGGGCCGGCTCCGGGTGATCCTGCCGAGGGAGGTCACCGCGCGAACGGAGGCCACCGTGAAGCTGGGCGACATCCAGATGCCCGGCGACGCCCAGGAGGCGATACGCGTGCGGCGCGGCGGCGAGACCCGCCGCGAGACCCTGCCGCCCACCCCGGGCACCGAGGCGGGCGGGACGATCGATCTGCATCTGAACGCGGGTGTGGGACAGGTGGAGGTTTCCCGTGCGGCGTCATGAGTTCCAGCCGGGGCGGCTGATCGCGGGCCTGGTCCTGATGGCCGCCGGTGTCCTCTACCTCCTCGGCGCGGCCGGTCAGGCCGACCCGCCGTGGTTCTTCGTCCTGATGATGACGGCGGGCGGGCTCGCGTTCGCCGCCGTCGTCGGCCTGGTGACCTATGCCGTGCGCCGCGACAGGCGCGACCGGATCACCGAGTCCAGCGAGAGGTAGGGCGCCCCTGCGAGGACCAGCGGGGTCCAGGCCACCAGGTACACCAGATCGTTGCCGTAGTAGTACGGGGTCACCGCCCAGGAGACGGTGAGCCACAGGCTGAGCGAGATCAGCGCCCCGCCGACGGCCGCGATCCGGGTCAGGAGACCCGCCAGGACGCCCAAGCCGACGAGGAGTTCCCCGATCGCCAGGGCGACGGCGAAGCCCACGGGCGCCTTGAGCGCCAGGTCCACCATGGCCGGTACCGCCGAGGTGTCGCGCACCCCGCGCATCAGCTCGCCGATGGAGCCGTCGCCGGTGGCGGAGAGGAACGCGGAGTCTGTCAGCTTGTCCAGGCCGGCGTAGACGAAGGTCACGCCGAGGAAGATCCGCAAGGGCAGGAGCGCGTGGCGGGCCGCGAGTGCGCGCAGGCCCACAGGTGCGTCGGCGCGGGCGCCGGAGAGGACGTCAGTTCGGGTCACGCGACATGTGTACCCAATTCATTCGGCCACGTCGATGGTGCAGCGGTTGGATTCCACTCCGGCGGCGGTGACCACTTGGACCTCGATCCGCCCGGGTTCCACTTCGGCGGGCACCGGCACGGTCAGCACCGCGTCGGATGGGTTGGTGAAGCCGCCCGCCACCGGGACCAGCGGCACGTGCACGTGCACCGCCCCGACCCGGACCACCAGCCGCGCCAGCATCTCCGGTGTCTGCGCGCCCGGCGGCACGAAGCCCACGCCCCGGATCTCGATGTCGTCCCCGGGGCGGATGGCCGCGTCCAGGTCCCCGGGCTCCCGTCTGCGCACCACCGACAGCACCAGCGGGCGGCTGCCCTCGGCGTACTTCGCCGCCAGGTACACGGCCGCCGAAAGGGCCACCAGCAGCGCGAGCGCCCACGGGAGCTGCGGCAGCCGGTCCGGGAAGCGGGCCAGCGACACCGCCGCGAAGCCCAGTACCACCGTGGAGACCAGGACGTACTGGGCGTCCGGGAAGGAGCCCCGGCCCGCGTCGTCCGTCAGCAGGTCGGCCCCGGTCGGGCGGTCCGCCGGCAGCTTCTGCAGCCGCTGCCCCATGATCCGTACGGAGACCACCCGGCGCACCACCACCGCGACCGCCGAGGTCAGCGCGAGCACCGCCAGCAGCGGCAGCGCCCGGTCGAGCGCGAGCCCCGCGTACAGGGCCTGCCGCTCGGGGCCCGGCGAGGAGGCCGCGAGCCGCAGCGCGGGCAGCAGCGTGGCGAACGCGGTGAGCACGAGCCAGGCGCTCGGCACCACCTTCGAGGTGGACAGCCGGTTGTCCTCGCCGACCAGCGGGGCCAGCAGCCCGCCCCGGACGGTCTGCGCCCGGGCCGCCACGGTCAGCAGGGCGGCCAGCGTGAGGGCGGCCAGCAGCCCGGCGGTGCGGGCCGTGGACCAGCCGGTGCCGAGCGCGGTGCCGACCTGGACCAGCAGCAGCACCCCGGCGGCGATCCACACGGCGAGCACGGCCCGCCGCGAGAGCAGGTACAGCCAGGAGTGCCCGGCCTCCCTGCCCCGGTCGGCGACCGTGCGCGCGGACAGGGTCAGTTCGTCGGACACCCACTGCCGGGACGCCCCGGCGGAGCGGGCGACGGCGGCGGGCAGCCCCTGCCCGGCGGCGAACTCGTCGCGCTTCTCCAGGAACGCGGCGACGGCCCGGCGGTGCCCCTCCCGTGTGCAGTCATCGCAGGCACAGGCCGCGGTATGGGTACTTCTGGACATCTCTTGGACAGCCACGAGCGTGCCGCCTCTCTGAACTTCGGTGCAATGCCAGCGAATTGTGCACCACTGCGGCAGTGCTCCGGATTGCGCACGATGTCAGAGCAGGTGATTAACCGTTCATGATGTTGACGCCACCGCTTCCAGCAGGGGCTGGCAGTTCGCCCAGGCCGCCAGATCGGACCCGAACCGCTCGCGCGTGGCGACCGCGCTGTGGTGGCTGATGAGCACCGCCTTGCCCGCCGCCCGGGCGATCAGCTGCACCTGCGCGGCCCGTTCCGCCGCGATGAACCACCAGGCCGCGGCGTCCACGGAGTCCCCGACGGTCAGCAGCCCCTGGTTGCGCAGGACCAGCGCCTTGTAGGGGCCCAGCGCGCCCGCGATCCGCTCGGCGTCCTCGCCGCCCGCGTACTCGTCGAGCAGCGCGTGGTCCTCGTAGAAGGCGCAGGCCTCTTGGGTGACGGGGGCGATCAGCTCGCCGAGGGCGGCGAGCGCCCGGCCGTACGGGGCCTGCGTGCGGACGACGGCCACCACCTGCGGCCGGGCCCGGTGGACGGCGGCGTGCACGGCGAAGGCCAGCTGGTTGACCCGTCGCTCCCCCTGCCGGACCCGCCCCTGCCCGTCGACCAGCAGCAGGTCCTCGGGGCCGAGCGCGGCGAAGGCCCGGCCGAAGGGGTTGACCCAGTAGCAGTCCTCGAACTCCGGGTCCCGGGCGCTGACGTGGCCGCCCACCCCGTCCTCGTAGCCGAGCCGCCCCAGCAGCCGCAACGCCCCGGCGAGCCGCTGCTTGCGGTGCGCGCGCTCCTCCGCGGCGGTGGCGAACACGGGCGGCATCTCGAAGCCCAGCCGCTCGACGGGCACGGGTGCGGGAACGGGCTGCTCGGCCATGGCGCCTCCTTCAAGGTCGCGGCGCAAGGTACCGGCGACCGGGCGAAGAGGCCATACACGCGGCGAGGCCGCCGCTCCCGGGCGGGAGCGGCGGCCTCGTCACGTCTTTCTGGAACCGCTACCGGCGGTCGGGTGGGACTACTCCCACTCGATGGTGCCCGGGGGTTTGCTCGTGCAGTCCAGGACCACGCGGTTGACGTCCGGGACCTCGTTGGTGATGCGGGTGGAGATCCGCGCGAGCACCTCGTACGGCATGCGCGTCCAGTCCGCGGTCATCGCGTCCTCGGAGGAGACGGGGCGCAGCACGATCGGGTGGCCGTAGGTGCGGCCGTCGCCCTGGACGCCGACGCTGCGGACGTCCGCGAGCAGGACGACCGGGCACTGCCAGATCTCGCGGTCCAGGCCGGCCGCGGTCAGCTCGTGGCGGGCGATGGCGTCGGCCTCGCGGAGCAGGTCCAGACGCTCCTTGGTGACCTCGCCGACGATGCGGATGCCGAGGCCGGGGCCCGGGAAGGGCTGGCGCTGGACGATCTCGGCGGGCAGGCCGAGCTCCTGGCCGACCATCCGGACCTCGTCCTTGAACAGCTGGCGCAGCGGCTCGACGAGCTCGAACTCGATGTCGTCGGGGAGCCCGCCCACGTTGTGGTGGGACTTGATGTTCGCGGTGCCGGTGCCGCCGCCGGACTCGACGACGTCCGGGTACAGGGTGCCCTGGACGAGGAAGGCGACCGCCGGGCCGTCCTCCTGGAGGATCTCGAGCTGCGCCTGCTCGAAGACGCGGATGAACTCGCGGCCGATGATCTTGCGCTTGGTCTCCGGGTCGGAGACGCCGGCCAGCGCGTTCAGGAAGCGCTCCTGCGCGTCGACGACCTTCAGCTGGACGCCGGTGGCCGCGACGAAGTCCTTCTCGACCTGCTCGGTCTCGCCCTTGCGCATCAGGCCGTGGTCGACGTAGACGCAGGTCAGCTGCGAGCCGATGGCCTTCTGCACGAGGGCCGCGGCGACCGCCGAGTCCACGCCGCCGGAGAGGCCGCAGATGGCGCGCTTGTCGCCGACCTGCTCGCGGATGGCCGCGATCTGCTCCTCGACGATGTTGCCGGTGGTCCAGGTGGGGGCGAGGCCCGCGCCGCGGTAGAGGAAGTGCTCCAGGATCTGCTGGCCGTGCGTGGAGTGCATCACCTCGGGGTGGTACTGCACGCCGTACAGCTTCTTCTCGTCGTTCTCGAAGGCGGCGACCGGGACGACGTCGGTCGACGCGGTGACGGTGAAGCCCTCGGGCGCGGCGGAGCAGGCGTCTCCGTGGGACATCCACACCGACTGGTTCTCGGGGGTGCCCTCGAAGAGGGTGGAGCCGGCCTTGGAGACGGCCAGCGGGGTGCGGCCGTACTCGCGGGCGCCGGTGTTGTCGACCGTGCCGCCGAGGGTGACCGCCATCAGCTGGAAGCCGTAGCACATGCCGAAGACGGGAACGCCGGCCTCGAAGATCGCGCCGTCGAGCTGGGGGGCGCCCTCGTCGTAGACGGAGGACGGGCCGCCGGAGAGGATGATCGCCTTGGGGTTCTTGGCGAGCATCTCCGCCACGGGCATCGAGCTGGACACGATCTCGGAGTAGACCCGTGCCTCGCGGACGCGGCGGGCGATGAGCTGGGCGTACTGGGCGCCGAAGTCGACGACGAGAACCGTGTCCGGGGCGCTGTCGTGGGCGGCGGAGGGTGCTTCTGGCACGGGGCGGCCTTCCGGCGGAAGAGGTGGCTGTTTTGTCGATTCTAACGGGGCACCTACACCCCTCTTCGTCTCACCATCCGAATGCAGTTGGCCCGGAGGGGGACAGAGGGTAATAATCCGTTCCATGCGCAAGCAGCTGAGCTTCCTCTTTACCTATGGCACCGGCCGGTCCGGTCGCCATGGGTCCTCGTGATGCTCGCTTGAGCCGCTGACTTCCCAGAGCGCCCCGGTCCGACAGGACCGGGGCGCTCTGGCGTTCCGCGGACCTGCCGGGCCACACCCGACAGGAGACCCGCCATGACCGCCATGACCACCGCCGCTGCCACCGCCACTGCCAGCGCCCCCGCCACCGCCCCCGAGCTGCTGATCGCCGACTCCCGCGAGCGGATCGACGCCCTCGACGACCGGATCATCGGCCTGATCCAGGAACGGATGGCCGTCTCGGCCGTCATCCAGGAGGCCCGCATCGGCTCGGGCGGGCGCCGCGTGCACCTGTCCCGGGAGATGGAGGTCCTGGGTCACTGGAGCGACGCCCTCGGCAAGCCCGGCACCTCGCTCGCCATGACCCTGCTGGAGCTGTGCCGGGGCCGGGTGTGAGGCCGTGACGCGTGTTCGTCACCCGTCCGGGCCGTGACCGCCCCCGGGACCCTTCGTTGATGCGGATGTCCGTGCCAGCCAGGCGCGGGACCGCGACACCACGCGTGGCTCCGCCGGAGCGATGAGGTGTGCGCCCCGTGGAGCGCACGCCGTGGGACCTCGCTCCTTCGCGTGACCGGACGGCAGGGGACAGCAGCCCGGTCACCCAATAAAGACGGCCGGCCCAGGGGACGCCCCGGGCCGGCCGTTCTTGTGTCCGCGCCGCCTCGCCCCGGCGCCCCCTCGGTTCCGGTCCCGCGCGCTTCGGCACGTGACGGATGCCACAGACCGGCGGATCGGATTCCGGTACAACCTTCAGGGCCGAACACCTGTCACTTAGGTACCGCGGCGGGTTCGGCGCTCGGAGGGGGAGCGCCGAACCCGCCGCGCTCATTCGGCGGACTGCGCCGCGCGCGGCGGAATCTCCGGTACCGCGAGGAACGGCAGCCGCAGCGCCCCGAAGGCCTCCTTGGGGACGGCCGGCCGGGCCGGCTCCACCGCGGCCAGGCGGGTGTAGGCCTCTCCCTGCTCCGGGCGCGGGTCGCTCTCGCCGTTGTTCGGCCAGTACGACATCGCCCGCTCGGCCTGCGCCGTGATCGTCAGCGACGGGTTGACCCCGAGGTTCGCGGAGACGGCCGAGCCGTCCACCACCGAGATGCCCGGGTGCCCGTAGAGCCGGTGGTACGGGTCGACCACGCCCTCCTCGGGGGAGGCCCCGATCGGGCAGCCGCCGAGGAAGTGGGCCGTCAGCGGGGTCCCCATCAGCTCGCCGATGTTGCTGCCCGGGAAGCCGTTGATCTCCTCCGCCAGCAGGGTCGCCGCCCGCGTGGCCTCGGCGATCTGCACCGGGTTGGGCGCGCCGTGGCCCTGGCGGGCCGTGAGCAGGCCCTTCCCCACCCCGCCCGGCTTGCGGTAGGTGGTCAGGGAGTTGTCGAGGGACTGCATGACCAGGCCGATGATGGTGCGCTCCGACCAGCGGTGGTTGGACAGCGAGCGCAGCAGCTGCACCGGGTGCCGGGCGGTCCGCCCGAACCAGGCCCGGACCCGGTGCTTCGCGTACGGCACCTGGAGGATCGTCATGAACCCCATCGCGTTCGACCCCTTGCCGTAGCGCACCGGCTCGATGTGCGTGTCGGCGTCGGGGTGCACGGAGGAGGTGATGGCCACGCCCCGGGTGAAGTCGGCCCGCCGGTCGCTTCCGTGCCGCTTGCGGTAGCGGCGGTCATCGGTCTGAGCGCCTACGAGGCCTTCGGAGTTGGTCCGGGTCAGATCGCCGAGCCGGTCCGACAGGCGGGGCAGCTCGCCGAGGTCCTTCATCGTGTGCAGCAGGGTCTGGGTGCCGTACGTGCCGGCCGCGACGACCACGTGGCGGGCGCGCAGCACCTTGGCCTTGCCGCGGCGGCGGCCGTCGGTGGGGACCGTGCGGACGCGGTGGCCGCCCTCGGGGTGCTCGGAGAGGCCGGTGACCGTGGTCATGGGGTGGATGACGGCGCCGGCCCGCTCGGCGAGGTGCAGGTAGTTCTCGTTCAGGGTGTTCTTCGCGCCGTGCCGGCAGCCGGTCATGCACTCCCCGCACTCGGTGCAGGCCTTGCGGGCGGGGCCGGCGCCGCCGAAGTACGGGTCGGCGACCTCGTCCCCGGGCCGGACCTTCGGCTGGCCCTCGGCGTCGTCGCCGTCGCCGAAGAAGACCCCGACCGGGGCCATGTGGAAGGAGTCCTCGACGCCCATCCGCGCGGCGGCGGCCTTCAGGTGGACGTCGGAGGGGGTCATCGTCGGGTTCAGGCGCACCCCCAGCATCCGCTTGGCCTGGTCGTAGTACGGGGCGAGCTCGTCCCGCCAGTCCGTGATGGAGGCCCACTGCCGGTCCTCGAAGAAGGCGGCGGGCGGCACGTAGAGGGTGTTGGCGTAGTTGAGCGAGCCGCCGCCCACCCCCGCGCCGGCGAGGACCATCACATTGCCGAGCAGGTGGATGCGCTGGATCCCGTACAGCCCGACGGCCGGGGCCCACAGGTAGTTGCGCAGGTCCCAGCTGTTCTTCGGCAGGGCCTCGCGGGTGAACCGGCGCCCCGCCTCCAGGACGCCGACCCGGTACCCCTTCTCGGTGAGCCGCAGCGCCGAGACCGACCCCCCGAAGCCCGATCCGATGACGATGACGTCGTAGTCGTATGCGTGGTCGTACGACACTGCGGTGCCTCCCAGACGGAACGAGCCGGCGGACCGACGAACCAGCGGACTGGCGGATTAGCGGATTAGCGGAGTCGGAAGGCCTTCATGACCTTGAGGCTGCGGGTCATGAACGCCGCGTACTTCTCGTCGTCCATGCCGAGCGACGGCGCCATCGGCAGCAGCCGCTGCTGGGCGACGGTCTGGGCCTCGGTGTACTTGAGGATGCCCTCGGACCCGTGCCGGCGGCCCAGCCCGGACTCCTTCATGCCGCCCATGGGCGCCTGGGCGCTGCCGTAGGCGGGCGCGTAGCCCTCGTTGATGTTGACGGTGCCGGTGCGCAGGCGGGCCGAGACGGCGTGGCCGCGGCGGGCGTCCTTGGTCCACACGCTGGAGTTCAGGCCGTAGGAGGTCCCGTTGGCCTCCTCGATGACCTCGTCCTCGTCGGTGAAGCGGTAGATGGAGACGACCGGTCCGAAGGTCTCCTCCCCGCACACCGCCATCGCGGCCTCGACCCCGTCGAGGATGGTCGGCTCGTAGAAGAGCGGGCCGATGTCGGGGCGGGTCACGCCGCCGGTGACGAGGGTGGCGCCCTTGGCGACGGCGTCGTCGACGTGCCGCTGCACGGCCTCCAGCTGGCGCTCGCCGGCCAGGGAGCCCATGTCGGCGCCGTAGGCGAGGGAGGAGCCCAGGCGCATGGCCTTGGTGCGGGCGACGAACCGGGAGACGAACTCGTCCGCGATCGAGGCGTGCACGTACAGCCGCTCTATGGAGATGCACAGCTGGCCCGCGGAGGAGAAGCAGGCGCGGACGGCGCCGGCGGCGGCCTTCTCCACGTCGGCGTCGCGCAGCACGAGCATGGCGTTCTTGCCGCCGAGTTCGAGGGAGGCCCCGATCAGGCGGGCGGCCGCGCCCTGGGCGACCTCGCGGCCGGTGCGGGTGGAGCCGGTGAAGGAGACGTAGTCGGCGTGCCGGACCACCTCGGGGCCGACGACCGGGCCCTCGCCGAGGACGATCTGGAAGACCTCGGCCGGCAGACCCGCCTCGATCATCAGGTCGCGGGCCCACAGGGCGGTGAGCGCGGTCTCGGTGTCGGGCTTCATCACGACGGCGTTGCCGGCGACGAAGGCGGGCAGGGCGTCGCCGATGGACAGTTCGAGGGGGTAGTTCCAGGGGGCGATCTGGCCGACGACCCCGCGCGGCTGGCGCAGCTCGGTGACCTTGGTGAGCGTGGGCATGGCGCCCGTGTGCCCCTTGGCCCGCAGGTACGAGGGCGCCTTGCGGCCGTAGTGGCGGGCGGCGATCGAGACGGCCTGGACCTCTTCGTGGGCGTGCAGGCGGGCCTTGCCGGTCTCCAGCTGGATCAGGTCGAGCACCTCGGCCTGCCGGGAGAGGACCAGGTCGTGGAAGCGCAGCAGTACGGCCGCCCGCGCGCGGACGGGCACGGCGGCCCAGGCGGGCTGCGCGGCGCGGGCCGCGGCGAAGGCCTCGGCCACGTCCTGCGGGGTGGCCTCGGGGAGGTCCGCGAGCTTGTCCCCGGTGAAGGGGCTGTGGTTGGCGGTGCGGCCGGAGCCGGACACGCCGCGGGTCAGCCGGGCGACCAGTTCGGGGGTCACCACGTCGGCGCCGCTCCGGGCGCCTGCCGGGGCCGGGGCGACCGGGTTGGTGGGCTGCGGGGCGCTGCGGAGGGGGGCCGGGGCCTGCGTGTCCGTCATGGCCGTGAGCGTATTCCGCCCGGAGAGCTTTGGGTACCCGCCGGTAACCGGATTTTGCCATTTCCGCCAGTGATCGCTGGCAGGATGGCGGGATACGGCTCAGCCGGCCGCCGGCTGCCAGCCGCTGAGCACGGTGTCGAACTGCGACCGGGTCGTCTCCCAATCCGCCGCCGGACCCGACATGTACACCGCGTACTCGGTGCCGTCCCGCTCGTAGTACATCTGCTCGACGGCCCGCCGGGGCCCGGCGATCACCCCCGCCTTCTCCGTCAGGCTGAACTCCCACAGGGCGGCCTTGACCTGCCCCCGGAAGGTGTTCGGCTGCAGCGTCAGGCGCACGTAGTCGGAGCGCTTGGCCACCTGCTTCTCCAGGTCCAGCATGTGCGCGTACGGGTTCTCGAACTCCGGCTTCTTGTTCACCGCGAGCCGCAGGAAGTGCCTGCCGTCGTCCGGCGTGTAGTCGATCTGCGTCCCGTTCACCCGGCGCGTCCAGCCGTTCGGCACGAAGAGGGTGAAGCCCTCCGGATCGACGACCTTGCGCCAGCCGGCCGGCGCGACCGCTTCCTTCTGCCCCTTGGCGTCCCCGGTCCCGGCCGAGGCGTCGGGCGCACCGGTCGTCTTGTCCGAGCCCTTCGCGCCCTCGGCGCTCGCGTCATCGGTGTACTTCAGGACCCCGAACACCCCGCCGCCGCCGATCAGCGCCGCCACCAGGGCGACGACCGCCGCGCGCCTGACGCGGCCGCGGGCGGGATCGGCGGAGGCCGCCGGCCCGGCCGCCAGGGTCCGGCCCGCGTCCGGCCCGCCGGCCGTGCCGTTCCCCTGCCCGTGTCCCGGCCCGTGCCCGTGTCCCGGCCCGTGCCCGTGTCCCGGCCCGTGCCCGTGTCCCGGCTCCGGCTCCGGCTCCGAGGGCAGCGCGGCCGTGTCCGACGGCTCGTTGCGGGCGGAGGACAGATCACCGAAGCCCAGCGCGCGCGTCGGTACGTACGCGTGCGCCGCCTTCGGCTCCCGGCCCTCCATCGCCTCCAGCAGCATCTGCTCGGCCTCGACGGCCGACGGCCGCTGCGCCGGGTCCTTGCGCAGCAGCGCCGTGATCACCGGGGCCAGCGCGCCCGCGTGGGTCGGCGGGGGCGGCTCGTCGTTCACCACGGCCTGGAGGCTGGAGATGGGCGACGTGCGGCGGAACGGCGAACGGGCCTCGACCGCCGTGTAGAGCGTCGCGCCGAGCGACCACAGGTCGGAGGACGGGTCGGGGGGACCGCCCGTGACCCGCTCGGGGGCGAGATAGTCGATGGAGCCCACGAGTTCGCCCGTGCGCGTGATGGAGGAGTCGCCCTCGATCGCGGCGATGCCGAAGTCCGCGAGCATCACGCGCCCGTCCTTGGCGAGCATCACGTTGCCCGGCTTCACGTCCCGGTGCAGTACGCCGACCGCGTGCGCGGCGCGCAGCGCGCCGAGCACGTGCAGCCCGATCCGGGCCGCCTCGCGGGGCTCGATCCGGCCGGCCGTCTTCGCCGCGTCCGCGAGGGAGGGGCCGTCGATGTACTCCATGACGATCCACGGCCGGTCGTCGTGCTCCAGGACGTCGTGGACGGTGACGACCGCCGGATGCTGGATCCGGGCCGCAGCCCGGGCTTCCTTCTGCGTCCGCGCGTGCATGACGTCGCGGTCGGCCTGGGCGACGTACAGGCCGGCCGTCAGCTCCTTGACGGCGACGGTCCTGTGCAGCAGCTCGTCGTGCGCGCGCCACACCTTGCCCATGCCGCCTCTGCCGATGGACTCCACCAGCCGGTACCGGCCCGCGAGCACCGCACCCGCGCCTGTCTGCTGTTCCACGAATCCCCGCCGCCGCTCTGTGCACTTCCGGCCAGACTACGGATTCCGCGGGCACTGCCGGAACCTCCCGGAGGCCGTTGGGCAGCACTGTGACGCAATTGCCGTACTAAGGGTCCGTCAGCCGCCCGTCTTGTAACTGGCCGTTGCCTGCTCGAAAGCCTCGGTGACCTTGCTTTCCTGGTCGAGCGGGCCGGTGACCAGGACGACGTGGTACGAGCCGCCCAGCGCGACCACGAAGTTGCGCGCCACGACCGAGCGCCCGTTGCCGTCGATCCACGTGTACCGGCCGGTGACGCGGAGCTGGTTGCCGACCTTGGTGGACTTGATGTCGCCGACGCTGGACCAGGTGGAGGACCGGTACGGAGCCAGCTCGGGCTCCTTGTCCTTCTGGTAGGTGGCCGGGTCGGGGTTGCCCTCGACCTTGTCCCGGCCGGGCACGACGGTCAGGGCGAACTCCCCCTCCGTGTAGCGCACCTGGCCGGACTCGTTGATCCCGCGCCGGTTCCAGCCGTTCGGGACGTTGATCTCGAAGTGCTCGGCGTCCTGCTGGGTGGTGTACCCGGCCGGGGCGGGGGCCTTGGTCTGGGCGGCGGCTGTTGCTGATATCCATCTGACGCGGACGAGGAGCCGCCTTGTGTCGCGCAGCCTCCCCGCCCGCGAGCCCACCGCCGGGCGGCCCACCGCCCGCCGGCACACCATCCGGCGGGGTCCCACCCGGCAGCGTCACATCCGGCAGCGTCACACCCGGCGTGACGATCAGCGGACCGTGCCCCAACAGGGCCCGCAGCGGCCCTGCTTCCCGGGGTGACGCGATCACCCCGTCGCACCCGGCCTCCGCCGCCAGCCGGGCCAGCCGCAGCACCTGCTCGTCGGGGTCCGCGCCGATGCCGATGTCGGCGAGGTCGCTCCCGGTCATGCTCGTGACCACCGTCAGCGCGAGCACCCGCAGCCCCGGGAAGTCCCGCGCCGCCTCCACCGCCGCCGCCATGATCCCCGTACCGCCCATGGAGTGCACGGTCACCATGGAGGCGCCCAGCGCTCCGGCGGCGCGGACGGCGCCCGCGACGGAGTTCGGGATCTCGAAGAGCTTCAGGTCGAGGAACACCTCGTGACCCCGCCCGACCAGCTCGCGCACGAGCTCCGGTCCGGCGGCGGTCAGGAGCTCCAGGCCGACCTTGTAGGAGCCGCAGGCGTCCCCGAGGCGTCCCACGAGGGCCTCGGCGCCGGCGCGGCCGTCGAAGTCGAGGGCGACGATGATCCGGTGGTCCGCGGTGGTGTCCATCCCGCCAGTTTCCGGGGCGGTGCGGTCCCGGGATCCCACCGGGGTCCGCGGCCGGCGCGCGTCAGTCCACCAGACACCCCCTAAGCCCCGGAAGACGCCCTGCGGATCGGCCCCGGCCGCGTCCGCGAGATCGCCGAAGTCCAGGTGGGCGATCATCGGGTCAGCCGGGCCCCGCACCTAAGGCAGCTCGATGCCCAGGTCCCAGCCGTCGTGCGCGTGCGTGCACAGGCAGGCGCGCGACGCGGTCGGCGGCAGGGCGGCCACCGCGTCGAAGAGGACCTCGCGGAGCCGGCCGACGTTCTCGCCGAAGACCTTCAGGACCTCCGTGTGGGAGACCCCCTCGCCCGTCTCGGCGCCCGCGTCGAGGTCCGTGACCAGCGCCATCGAGGTGTAGCAGAGCCCCAGCTCGCGCGCGAGGACCGCTTCCGGGTGCCCGGTCATGCCGACGACCGACCAGCCGGCCGCCGCGTGCCACCGGGACTCCGCCCGGGTCGAGAAGCGCGGCCCCTCGATGACGACCATCGTGCCGCCGTCCACCGGCTCCCACTCCCGCCCGCGCGCCGCCGCCAGCGCCACCGAGCGGCCCACCGGGCAGTACGGGTCGGCAAAGGTGGTGTGCACGACGTTCGGCACCGATCCGTCGGGCAGGGCCTCGCCGTCGAAGAAGGTCTGCGCGCGGGACTTCGTACGGTCGACCAGCTGGTCGGGGACGAGCAGCGTGCCCGGGCCGTATTCGGGGCGCAGGCCGCCGACGGCGCACGGGCCCAGCACCTGGCGGACGCCGACGGAGCGCAGGGCCCACAGGTTGGCCCGGTAGTTGATCTTGTGCGGGGGAACCGTGTGGCTCCGGCCGTGCCGCGGCAGGAACGCCACGGTCCGGCCCGCGAGCTCGCCCAGGTACAGGGAGTCGCTGGGGGGTCCGTAGGGCGTCTGGACCTGGACCTCGGTCACGTCCTCCAGGAAGGAGTAGAAACCCGATCCGCCGATGACACCGATCTCTGCGTTCGCCATGCGGCCCACCCTAACCGGGCATGCCGAAGGCCCCGCCGTCGGCAAGGACGGCAGGGCCTTCGGTGGAGCTGTCGGTCGGGTCAGGCGGCCGAGCTGCTCGACGACGACGACGACGAAGATGAAGATGAAGACGACGACGAGGACGTCGAAGAAGAGGACGACGACGTCGACGCGGCCGGGGCGGCGGCGGGCGCCGACGCGGGCTTCGAGGCAGGCGTGCTGCTCGACGAGGCGCCACGGCTGTCGTTCCGGTAGAAACCGGATCCCTTGAAGACGATGCCGACCGCGGAGAACACCTTCTTCAGGCGTCCGTCACAGCTCGGGCACACGGTCAGCGCGTCATCGGTGAACTTCTGCACGGCCTCAAGGCCCTCACCGCACTCGGTGCACTGGTACTGGTAGGTCGGCACGAATTTCCTCCTGGCACTCTCACTCAATGAGTGCTAACGACGCTCCATGGTGACGTATTCCGGCGGATCAGTCCACCGTCACAGGCACGCGGTGACCCAGACCACGCTCGTTCACACCCGCGGCGGGTGCCGCGGAGGTGGCCGAGGAGGCCGGCTTGGACGAGCTGACGATCCGGCTCGGGGCCTTCGGGGCCAGCTTCGCACGCAGCGCCAGCAGGATGGCCAGCGCGAGCACGGTGGCCACCAGCGGCACGAGGAAGCCGTACGAGGACCCGTGCGCGTCCGTCAGACGGCCGGCCAGGGTCACGGCGCCGGCCTGCCCGAAGGCGACCGCTCCGGTGAGCCAGGTGAAGGCCTCGGTCCGCGAGGTGGCCGGGATCAGCTGCTCGATCATGGTGTAGCCGGTGATCAGGGCGGGGGCGATGCACAGGCCGACGACCAGGCCGAGCGCGCCGAGCAGGATCATCGAGTCGGCGGCCCACAGGACCGAGGCGGCCGCGGTGAGGCCGATGTAGCCGAGGAGCAGGCGGCGGCGGGGGCCGATCTTCCAGGCGATCGCACCGCAGGCGACACCGGCGATCATGTTGCCCGCGGCGAAGACGCCGTAGAGCAGGCCGTTGGCGCCGGGGTTGCCGATCTCCTCGGAGAAGGCGGCGAGCGAGACCTGCATGCCGCCGAAGACGGCGCCGATGCCGATGAACGCGACGATCAGGACGCGCAGGCCGTGGAACGACAGGGCCGAGGCGCGCTTCTCGCCGTGCGCCGGACGGGCGACGGGCTTCGGCTGCGTGGCGCGCTGGGCGGCGAAGAGCAGGCCGCCGATCAGGGTCAGCGCGGCCTCGGTGACCAGACCGGCCGCCGGGTTGATGCCGGTGCACAGCGCGGTGGCGAGCACCGGGCCGACGACGAAGGTGAACTCGTCGGTGACGGACTCGAACGCCGCGGCCGTCGGCAGCAGCGGGGAGCCTTCAAGCTTGGCCGCCCAGCGGGACCGGACCATGGGCCCGACCTGCGGGACGGATGCACCGGCGGGGACGGCCGCCAGTGCGAGCGCCCAGACGGGCGCGCCCAGCAGCGCGAACGCCACCAGGGAGCTGACGGCGGTGGCGTGCGTGAGGGCCGCCGGGACCAGCACGGCGCTCTGGCCGTGGCGGTCGATGAGCTTGCCCATGACGGGAGCGAACACGGCCATGGAGATACCGGTGACGGCGGCGACGATGCCGGCGCTGCCGTAGGAGCCGGTGGTGTGCTGGACGAGCAGCAGGATGCTGATCGTCAGCATGCCGAAGGGGAGCCGTGCGGCGAATCCCGGGAGAACGAAGCCGAGGGCGCCGGGCGTGCGCAGGAGCTGCCCGTAGCCGGGGCGGGCGGAGTTGTCGGTCGTGACCGCGGATGTCACGGCCTGGCCTTTCCGCTGCCTGGTAGAACTCCCCGTCTGCGGACGATGCACCGCCTTGTGAGCGGTCGCACCCGTACATGTGGGAGCCCCGAGAGCTGTCCTCTTGCGCAGAACCGAGTGATACCTGGGCGCCCACTGCGGGAGGGTGCCACGGCCGCTTTGCGGTCGCGCCAGCTCTGCGTCAGGCAGAGTTGGTTCGATGTGGTGTCCCTTAATCATACAGGCGGAGTGCCTATTGCGCCCTGTGATTAGGGCTACAGGGCGTGTCTTCACCTGCGATTAACTGGAACTTCGCATTCAGGTCCCACTCAAACTCGGGTGAATGCGGGCATACGGCATCGAAAATGGGCTAATTAGAGCGCCGCTCTAACTCGCGGTACCGGTGGAAACCCTCCGCCCGGCTACCGGGCCGGCGGCTCTCCGCCGGTCCCCAGCCACCCCGCCAGCTTTCCGCCCCGGGCCACCGCCCGCAGCCGCGCCTCCGCCGCGTCCCGCACCGGATCCGTGGCCACCACCAGCAGCTCGTCCCCGCGCCGCAGCACGGTCGACGGCGCCGGTACGAAGCTCTTCGCGTCCCGGACGACCAGCGTGACGGAGGCCCCCGGCGGCAGCCGGAGCTCGCTCACCTCGACGCCGTGCATCCGCGAGGCGGGCGGGATCGCGAAGGACAGCAGGTGTCCGCGCAGCTTCTCCAGCGGCGCCGACTCGATCCCCAGGTCGGAGGCGGTCTCGTCGCTGTCGCCCAGCTTCAGCTTGCGCGCGAGCCACGGCAGGGTCGGGCCCTGCACCAGGGTGTAGACGACGACCAGTACGAAGACGATGTTGAAGACGCGCTCGCTGCCCTCGATCCCGGACACCATCGGGATGGTCGCCAGGATGATGGGCACCGCGCCGCGCAGGCCGGCCCACGACATCAGGGCCTGCTCCTGCCAGGGAAGCCGGAAGGGCAGCAGCGAGACGAAGACCTCCAGGGGTCGCGCCACCATGGTCAGCACCAGCCCGATGATGACGGCCGGCCAGAAGTCGTGGACCAGTTCGTGCGGGGTCACCAGCAGGCCGAGCAGGACGAACATGCCGATCTGGGCGATCCAGCCGAGCCCGTCCGCGAACCCGCGGGTGGCCGGCCAGTGCGGCAGCTTCGCGTTGCCGAGGACCATCGCCGCCAGGTACACCGCGAGGAAGCCGGAGCCGTGCGCCATCGCGCCGGCCGCGTACGCCGTGATGGCGATCGCCATGACCGCGATCGGGTAGAGGCCGGAGGCGGG
Organism: Streptomyces sp. ICC1; assembly: GCF_003287935.1. Taxonomy (GTDB): domain Bacteria; phylum Actinomycetota; class Actinomycetes; order Streptomycetales; family Streptomycetaceae; genus Streptomyces; species Streptomyces tritrimontium. Next base: position 5,104,468 of record NZ_CP030287.1, read on the forward strand.
CAGGGCCACGTGCCGCAGCCCGTAGGAGCCGAGGAAGCCCACGGTCAGGCCGATCGCGACGCCGATCGCCAGCTCGAGGGCGATCTTGCCTATGAGGACGTACCAGTCGTCGACCGGTCCGACGGTCGCGAAGGCCACGACCAGGATGACGACGGGTGCGTCGTTGAAGCCGGACTCGGCCTCCAGGACACCCGTGATCCGGGAGGGCAGCGGGACCTTGCGCAGCACCGAGAAGACGGCCGCCGCGTCGGTCGAGGAGACGACCGCGCCGATCAGCAGGGCCTGGCGCCATTCGAGGCCGACCAGGTAGTGCGCGCCGGCGGCGGTCACGCCCACGCTGACGGCGACGCCGACCAGCGAGAGCACGATCGCGGCCGGCAGGGCCGGCTTGACCTCTTTCCACTTCGTGCCCAGACCACCCTCGGCGAGGATCACCACGAGCGCGGCATAGCCGATCACCTGGGTCAGCTCGGCGTTGTCGAATACGACGTTGCCGATGCCGTCCTGGCCTATCGCGATGCCTATGCCGAGGTAAATGAGCAGGCTGGGGAGTCCGCTGCGCGAAGAGACGCGTACCGCCGCCACGGCGACGAGCAGAACGAGCGAGCAGACCAGCAGGAGCTCATTGAGCGTGTGGACGGTCAGCGGGCGGCCCTTTCCTCGACGTGCCTGGCGATGACGGAACGACGGGCGTCGGACGGTCGGATCGTTCCGGCTCGGGCACGGACGGCAAGTACTTCGTTACCTTACCTAATCTTTGACGCGCCCTTTACTCGGTAGCCACATTGTGAAACGCCTGCGGGGCTCTGTCCTCATGACCTCGACCCCTGGCGGATCAACGAACCCGGTCCTGCGCCTATGGTTGCTCCCAGTACTCCCAGGACCACCCTGCCCCTCTAAGGACAGCGATGCCCGCCAACGAAACCGCTCCTTCCGTCAAGAAGAAGGGACGACGCGCCCGTCTGATCGTGCTCGTCCTGGTCCTGGCGCTCGTCGCGGGCCTCGGGTACGGGGCGTACTGGAGCGTGGACAGCGTGCGCGCCTCCTTCCCCCAGACCACCGGCTCCCTCAAGGTGCCCGGCCTGACCGGGACCGTGGACGTCAAGCGCGACGCCAGCGGAATCCCCCAGCTGTACGCCGACTCCGACGACGACCTCTTCCGCGCGCAGGGCTTCGTGCACGCGCAGGACCGGTTCTGGGAGATGGACGTACGCCGCCACATGACCTCCGGGCGGCTCTCGGAGATGTTCGGCGCCGGCCAGGTCGAGACCGACGCCTTCCTGCGCACGCTGGGCTGGCGCCAGGTCGCGCAGCAGGAGTACGACACCAAGCTCTCCCCGGAGACGAAGAAGTACCTGCAGGCCTACGCCGACGGGGTCAACGCGTACCTGAAGGGGAAGTCCGGCAAGGACCTCTCCGTCGAACACGCCGCCCTCAAGCTCAACGACGACTACCAGCCCGAGCAGTGGACCCCGGTCGACTCGGTGGCCTGGCTCAAGGCGATGGCGTGGGACCTGCGCGGCAACATGCAGGACGAGATCGACCGCGCGCTGATGACGGGCAAGCTCTCGCAGGCGCAGATCGACGACCTCTACCCGCCGTACCCCTTCGACCGGAACAGGCCGATCGTCGAGGGCGGCTCGGTCAAGGGCGGGAAGTACACCCCCCAGGCCGCGGGCTCCGGCAGCCCCGTGGGCTCCCCGGGCTCCGGCGGCCCGAGCGCGGCCAACGGCTCGCAGGCCTCCGCCAACGGCTCCCAGGCCTCCGCGCGGACCGGCGCCGCCGACTCGCCGACCGGGCTGGCCGGCAACGCCACCGCCCAGGGCGCGACCGTGGGCCTGCGCACCTCGCTCACCGCGCTGGCCGACACCCTCGACCAGATCCCCGCGATCCTCGGCCCCGCCGGCAGCGGCATCGGCTCGAACTCCTGGGTCGTCTCGGGCCAGTACACGACGACCGGCAAGCCGCTGCTCGCGAACGACCCGCACCTGTCCCCGCAGCTGCCCTCGGTCTGGTACCAGATGGGCCTGCACTGCCGGACGGTCTCGGCCTCGTGCCAGTTCGACGTGGCCGGCTTCACCTTCTCCGGCATGCCGGGCGTGGTCATCGGGCACAACGCCGACATCGCCTGGGGCATGACCAACCTCGGCGCCGACGTCACCGACCTCTACCTGGAGCAGGTCAAGCCCGAGGGCTACGTCTACGACAACAAGGTGCTCCCCTTCGCCACCCGCGAGGAGGTCATCAAGATCGCCGGCGGCGGCGAGAAGAAGATCACGGTCCGGAGCACCAACAACGGTCCGCTGATCTCCGACCGCAGCGACGAGATCACCTCCGTCGGCGCGCGCGCCCCCGTCGCCAGCTCCGCCCCCGACCGCGGCAACGGCTACGGCGTCGCGCTGCGCTGGACCGCGCTGGACCCGGGCAAGTCGATGGACGCCGTCTTCAAGCTCGACCGCGCCAAGACCTTCGCCGACTTCCGCAACGCGGCCCGCGACTTCGAGGTCCCGTCGCAGAACCTGATCTACGCCGACAGCAAGGGCGCCAACGGCAACATCGGCTACCAGGCCCCGGGCCGCATCCCGGTCCGCACCACCGGTGACGGCCGCATGCCGGCCCCGGGCTGGGACTCGAAGTACGCCTGGAAGGGCTCCAAGGACTCGGCCGCGGGCTGGGTCCCGCAGGACGAGATGCCCTACGACTACAACCCGGCGCGCGGTTTCATCGTGACCGCGAACCAGGCGGTCGTGGAGAACAGCCCCGGCAAGTACCCGACCCTGCTGACCACCGACTGGGGCTACGGAGCCCGCAGCCAGCGGATCAACGACCTCATCGAGGCGAAGACCAAGGACGGCGGGAAGATCTCCACCGATGACATGCGCACCATGCAGATGGACAACAGCAGCGAGATCGCCGCGCTGCTGACCCCGCTGCTCGCCAAGATCGACGTCTCGGACCCGGACGTCCGCTCCGCGCAGAAGCTGCTCGAGGGCTGGAACTACACCCAGGAGCCGGACTCGGCGGCGGCCGCGTACTTCAACGCGGTCTGGCGCAACATCCTCAAGCTGGCCTTCGGCGACAAGATGCCCAAGGAGCTGCGCGTCGAGGGCAGCTGCATGAACGTCCCCGAGCAGACGACGGGACCGGCCGACGACCTCGCCAAGATGGTCCGCGAGTGCGGTACGCGCGACGCGGACTCGGCGCAGCCCGACGGCGGCGACCGCTGGTTCGAGGTGGTCCGCCGCCTGGTCAAGGACGAGAAGTCCGACTGGTGGAAGGCGCCGTCCACCAGCCGCACCGTCGCGGCCACCACCAGCCGCGACGAGCTCTTCGCCCGGGCCATGAAGGACGCCCGCTGGGAGCTGACCGCCAAGCTCGGCAAGGACCAGTCGACCTGGAGCTGGGGCCGGCTGCACCAGCTGATGCTGAAGAACCAGACGATCGGCACCGAGGGCCCGGGCTACCTGCAGTGGCTCCTCAACCGCGGCCCCTGGAACCTGGGCGGCGGCGAGGCCACCGTCAACGCGACCGGCTGGAACGCCTCCAGCGGGTACGGGGTCACCTGGGTGCCGTCGATGCGGATGGTCGTGAACCTCGGCGACCTCGACAAGTCCCGCTGGATCAACCTCACGGGCGCCTCGGGGCACGCGTACCACGACCACTACACCGACCAGACGACGATGTGGGCCAAGGGCGAGCTGCTGGACTGGCCCTTCGGCAAGGACGCCGTGGACCGGGCCACGGTCGACACCCTGAAGCTGACGCCTTAGGGCAGGGCCCCGGCCGGCTCAGAAGCGCACCACCCCCGACGGGGTGGCCACCGCCCGCACGGGGTGGTCGTGCGGCTCCTCCGGGACCCGCGCGACCACCTCGTGGTCGTAGAGGAGCACCACGAGCGCGGGATGCGCCCCGGCGCGCTCCAGCCGCTCCAGCACCCGGTCGTACGAGCCTCCGCCCCGGCCCAGCCGCATCCCGCGCCGGTCCACGGCGAGCCCGGGCAGCAGCACGGCGTCCGCCTCGGACACCGCGTCCGGGCCCAGGCGCGGGCCGGCGGGCTCCAGGAGCTTCATCTTCCCCGGGTGCGCGGCCTCGGCCAGGCTCCCGGGGCCCTCGTACGCCGCCCAGTCGAGGTCGTTGTCGGGCAGCAGGACGGGCAGCAGCACCCGCTTCCCGGACGCCCGCAGCGCGTCGAGCAGTTCACGCGTGCCGGGTTCGGAGCCGATCGAGACGTACGCGGCCACCGTGCGGGAACCGGACAGTTCGGGCAGTTCCAGGGCGGACCGGGAGAGCGCGCGGGCGCGCTCGCGCAGGACGTCCGGGGACAAGGCGCGGCGGGCGGCGAGGAGTTCGCGGCGCAGTGCCGTCTTGGCCTGCGGAGGCCGGTTCGCTACCACGGGTGGCTGGACTCCCTCTCTGATAGTGCAAATTTGAACATATTCACCTGAACCTCGCGTGGAGGCCATCTGAGACCGACTATTGTTCGGCTCATGACTCAGTTGCACCCCGTGATCAAGAAGGCCGTCATTCCGGCCGCGGGCCTTGGTACTCGCTTCCTTCCTGCAACCAAGGCGACACCCAAGGAAATGCTCCCGGTTGTGGACAAGCCGGCCATCCAATACGTGGTCGAAGAGGCCGTGTCGGCCGGACTCGACGACGTTCTCATGATCACGGGTCGTAACAAGCGTGCGCTCGAAGACCACTTCGACCGCAACTACGAGCTGGAGTCGGCGCTCATCGCCAAGGGCGACGACGACCGGCTGAAGAAGGTCCAGGAATCCAGCGACCTGGCCACCATGCACTACGTCCGCCAGGGCGACCCGCGAGGCCTCGGCCACGCCGTGCTCTGCGCCGAGCCGCACGTCGGCAACGAGCCCTTCGCCGTCCTCCTCGGCGACGACCTCATCGACCCGCGCGACCCGCTCCTGCGCCAGATGTGCGAGATCCAGCAGCGCACCGGCGGCAGCGTCGTCGCGCTCATGGAGGTCGACCCCTCCCAGGTGCACCTGTACGGCTGCGCCGCCATCGAGGCCACCGACGACGCGAACGTGGTCCGCATCACCGGTCTCGTCGAGAAGCCGGACGCGGCGGACGCGCCCAGCAACTTCGCGGTGATCGGCCGCTATGTCCTGAACCCCGCCGTCTTCGGCATACTGCGGGAGACCGAGCCGGGCCGCGGCGGGGAGATCCAGCTCACCGACGCCCTGCAGAAGCTCGCCGCCGACGAGACCGTGGGCGGCCCGGTGCACGGCGTGGTCTTCCGGGGCCGCCGCTATGACACCGGAGACCGCGGGGACTACCTGCGGGCCATCGTCCGGCTCGCGTGCGAGCGTGAGGACCTGGGCCCGGAGTTCCGCACCTGGCTTCACCGTTACGTCACGGAGGAGATGTAGCACCTTGAGCAAGCCCGACGCACCGCAGGATCCTCGACCGGCCGGCGACCCCCAGCGTCTCTGGTCGGTGGACGAGCACCTCGCGGACGTCCTCGCCACCGTCAGGCCGCTGGAGCCCATCGAGCTCCAGCTGCTGGACGCCCAGGGCTGTGTCCTGGTCGAGGACGTCACCGTGCCCGTCGCCCTGCCGCCCTTCGACAACAGCTCGATGGACGGCTACGCCGTCCGGACCGCCGACGTGCAGGGCGCGAGCGAGGAGTTCCCCGCGGTGCTGACGGTCATCGGGGACGTGGCGGCCGGCAGCGGTGAGCTGCCGACCGTCGGCCCCGGCCAGGCCGCCCGCATCATGACCGGCGCCCCGCTGCCGCCCGGCGCCGAAGCCGTGGTACCGGTCGAGTGGACCGACGGCGGCACCGGCGGCGGCGCGGCCTCGGGGATGACCCCGGCCAGCGAGTCGCCCGAGGGCGCCGAGGGCGAGGTGCGCGTCCACCGCGCCGCCGAGGCCCGCGCGCACGTCCGCTCGCGCGGAAGCGACGTACAGGCCGGGGACCTCGCGCTCGCCGCGGGCACCGTCCTGGGCCCGCCGCAGATCGCACTGCTCGCGGCCATCGGCCGGGGCACCGTGCGGGTGCGCCCGCGCCCCCGCGTCGTCGTCATGTCCACCGGCAGCGAACTGGTCCAGCCCGGCGAGGCGCTGACGGCCGGCACGATCTACGACTCCAACAGCTTCGCGCTGGCGGCCGCCGCGCGGGACGCCGGAGCCATCGCCTACCGGGTCGGCGCCGTCGCCGACGACGCCGACACCCTGCGCTCCACCATCGAGGACCAGCTCATCCGGGCCGACCTCCTGGTGACCACGGGCGGGGTCAGCGTCGGCGCGTACGACGTGGTCAAGGAAGCCCTCACGGACCTGTCCACCGGGGACGAGGGCGTGGACGGCGCGGGCATCGACTTCCGCAAGCTCGCCATGCAGCCCGGCAAGCCCCAGGGCTTCGGCACCATCGGCCCCGACCACACCCCGCTGCTGGCCCTGCCCGGCAACCCGGTGTCCTCCTACGTCTCCTTCGAGCTGTTCGTGCGCCCCGCCATCCGCGCCCTGATGGGCCTGCCCGCCTCCGAGGTCAGCCGGCCGAGCGTGCGCGCGGTGTTCGAGGCAGACAAGGCGATCGGCTCGCCGGCGGGCCGCCGCCAGTTCCTGCGCGGCAAGTACGACGCCCAGAGCGGCACGGTCAGCCCGGTCGGCGGATCGGGCTCCCACCTGATCGCCGCGCTGGCGCACGCCGACTCGCTGATGGTCGTACCGGAGGACGTCACCTCGGTGGAGCCCGGGTCCGAGCTGGAAGTGGTCCTGCTCGGCTGAGGTCCCGCGGATGCGGGTAGCGTGTTGCACCACACAGGCCCTTGCGGGGCCCGGACGGGAGCGGCACGCAGATATGAGTACGCAGAGCAGCGCCGGCGGCGCCGCAGGCACCAGGCTGACGCACATCGACGAGGCCGGCGCGGCCCGGATGGTCGACGTCTCCGAGAAGGACGTCACCACCCGGACGGCGCGGGCCAGTGGGCGCGTGCTCGTCTCCCCCCGGGTGATCGAGCTGCTGCGCGGCGAGGGCGTCCCCAAGGGGGACGCGCTCGCCACCGCGCGGATCGCCGGGATCATGGGCGCGAAGAAGACCCCCGACCTGATCCCGCTGTGCCACCCGCTGGCCGTCTCCGGCGTGAAGGTCGACCTGAAGGTCACCGACGACGCCGTCGAGATCCTCGCCACCGTCAAGACCGCCGACCGCACGGGCGTCGAGATGGAGGCGCTGACCGCCGTCGCGGTCGCCGGGCTCACCGTCATCGACATGGTGAAGGCCGTAGACAAGGGCGCGGTCATCACGGACGTGCGGGTCGAGCAGAAGACGGGCGGCAAGTCCGGCGACTGGGCGCGTTCGTGAACGCCCCGCGCGGCGGCGAGGTCCACAGCCACGCCCACGCCCCTGCCCCTTCCCAGGAGGCCGGCCCCGTGACGCCGGAGTCGGCTCCCGCGCCGCGCGCGCTGGTGGTCACGGCCTCGAACCGGGCCTCGAAGGGCGTCTACGCGGACAGGGGCGGCCCGGTGCTCGCCGACGGTCTGCGCGCCCTCGGCTTCGCCGTGGACGGCCCGCGGGTGGTGCCCGACGGGGACCCCGTCGAGGCGGCCCTGCGCGAGGGCGTGGCCGCCGGCTACGACGTCATCCTCACCACCGGCGGCACCGGCATCTCACCGACCGACCGGACCCCGGACGTCACCGCGCGGGTGCTGGACTACGAGATCCCGGGCATCCCGCAGGCCATCCGCGCCGAGTCCCTGGCGAAGGTGCCGACCGCGGCGCTGTCGCGGGGGCTGGCCGGAGTGGCCGGCCGCACCCTGATCGTGAACCTGCCCGGTTCGACGGGCGGGGTGCGCGACGGGATCGCGGTCCTGTCCCGCGTCCTGCTCCACGCCGTCGACCAGATCCGGGGCGGCGACCACCCCGCGCCCCCCGGCAGAAGCACAGGGAGCGAGAGCTGAACGGCCCCTCCTGGCCGGTGGTGCTCGCGGACGGCGATGTCACGCTCCGGCCGATAAAGCTGCGGGACCAGGCCGCCTGGCGCGAGGTCAACCGGCGCAACCGGGACTGGCTGCGGCCGTGGGAGGCCACGATCCCGCCGCCCGCGCCCTGGGGGCCGGTGATCCAGCGGCCGACGTACCGCCAGATGGTCCGCCACCTGCGGGCCGAGGCGAACGGGGGGCGCATGCTGCCCTTCGTCATCGAGTACGAGGGGCGCCTGGTGGGCCAGTTGACGGTCGCCGGGATCACCTGGGGCTCGATGTGCGCGGGCCACGTCGGCTACTGGGTGGACCGCGAGGTGGCGGGCCGCGGGGTGATGCCGACCGCGGTGGCCCTGGCGGTGGACCACTGCTTCACGAAGGTCGGCCTGCACCGGATCGAGGTGTGCATTCGCCCGGAGAACGGCCCGAGCCGCCGGGTGGCGGAAAAGCTCGGATTCCGAGAGGAAGGGCTGCGGCCGCGATATCTGCACATCGACGGCGCGTGGCGCGATCACCTCGTTTACGCGCTGACGGTGGAGGAGGTGCGGGAGGGGCTGCTGCACCGCTGGCACCGGGAGCGCCACCCGCACGGGCCCGCGTCGCCGGGGCCCGCGTCGCCCGCGTCGCCCGGACAATAGGAATCCGATATCTGTTCGAATTCTTTCGTCCGGTGACCGATTCGCCCATAACCTGATCCGAAGAATCACAAAAAAAGTCCGTGATATCAGCGAGATCATGCGACACGCCGTCCCAATTGGCGGATCCGCCTGCCCGCGCACCTCTACGGTGTGGGGTGTGAGCAGCAGCGGCCTCATCTACGCAGTCATTGTCGGGGCCTGGGCCGCCTACTTGGTGCCCATGTGGCTCCGGAGGCAGGACGAGCTGAACGAAGCCCGTCCGACGGAACGCTTCTCCACCGCCATCCGGCTGCTTTCCGGCCGGGCGGGAATGGAGCGCCGTTACGCCAAGGGACTGCGTGAGCGCGGTGACGAGGAGGCGGGACACCAGCCCCCCGCGGACCCGGACGCAGCGACGGAAACGGTGAACTCCGCGGACGTCGACGACGTCCGGGCCGTCGTCGTGCCCCCGCCCACCCGCGCGGAGCCGAGATCGGCCGCCTCGGAGCGGGCGGACCGCGCCGAGCGGGCCCGCCGCGAGCAGCGCCTGGTCGTCCTGGCCCGCCGCCGGCGCACCACCGCGCTGCTCTTCCTGATCTTCACCCTCGGCGCGGTCGTCGCCGCCGTCGGCGGACTGCGGTACCTGTGGGCCCCGGCCGTCCCCGCCCTGCTGCTGAGCACCTACATCGTGCACCTGCGCGTCCAGGAGCGGCGGCGCTACGAGTTCACCATGGACCGGCGGCGCGCCGAAGCGGCCGCCCGCCGGCTCCGCGAGAACCGCCCCCGCCGCCGTGCCTCCGAAGACGCCGCCGCGGCCGGCTCCGACCCGGACCCCGCGCCACCCGTCTCCCCGCAGGAGGCCGGCCGGCGCGCCCTGGTCGAGCAGACCGACCACGCGGAGTGGGTGGACCAGCAGCGCGAACGCGAGCGCGGCCCCGCCCGCGGTGACAGCTGGGAGCCCGTCCCGGTCCCGCTGCCCACGTACGTGACGGCCCCGGTCGCCCCGCGCGCCACCGGCCCGGCCACCCCGGACCCGTGGAGCGCCGCCCGCTCCAGCACGGCCGAGCCGACGGAGCCGCGCCTACGCGCGCAGCCCGCCGCGCGCCCGCCGCGCGCCCGCGACGCGTCCCGCACGCCGCTGTTCGACCAGTACGAGGGCGACGAGCGGCCGCGCGCCGCGAACGAGTGATCGATGACCTGCGCGGACTGCGCGGACGCTCCCCGAAACCGGTTTTGGAGCACCCGCGAGGGGATGCTAATGTTTCACACGTCGCAAGGGCCTGTGGCGCAGTCTGGTAGCGCACCTCGTTCGCATCGAGGGGGTCTGGGGTTCAAATCCCCACAGGTCCACAAAGGGGCCGTTCGCGGGTTAGCCCACGAACTGTTCGCGAGATCCCGGTTAGACGGTCACCGTCTGACCGGGATCTCGTCGTTTCAGCCTTGATTAGTACGGAGTTCAGTCCATCGGGCTGCTGGGAAGCGCGGTTTCCCCGGTCGGAGTGGATCGGGGGTGGACATGCGGGCATGCCGCGGAGACCGCAGGCGTGGAGGCAGGCTCCTGCGATCTCGCGACATGTCGATCTTCAATTTCGGGGCGCGCACCGCGTCAGGGGCTGCGGCTCACGCCGTGCGGGGCGGGCGTGGATGTCTCACCGGCCGGGGGGTAGGGGATGAGGTCCTCGCCGGCCTCGAGGTCGAGGCCGGTTCGGGCGCTCTTCTTGCTGGCGATGAGGAAGCGTTCCAGCTCGGTGATGTTCTCGACCATGACCGTGATGGCGGCCAGGAGCGATTGGGCGACTCGTCCTCGGGGCTGGCGCTTCTCGCGTGCGTGCAGGGCGGTGTCGACGGACTTCAGGCGGCCGTTGCCGCCCTCGATGTGGGCCCGCAGGCTCTGGTAGGCCAGGGCCCAGGACGGTGTCTGCCAGGGGAGCTCCTGGCGCATGCGGGGCATGACGTGCGCCTGCACGGTGACAGAGGACTGACGGCAGCACTTGGGGCGGTCGTCGAGAGGAATGTCGGGGACGTCGATGCTGGGCCTGGCGGCGGGGTGCGCGCTGCGTGCGCGTGGGGCGTCCAGGTGGATGGTGACTGGTACGGGGCCTTGTCTCTTCGGCGTGCCGAGGCGCTCGCGCTCCTGCGCCCAGGGGCAGTTGAGCTTGGTCGCGGGGCAGGCGAAGCGTTCTGTGCCGCGCTCGTCGAGGGTGTCCTTGCGGGTGAGGGCGTACGGCTCGATCTCCTGGAGTTGCTCTCGCAAGGGGATGCGTTCGCGTTCGTTCTTTGCGCTGCGGATCTGCTGGTAGAGGTCGAGCAGCCGACGCGGGGTGCGGGGGCAGAACAAGCGCCCCACCTTCGCGATGGCGCCCTGGTGGTAACCCTCTGCCCGGGGAGTGACCTGAGTCTTGGCGAAGTCGAGGACCGGCATGTAGCCCAGTGCCCGCATCGGCTGGTGGAAGTCCTTGGGGAAGAGTTTGGTGTAGGCGCGGTCGGCGGCCGTGAAGCCGCGCAGCTCGGTGAGCTGGGCCAGGACTGCGCTCACGTACTGGGCGTGGCGGCCCATGTCCTTCTCAGGGGTGTGCAGGACCATGCCGAGGATCAGCTGTGGGTAGCGGCCGGCCCGGTCGGGGTCCGCGTGCGCGGCGATGGCCAGGGTGGCGCTGTAGCCGAACTCCCGGTCGCCACCGCCCTTGTAGTGCCAGTTCGCGCTTGCCTCAAGGGCGGAGCGCTTGCGGGTGTGGGGGCGCGCCCAGGTGGGCACGCAGGTCGTGTCGATGGCGGTGTCCCCGCGCCAGTGACGCATCAGTCCTTTGGTGAAGGCGGTGCGGACCGGAGAGGTGACGAGGCGGTTGGCGAGTTCCTCCAGGCGCCGCAGCGCCGGCTCGCCCGTCGCACCGTTCCAGAGCGCGGCGACCTTGCGGCCATCGGCCCGGGGAAGCCGGCTGCGGCGCTGGTGCGGCGCTGGGTCCAGCAGCCGGACCATGCGGCTCCAGGCCCGGTGGAAGCGGTTGTACAGGGCGTTGACCGCGTCCTGGTCCTCGATGTCGCAGGTGGGGATGGACAGCTCGGCCCGCAGTCGCTTGCTGGTGCCGAAGCTGATGATCTCGAAGGCGTCGTCCAGGTTGGTGCTGGCCTTCTCGTAGCTGGCGCAGACGAGCCCGAGCAGGACAAGGCGGATGGGGTACCCGGGTGGGCCGGGCAGCGGGGCGAACAGCTCCTCGACGGCGTCCGGTACGCCGCTGAGGTGCAACATTCGGTGCAGCTTCTTGACCTTGCTGTCGGGCAGCTCGGACGGTTCCTGTGAACGCGGGTAGGGCCGCCGGGGGCGGCCGTTGCCGGGCTGGTAGCGAGGGTCGTCGGCGGGGGTCCTCACGCCCAGCCCCGCAGCATGCGTGCGGTGGACTCGGTGGTCAGCGGCGGGACCCACGCCCGGTAGGGGGCCAGCGCCGCCGTCGAGGCCATGCCCGCCGCATCGGCGATCACATCCTCAGGGACGCGCTGGCGCAGCAGCTCCACGATCCAGGTGCTGCGCAGCCGGGCGAGTCTCAGTTCCGGGAGCCCGGAGCTGTTCTTCAGAGTGCGCTTCGTCCAGTTGGAGATGCCGTTCTTCGGCTCGGCGACCTGGCGCTGCGGCAGGAACAAGTAGCCGTCCCCGGCGACGCGCGCCCGCGCGGCGAGGTCCTCCTCCCACATCGCCCGGCAGACGACGAGCCGGTCGCTGCCCGGCACCGCCACGACCACCGCCTCGGACGGCAGCACCGTGATGTCGCTGCCGCGGACAGCCAGTACCTCGCGGCGCGTCAGCCCGCAGCCGGCCCCGAGCGCCAGCAGCGCGAGAGCACTGCCCCCGTGGGCGGCCGCAGGGGAAAGCGTGCGTGCCCACATCAGGAAGCGGGCCAGTTCCGGCGGCGTGTACGGGGCGGCGCGCTCCCGGCTGGCGCTCATTCGAGGCGTGGGCTGCTGCCCGTACTCCAGCCACAGCAAGGCCTCGCGGACACGCAGCAGGATGGACCGGTAGGTCTGCACCGAGCTGCCCTTGAGCCCCTTGCGGGCGAGCAGGAACCGCGTCATCACCTCGGGCGCCAGCCAGGCCAGCGGGTCACGCGCGACCCCGGCACGCTCCGCGTACACGGCCAGTCCGGACAGCACCAGCATGAGCTTCGGCGCCGGATAGGGCACCGAATCGCAGGTGGCGGCGGCCACCATACGCACGCCGTCGGCGACCAGGGGCCATTCCGACGGCTCCTCCGAAGGCCCGTAGCCGAGGATCGCGCCGCTCACATCCGTCTCCAAAGGGACACACCACGAGAAATGGCTACACAAGCAGCCATCTGTTTCGTGACTGTGCACCTCGACCGTCAGGAGCGCATCCGCATGACCGGAGGACGAGGCCGCAGCGTGCCGCCGCGGGAACTGGCCGACGACCCGGAGGGCTGGCCCGAGGCGACGATCCCCGACCACCCCCAGGCTCGGGTGGTGCAAGCTATCGCCGCCGCCCTGACCAGGCATATGGCTCGGGAAGGGCTCGGTCTGCGACGCCTCGCGGCGCTCAGCGGAGTCAACCGACAGGCCATCGCCAACCTCCTCGCCGGCGACAGCTGGCCGGACGTTGCGACGCTGAGCCGACTGGAGGACGCCCTCGGTGTCGGGTTGTACCCGGGAACCCCCGGGCCGGGATCGGGCCACTGCTGAACCTCCGATGGCCCGCGCAATAGGCGCGGGCAGGACGAATTCGGCTCAGCACGCCACGGGCAGCCCACGCCTGGGCTACCCTCGTCAACGCATGCTGAAGCCGTTACTGGGTCGGACGTGTGCAGGTGCCGCCGGGACTGATCCCTCGGCGGCACCACCTCTACCTCGCCCGGGCCGGCTGATCCTCCGACGTCGAGCGGTGTTCACCGCGAAATCCGCCGCCCCGTTAGGCCGCCCCCTCAGGGCCCGTGAACTCGCCGGACGCGAGCGCCTTCAGGAAGCCGGATCCCGCGAGTTTGCGGCATGCCCGGCGGGTGGCCTCCACCTGCGAACGGGTCGGGTCCTTACGGCCCAGGGCGATGGTCACCTCGCGCGCTCGCATGGGGCGGTCCGCGCTGGCCACCAAAGTCACGATCCTCCGGCTGACGGGCCCCTTGGGCTTCCCCGGCGGCATGGGTGGCGCGACTCTCTCCTCGCGCTGAGGGCCTGTGGACGGCTCCTGAGCACCCTCGGAGGTGAACTCGGTCGGAGGCTCCCCGGCGCCCGACTCGGCCCCGAGGAGATCCGTGAGCATGCGGCGCGTGATGGCCAGAGCGGCCGCACGTTCCTCCAGGGCGACGAGTCGCTCCCGGATTGCGTCCAGCTTCTCCCGCGCGACGCGCTGCTCCCACTCCAACCGCTGGAGGAGCTTGTCGGGCGCCACTGAACCTCCATCAAGTCAACGATTGTCAGGGGTAATTGGCCGCGCCAGAGCTGCGTTTCAGTGATGCGGTGCACGCTGCGCCCTCACTGTAGAGGGATCCCGGGAAGGCTGGGGGTGAATCCCGAACATCATCGGGCAGAGAGTGGGTCCCGCATGGCGGGCCGGAGACGCGACAGTCGCAGGGTCGTCAGGAGTCCGGAGGTGGGGCCATCAATGACTGTCGGCGACTTGAAGGCGGGGAGGCGGTGGTCGCCGTGGTTGCGCACGGCTTTCCTGGAGTTCTGTGCATGCCGATCCTGCGTGACCACGGGTGCATCACCTTCGTGCGCGGATCCATCGCGCTGCGGTGGAACTCGACCCCGTCTCGTGATGAAGCCAGACTCGACGCAGCCGCATACGTGAACGCGTCGTAGCTGGGCAGGAGTTACCCATCTCCGGCGTTGCCGAAAGCTCCTGCGATCTTCCCGTACATCTCTTACGGTGGCTCAAGGGGCTTCGGTGTCGCGAACCAGAGCCCGAAGGGCATGGATGAGCGTCAAGGGCGGGCGATGACGACACTGTTTGAACGGCTGGATGAGGAAGAACTCAACGTTCGAAAGGAGTTGGGTGAACTCCGCACCGAGATCGCCGCTGCCGAGGAGCACCTCATCCGCTTGACGATCACCAGGGACACTCTGTTGTCCCTGGTGAATGACACCTCCCAGAGCGGGGATCCGGCTGTGCCGGATGAATCGGGCCGTCCGGATACGGAGGGGGACCAGTCTGACCCAGCCGCCTCGACTGCAACTGCGGAGCCGGCACCTCCATCTGGACCGCTCGGCCTGGAAGAGGCAAGGGAACGGATACTGACGCTCCTCGCGGGTTCCGGGCGGGCACTGAAGGTGAACGACATCACTGCGGCGATTGGTGAGGATCCAACTCGGGTGGAGACGACCCGTTCGCGACTCAAGCGGCTGGTGAAGGAGGTCCGGGTGGCCGAGGGCCCGACGGCCTGGTTCACCATCGCACTCCCTGCCGAGGCCGCCGAAGGCGGGACTCCCTCCCCAGGGGTTGCCTAGTTCTCGCCTTTGTACGGGTGCGAGCGACCATCACGGCTCACGGATCTGCACCCTCCACCGCTGCCCCCTTGGGCCGCTCGTACTTCGGCGGCTGGTCCGTCGCAGCGTCAGAGGGTCAGCTTTCGGCCGTCGCGGAGATCGGCCGTGACCTCCCGTAGAGATCACCGAGACCTACATTCCCCGACGCGGATAGGCCGACGATCCGGTCCCGCCGGCCGACGGGCGAGGCCCCGACGTCGACGGGCGTAGATCCGTGAAGCTGTCTCTTATCACCATCTGACGCTGCCGCCGCTCTCCTCTGTCTATAATACTGCGCTACCAGGGATCGTGGGGGGGGGGGTCGGCGGCAGCGTGAGAGTTGTATAAGGGACGGGCCTGGGCCGGAGCCTGGGGCGGTGCCTGGACCTGCGACTGGGCCTGGGTCTGGGTCCGCTGCTGCGTCGGGATTCCGGCCTGGCTCCGGCCTCGGGCCCGGGCGGGACACAGGGCATCGGCAGGCGTCTGGACATGGGTGTGCGACATGGTTCTCCTCGGTCTGTCCGTGTACGACGTACGCGCGTGCTCGGCGGGCTTCAGAGAGCCGGAGCCGTGGCGCTGCAGACGCGGAGGAGGTCGATGTGCAGCCGGCGGGTGAGCCAGGAGCGGCGGAGCGGTGCGGGCGGTGTGGTGAGCTGGTCCATCGGCTCCCCCTCGTGTCCGCGACCCCCGTTAGGCTGGCGTTCGCAGTCTCGTGGCCCCGCAGGGGGCCGTCAAGAGTGCCCGCACCCCTTGGAAGGAAGCCCCTGCCCATGTCCCGTGAGTCCCGGTCCGACGCGGTCCTCGACAATCCCGTCTGGACGGCGCTCGACGGCCCGCACCGCGGGTTCGCCGAGACCGGGCCCGCCGGACTCGCCGCCCGCTACCCCGACGGCGTGTCGCCCTTCGCCGCGCTCGCCGATCCCGAGGACCCGCGCGCCTGGGCCGATCTGGCCGAGCTCTTCGGTCCCGGGCAGGAGGTCTGGGTGACCGGGCTGCCGACCCCGCCCGCCGGCTGGGAGACCCTGCTGTCACTGCCCGGCGTACAGCTCGACGGCCGGGCGGTGCGGGGCAAGGAGGACCCGGAGGCGGTGCTCCTGGGCCCCGCCGACGTGCCGGAGATGCTGGAGCTGGTCGAGCTGGCGAAGCCCGGGCCGTTCGGTGACCGCACCGTCGAGCTGGGCACGTACCTCGGGATCCGCCGCGGGGGCCGGCTCGTCGCGATGGCGGGCGAGCGGATGCGGCCGCCGGGCTGGTCGGAGATCAGCGCGGTCTGCACCCACCCCGACCACCGGGGCGCGGGGCTCGCCGGGCGGCTGATCCGGGCGGTCGTGGCGGCCGTGGAGGAGCGCGGCGACAGCGCGTTCCTGCACGCGGCGGCGCAGAACACCTCCGCCATAGGTCTCTACCTGTCGATGGGCTTCACCCTGCGCCGCGAGCCGCTCTTCATCGGGCTTCGCACGCCCGACACGAAGGCTTAACACGGATTGACATTCCATCCGTTGCGGGCGGGCCCCCCACTGACCTAGCGTCGAAAGGACGATCGAAGAGCGAGGGGGGGTGGCCCGGCATGACCGCAGGAACCGGCACCCGACCCGACGCCCCGACCGGCACCCGGCCCGGCTCCCGCGGCGGCGCCCGCACCGGCGCCGCCGCCGTCAGCCCCCGCCGCGCCGTCCGTCTGCACTCCCGCGCGCACATCGACCTGCTGCGCGTCGCCGCCTCCCTCTGTCGTTCCTGATCAGCGTTCCGCGATCCGAGTCGTCCTTCGCCGCGCCGTCCGATCAGGAGGCAGTTCCGCCATGCCCGTTCGCCCTTCCCCCTCCCCCGAGGTCCATCTCGCCGTCGCCCTCGACGGCGCCGGCTGGCATCCGGCCGCCTGGCGCGAACCGGGCGCGGACGCGGCCCGGTTGTTCACCGCCGGGTACTGGGCCTCGCTCGTGGCCGAGGCCGAGGCCGGGCTGCTGGACTTCGTCACCTTCGAGGACTCGCTGGGCCTGCAGTCCACCGATCCGGCCGGGCCCGACGGCCGCACCGACCTGGTGCGCGGGCGGCTCGACGCGGTGCTGGTCGCCGCCCGGGTGGCGCCGCTGAGCCGGCACATCGGGCTGGTGCCGAGCGTGGTGGCCACGCACACCGAGCCGTTCCACGTCTCCAAGGCCCTCGCCACCCTGGACTACGTCAGCCGCGGGCGGGCGGGCCTGCGCGTCCAGATCTCCGAACGGCCGGACGAGGCGGGCCACTTCGGGCGCCGTGCGGCGGGCGGGGACATCGCCGGGCTGTACGGGGAGGCCGCCGACCACGTGGAGGTGGTGCGCCGGCTGTGGGACAGCTGGGAGGACGGCGCCGAGATCCGCGACGTGGCCACGGGCCGGTTCGTCGACCGCGCCAGACTGCACTACATCGACTTCGAGGGGCCCCACTTCAGCGTCAAGGGACCCTCCATCACCCCCAGGCCGCCGCAAGGGCTGCCCCCGGTCAGCGCGCTCGCCTCCGACGCCGCCGGGTACCCGTTCCTCGCCGGGTCCGCCGACCTCGCGCACGTGACCCCGGGCAACGCCGACGAGGCCCGCGCCGCGGCCCTGGCCCTGCCCGGGGCCCCGCACGTGTTCGGCGAGCTGACGGTCTTCCTCGACGACAGGCCGGAGGACGCGGAGCGCCGGCTGCAGCGGCTGGACGCCGCGCACGGGGCCGCGTACACGAGCGACGCCCGCATCTTCGCGGGCACGCCGCAGCTCCTCGCGGACCTGCTGCTGGAGTGGCACGGGGCCGGGCTGACCGGGTTCCGGCTGCGGCCGGGCGTGCTCGCCCACGACCTCCCGGCCATCACCCGCGGCCTGGTCCCGGAGCTGCAGCGGCGCGGGGCGTTCCGACGCTCCTACGGGGCCGCCACGCTCCGCGGCCTGCTGGGCCTGGAGCACCCCGCGAACCGGTACGCGGCCGCCGGCGGCGCCGGGCCCACCCGGTCCGGTGCCGCTGCCGCCGCCTCCGCTCCCGCCACCGTCGCCGCCTGATCCCCGGAAGGACCGACAGCCATGAGCAAGCCGCTCAAGCAGATCCACCTCGCGGCCCATTTCCCCGGGGTCAACAACACCACCGTGTGGAGCGACCCCGCCGCGGGCAGCCACATCGAGTTCGACTCCTTCGCCCACTTCGCCCGGACCGCGGAGCGCGCCAAATTCGACTTCCTCTTCCTCGCCGAGGGGCTGCGCCTGCGCGAACAGGGCGGGGAGATCTACGACTTGGACGTGGTGGGGCGGCCCGACACCTTCACCGTGCTGGCCGCCCTCGCCGCGGTCACCACCCACCTCGGGCTGACGGGCACCATCAACTCCACCTTCAACGAGCCGTACGAGGTGGCCCGCCAGTTCGCCTCCCTGGACCACCTCTCGGACGGCCGGGCCGCCTGGAACGTGGTCACCTCCTGGGACGCCTTCACCGGGGAGAACTTCCGGCGCGGCGGCTTCCTGCCGCGCGAGCAGCGCTACGAGCGGGCCAGGGAGTTCCTCGCCACCGCGCACGAGCTGTTCGACTCCTGGGACGGCGGCGAGCTCCTCGCCGACCCGGTGTCCGGGGAGTTCCTGCGGGACGCGCGGGCGGGCGCCTTCGCCCACCGGGGCGAGCAGTTCGACATCTCCGGGCACTTCAACGTGCCGCGCAGCCCGCAGGGGCGGCCCGTCGTCTTCCAGGCGGGCGATTCGGACGAGGGCCGGGAGTTCGCGGCGGCCGGCGCGGACGCCATCTTCGGCCGGTACGGCACGCTGGACGCGGGCCGCGCCTTCTACGCGGACGTGAAGGGGCGGCTGGCCAAGTACGGCCGCACCCCCGACGAGCTGAAGATCCTGCCGGCGGCCACCTTCGTGCTCGGCGACACCGACGACGAGGCGCGGGAGCTGGCCCACGAGGTGCGGCTCAAGCAGGTCAGCGGGGCCACCGCGATCAAGTACCTGGAGCACGTGTGGAACCGGGACCTGTCGGGCTACGACCCGGACGGGCCGCTGCCGGACGTCGATCCGGTCCCCGGTGAGAACACCGTCGCGCAGGGCCGGGCGAGCGTGCGCACGCACCGGGATCCGGCGGACGTCGCGCGCGAGTGGCGGGAGCTGGCCGGTGCCCGGGGCCTGTCGATCCGGGAGCTGGTGATCGAGACGACCGGCAGGCAGACCTTCGTCGGCTCGCCCCTGACGGTGGCCCGGGCCATCGACGGCCTGGTCCAGGCGGACGCGGCCGACGGGTTCATCCTGGTGCCGCACCTGACGCCCGGCGGGCTCGACGCCTTCGCGGACACCGTCGTACCGCTGCTCCAGGAGCGCGGGGTGTTCCGCCGCGAGTACACCGGCCCGACGCTGCGCGACCACCTCGGTCTCGCCGCCCCGCGCGCCCTGGCCCCCGCCCACCACTGAAACCCCGCCGAAGACCCTTCGGCGAAGGCCCGCAGCAGGCCCGCAGCAATCCCGCAGCAGGCCCGAAGGCCCGCGCCGCAAGCACGTCACCGCAGGAGGGAACACCATGCCCGCCGTCCCGCTCGGGGTCCTCGACCTCGTCCCGATCCCGTCCGGCTCCACGGCCGCCGAGGCCTTGCGCTCCAGTGTCGACCTGGCCCGCCAGGCCGAGCGGTTCGGCTACGCCCGCTACTGGTTCGCCGAGCACCACCTCAACCCGGGGGTCGCCGGGACCTCGCCGGCCGTCGTGCTGGCGCTGACCGCCTCGGCCACCTCCACGATCCGGATCGGCTCGGGCGCGGTCCAGCTGGGACACCGCACGGCGCTGTCGACGGTCGAGGAGTTCGGCCTGCTGGACGCGGTGCACCCGGGCCGGATCGACCTGGGCCTGGGCCGTTCGGCGGGCGGCCCGGCGCCGCGCCGGGCCGACGCGGCGCCGCCGGTGGCGTACACGACGGACAACGGGCTGCTCATCCCGGAGCCCTTCTCCTTCGCCCATCTGCGGGACCACCCGCGCATCGCGCTCCAGCACCGGCTGCTGCAGCTGCCGGGGGCCGCGCCGCAGGAGTACTCCGAGCAAGTGGGCGACGTACTGGCCCTGTTGCGCGGGGAGTACCGCTCGCCGGAGGGGGTGGAGGGGCACGCCGTGCCCGGCGAGGGCGCCGAGGTCCAGGTGTGGGTGCTGGGCAGCAGTGCCGGGGTGAGCGCCGAGACGGCCGGCGCGAACGGGCTGCGGTTCGCGGCGAACTACCACGTCAGCCCGGCGAGCGTCCTGGAGGCGGCCGAGGCGTACCGGGCGGCCTTCAAGCCCTCGGCCGGGCCGGACGGGCTGGACCGGCCGCACCTGACGGTGTCCGCCGACGTGGTGGTGGCCCCGGACGACGCGGAGGCGCGGGAGCTGGCCACCGGGTACGCGCCGTGGGTGCACAGCATCCGCTCGGGCGCGGGAGCGATCCCGTTCCCCGACCCGGACCGGGCGCGCGAGCTGACCCGGGACTGGTCGGCGGCGGACCACGAGCTGGTCGCCGACCGGGTGGAGACCCAGTTCGTCGGGTCCCCCGCGACCGTCGCCGACCATCTGGAGCGGCTGCGGGACGCGACCGGCGCGGACGAGCTGCTGATCACCACGATCACGCACGGGCACGCGGACCGGGTGCGCTCGTACCGGCTGCTGGCCGGGGAGTGGGCCCGGCGAGGGTAGCGGGCCGCCCTGCCGGCCGGGGGCGGCCGGAGCCTTGACCGGCTTGCGGAGGAAGGCGTTTCGCCGACGGGGGTTTGGCCCGGCGCGGTGTGGTCACACGCGGAGGAAGCATCCGACGACCGCCTCGCGAAAGGAACCGCCATGACCTCCGTGACGTCCGCCACCGCACTGACCTCCGCGTCCACGTCCCCCCGGATCCCCGAGGCCGACGTGACCCGGCTGCCCGGTTCCGCGGTCCACCACTGGGAGTGGCAGACCTACGCGGCCTGCCGCGAGCTCGGCTCGTCCCGGTTCTTCCATCCCGCGGGCGAGCGGGGCGAGGAACGGGAGGAGCGCGACGCGGCCGCGAAGCGCGTCTGCGGCGGGTGCCCGGTGCGGGAGGCGTGCCTGGAGCACGCCCTGCGCACGCGGGAGCCGTTCGGGGTGTGGGGCGGCAAGACCGAGGAGGAGCGCAAGGCCCTGGCGCGGCCCTCGCGCGCCAGGAGGGCCGCCATGACGGCGCCGAAGGGGCAGAGCGGACCCAGCGGGCCCGACAGGTCCGCTACGCCGGGGCGCCCGAGGTGAAGCGGCGCAGCAGCGGGGAGAGGACGAGGACCGATTTGGTGCGCTCCACGAAGGGCTCGCCCGCGATCCGTTCCAGGACCCGCTCGAAGTGCCGCATGTCGGAGGCGAAGACCTGGACGAGGGCGTCCGCGTCGCCGGTGACGGTCGACGCGGACACCACCTCGGGGTAGCGCTCCAGCCCTCGCCGGATGTCGTCCGGCGAGGTGTTGTGGCGACAGTAGATCTCTATGAAGCCCTCGGTCTCCCAGCCCATGGCGGCGGGGTCGACGCGGACCGTGAAGCCGGTGATGGCCCCTTCGGCACGCAGCCGGTCCACGCGCCGTTTGACGGCGGGGGCGGAGAGTCCGACCTCGGAGCCGATGTCCGCGTAGGAGCGGCGGGCGTCCTCGGCGAGGGCGTGCACGATGCGTTCGTCGAGATCGTTCAGTCGCACTGCGCGTGGATCACTTCTCTGCTGCGGCCGGTTCTGCTGTGGCCAGTCGGGAGCGGCGGATGCCGTACAGGAAGTAGACCACGAGGCCAACGGCCATCCAGCCACCGAAGACCTGCCAGGTGACGGCGTCGAGGCTCCACATCACCCAACCGCAGGCGAGGAAGCCGAGTATCGGCGTGAGCGGGAACAGGGCCACCTTGAAGGTGCGCGGCATGTCCGGGCGGGTGAAGCGCAGGATGATGACGGCGACGTTGACCAGACCGAAGGCGAAGAGCGTGCCGATGCTGGTGGCGTCGGCCAGCTTGCCGAGCGGGATGGTGGCGGCGAGGAGTCCGCAGAAGAGGCCGACGATCACCACGTTCGCGCGGGGAACGCCGGTGCGCGCGTTGACCTTGCCGAATGCCTTGGGCACGAGGCCGTCGCGGGACATCGCGAACAGGATGCGGGTCTGGCCGTAGAGCACGGCGAAGACCACGGAGGCGATGGCGACGACGGCGCCCGCGGCCAGGACCACGCCCCAGAAGCTGTGGCCGGTGACGTCGGTCATGATCTGGGCGAGCGCGGCCTCGGTGCCCTCGAAGTCCTGCCAGGGCATGGCGCCGACGGCGACGAAGGCCACAAGGACGTAGAGGACGGTGACGATCAGCAGCGAGAGCATGATCGCGCGGGGCAGGTCGCGCTTGGGGTTCTTGGCTTCCTCACCGGCGGTGGAAGCGGCGTCGAAGCCGATGTAGGAGAAGAAGAGGGTGCCGGCCGCGGCGGTGATGCCCTCCCGGCCGAGCGGGTTGAAGTTCGAGTAGTTGCCGGACTTGATGCCCATGGCACCGATACCGATGAAGAGCAGCAGGGTGACGATCTTCACGCCGACCATGATCGAGTTGATCCGGGCGCTCTCCTTGGCTCCGCGCATGAGGAAGACCATGGCGAGCAGGACGACGACGAGCGCCGGCAGATTGATGAAGCCGCCCTCGCCCAGCGGGGCGGAGACACTCTCCGGGATGGTGATCCCTATCGTGCCGTCGAGGAATTCGTTGAGGTACTCGCCCCAGCCGACGGCGACCGCCGCGACGGAGACCCCGTACTCCAAGATCAGGCACCAGCCGCAGACCCATGCGACGAGCTCGCCCATGGTGGCGTAGGTGTACGAGTACGAGGAGCCGGAGACCGGCACCGATCCGGCCAGCTCCGCGTAGGAGAGCGCCGAGAAGAGGGCGGTCAGGCCCGCGATGACGAAGGAGATCGTGACGGCGGGACCGGCCTTGGGGGCCGCGGTGCCGAGGACGACGAAGATGCCGGTGCCCAGGGTCGCGCCGATGCTGATCATCGTGAGCTGCCACATGGTGAGCGAGCGGCGCAGCGAGCCGCCCTCGCCCTGGCCGCCCTCGGCGACCAGCTGCTCCACCGGCTTGCGGCGCATCAGGGGGTGGGGCGCCTTGCGGGGCTCCGAGGTGAGCGGTGGCGCCTGGCCGTGATCGAGCACGAGGGGACTCCTTTGTCACTGCGGGTGGGGTGTGTCGGCGTCGACCGCAGCGGTCCGGAGCAGGAGCAGGCAGCGCAAGAACCTGCCTGGGCATGGGGGGACCGCGAGCAGGCGGTCCTCGCCACTCCACGTACAGCGAGTGAGCCTACGAGCTGAGTGATACCGCCCGTAATGCACCATCCTTGCACATTGGCGACTGATCGTTGCGCGGATCTGTCCTGGATGGTCCTTTGTTGCGCGGGGATGATCGATCAGTGCGTGACCCATCCCGAACGGCGTTCTTGACACTTCGTCAGATCTGCCGCAGCGTGCCGTCATGGATCTGGACGTGCTCTATGAGATCGACGTGCCCAGGCCTTGGCCGGGAGCCCATCCGCACGGCCAGCGGGCCGCCGAGCAGCGCGCCTACCGGGAGGCCGTCGAGCAGATCCGGCTCGCCGACCGGATGGGATTCCGCACCGTCTGGGCGGTCGAGCACCACTTCCGCGAGGGCCGCTCGCACTGCCCGGCCCCCGAGGTGCTCCTCGGACACCTGGCCGGGCTCACGGAGCGGATCCGGCTCGGCTTCGGCGTGACCCTCACCCCCTTCGCCTTCACGCCGCCCCAGCGCATAGCGGAGAAGGTCGCCACCGTCGACGTGCTCTCCGGCGGTCGGGTGGAGTGGGGCACCGGCCGGTCCACGCCCATGGAGCAGACCGCCTTCGGCGTGGACCGGGAGAGGTCCCGGGAGGACTGGCGCGAGGCCATCGAGATCGTGACGGGGATGTGGCGCGAGGAGTACTTCGCCTACGAGTCGGAGCGCTTCCGCTTCCCGCGCCGCATGGTCACCCCCAAGCCGGTGCAGGATCCGCACCCGCCGGCCTGGATGGCGGCCACCTCCCCCGGTTCGGCGGAGGTCGCGGGTGCGCACGGCCTGGGACTGCTCTCCTTCTCGATCATGCAGCCGCTGGAGGCGATGGCCGCCCAGGTGGCCGCCTACCGGGCGGCGGCCGCCGCCCCGAGCCCGCTCACCGACGTCACCACGGACCGGGTCGCCGCCTACACCCTGGTCCACGCCACGCCGCCGGGCACCGCCCCGGGCGCCCGCGTCTGGGACTCGGTCGCCTGGTGGTACTCGAACCTCGCGCGCTTCACCCTGGAGTGGGAGCTGCCGCACCTGGGCCCCGAGGAGCGCGAGCGGACCTTCCCGCTGCTCACGCCGATCCTCGAGGGGAACGTCCCGGTACGGGAGTTCAGCGACGGCGACATGATCCTCATCGGGGACGCGGAGACGATCGTCGCCAAGGCCAAGCGGTACGCGGACCTCGGTGTCGACCAGCTCATCTGCTACGTCCAGTGGGGGTACCTGGAACACCGGGAGATCCTGCGGACCCTGGAGATCCTCGGCAAGGAAGTCCTCCCGGAGCTGGCCCGCTACGAGCCCCGCCGGGAGCGCGCGTGAGCGCGCGGCCCCGGGGCGCGGCCGGGGCTCCCGCCGGTGCCGCGGCCGCCGGTCCCGCTTCCGCAGGTTCCGCGGCCGGTTCCGCTTCCGCCGGTTCCGCGGCCGCCGGTTCCGCGGCCGCCGCCGGGGAGCCCGCTCACCTCGACACCTCCCCCGTCCCCGACTACGCCGCCCTGCACCGCCTCGACGGCCGCGGGTTCGTCCTGCTCGGCGCGGGCAACGGCATCGGCCGGCAGACCGCGCACGCGCTGGCCGCCGGCGGTGCCCGCGTGCTGTGCGTCGACGTGGACGGGGAACGGGCCCGGGCGGTCGCCGTCGAGACCGGGGGCCTCCCGTACGCCGCCGACGTCACCCGCCGCGACCCGATGCGGGAGCTCTTCGCCGAGGCCCCGGGGCTCCTCGGCCGCCCGGTCGGCGGGGTCGTCGACATCGTAGGCATGGCCCGCTACGCCGCCCTGCCCGAGCTGGACGACGCCGGCTGGGACTGGCACTTCGACCTCGTCCTGCGGCACGCGTGGCTGGCCGTCCAGTACGGCGGCGAGGCCGTCGCGGCGGCCGGCGGCGGCCCGCTGGTCTTCGTCGCCTCCGTCTCCGGGCTCACCGCCGCCCCGCTGCACGCCGCGTACGGGGCGGCGAAGGCGGGCCTGATGTCACTGGTGCGCTCGGCGGCGGTCGAGCTGGGCCCGCGCGGGGTACGGGTCAACGCGGTGGCACCGGGCGTGGTCGCCACCCCGCGGGTCCGCGCCCTGCTGGGCACCGAGGGGCGGCGGCGCAACGCGGAGAACGCCCCGCTGGGCCGGGTCGCCGAGACCGCGGACATCGCGGCCGCGCTCTATTTCCTGGCCTCGCCGCAGTCCTCGTACATCACCGGGCAGACGCTCGTGGTCGACGGCGGCGTCGGCGTGAAGTTCCCGTACCCGACGATCGGAGCCGAGCAGTGAACACGCACAGGACCGAAGACACGGACACGGACGGCGGCCCGGAGATCGGGACGGAGACGCGGACGGAGACGGACGCCGGCACGGACGCGGCGGCCGTCGCCGGCACCGGGCCCTGGCTGGACCCGGGCCCCTTCCTGCGCGGCGTGTCCTGGCTGGACCGGGGCCGCCCGGTACGGGCCGACCCCGCCGACACCATGCGGCTGCCCTGGGACACCGGCGAGCGGGCCACCCTGCCCATCGGGGTGCGCCTGGAGTTCACCGCCCGGGGCGCGCGGGCGGTGGAGATCCGCTACCGGGCGACCGTGCCCGGCCCCACCGACGCGCTGCGCGACCTCGCGCACGGCTTCGCCCTCTGGGACCGGCACGGGGTGGTGCGCGAGCTGTACACCGAGCCGGCGGCCGAGGCCGTCATACGCCTCGAACTACCCGGCGGATCCGGCCCGTTCACCATCCATCCGCCCGAGACGCAGTCCCCGCTGATCCTCGGCGTGCGCGGGGTCGGCGGCCGGGTGGACCCCGCGCCGCCCGCCCCGCGCTGGGTGGTGCACGGCGACTCCATCACCGAGGGCTGGTGGTCCACCCGGCCCGCGCACGGCTGGCCGGCGATCGCCGGGCGGGCGCTCGGCTGGGACACGGTCAACCTCGGCTACGCGGGCGCCGCGCGCGGGGAACTGGCCACCGCCGAGCAGCTCGCCGAACTGCCCGCCGATGTCCTCACCCTCGCCTTCGGCACCAACTGCTGGTCCCGCGTGCCCTTTTCGGCCCCCCTCCTGTACGAGACCACCCGCGCGTTCATCGAACTGGTCCGCCAGGGCCACCCCCGGACACCGCTGCTCCTCCTCTCCCCCGTGCTGCGGCCCGACGCGGAGCGCACCCCGAACAAGCTGGGCGCCACCCTGGGCGCCCTGCGCGACGCGATGGAGCGCGCCACCCGGGACCGGATCGCCGCCGGGGACGACCGGCTGGCCCTGCTGCCGGGGCGGGACGTACTGGGCCCCGAGCACCTGGCGGACGGCCTGCACCCCAACGACTCCGGTCACCACACGCTCGGCCTCGCTGTGGCCACGGCCATGCGGCGGGCCGGGTTCGACGCGGGGTGAGTGAAACAGCCCACACCGAACGGGTTGAACAGAACGGCTCCAACGCAGCGTGTCCTGCACACAGTTGCCGCCGCTCCGCACGACGGGCGCAGCGGCGGACACCGGGACGCACACGTGGGAGAGATCAAGATGGGCATCAAGCGCGGAACCACCCTGGCGGCCGTGGCGGTCGTCGTCGCACTCAGCGCGACCGCCTGCGGCGGGAACGACCAGGCCGGCGACAACACCAAGCCCGCCGGTGCCGTCGCCTCCGCCCAGACCTCCGGGGACGGCTACGGAGAAGGCTACGGAGCGGGCGCCGGCGCGGAAGCGGGCGCGGACGGCGCCCCAAAGCCCGGCGGACAGTTGGCCGTCGCGCAGAACGACCAGCTGGGATCGGTCCTCACCGACAGCGCGGGCTTCACCCTGTACCGCTTCGACAAGGACACCGCGAAGCCGCCGAAGTCGAACTGCGACGGGGACTGCGCGAAGACCTGGCCGGTGGTCGCCGCGGGCGACGCGACCGCCGCGGCGGGCACGGACCCGGCGCTGCTGGGCGAGGTGGTCCGCACCGACGGCAGCAAGCAGCTGACGGTGGCCGGCTGGCCCGTGTACCGGTTCAGCAAGGACACCAAGGCGGGCGACACCAACGGGCAGGGCGTCGGCGGGACCTGGTTCGCGGCCGCGCCCGACGGCAAGAAGGCGGCGAAGGCCGCGGCCGCCCCGCCGGCCGGCGCGGCCCAGGCCGAGGGCGCGCTGACCGTGGCCAAGGACCCCAAGCTGGGCGACCACATCGTCGACGGCAACGGCATGACCGTCTACCGGTTCAAGCCCGACACCGCGTGGCCGATGGTCTCCAAGTGCGAGGGCGACTGCGTGGCCAAGTGGCCGGTCGTGCCCCCGGTGGACCAGGCCAACGCCAAGGGGATCATCGAGAAGAACTACCTGGTCCTGGACCGCCCCGACGGCAAGAAGCAGCAGACGGTGAACTGCTGGCCCGTCTACACCTTCACCGGCGACAAGAAGGCCGGCGACACCAACGGCCAGGGCGTCGGCGGCACCTGGTACGCGGTCGCCCCCGACGGCAAGCTCATCACCGGCCAGTAAGCCCCGCGCCGCGGTGCGGCGCGCCCACCGGACCATCTGACCGCGCGGCCCCTGCCCCTCCTCCCCCCGGGGCAGGGGCCGCGCACCGTTCCGGCGTGCCCCGTGCCGGAGCCCGCGACGGAGCCCGCGACGGGGCCCGCGACGCCTCGGGGTCCCGGGACTCACCCCCTACACTCCGTCCCATGCTGCGCGTACTGGCCGTCGACGACGAGAAGCCCCTGCTCGAGGAGCTCCTCTACCTGTTGCGCTCGGACCCCCGGGTGCTCAGCGCCGAGGGCGCCTCGGACGCGACCGAGGCGCTGCGCCGGATCACCCTGGCGCTGGAGAGCGGGCCGGACGGGGCCGACGCCATCGACGTGGTCTTCCTCGACATCCACATGGCGGGGCTGACCGGCCTGGACATAGCCCGGCTGCTGGCCGGGTTCGCGCGGCCGCCGCTGATCGTGTTCGTCACCGCCCACGAGGGGTTCGCCGTCCAGGCCTTCGACCTCAAGGCCGTGGACTACGTGCTCAAGCCCGTGCGGCCGGAGCGGCTCGCCGAGGCGGTCCGGCGGGCCTGCGCGCAGTCCGGCCGGACCGGACATCCGCCGGGCGACGCGGCGGCCGGCGCCGCGCCGGCCGAAGCTCCTCCCGTCGTGCCGGCGCCGCGTCGGCCCGTGCCCGATGCCGGCCCCGCGGTCCCCGCCGACCACGGCCCGGACCACACCCCCGAACGCGCCCCCGACCAGATCGCCGTGGAGCTGGGCGGCGTGACCCGGTTCGTGGCGATCGCGGACATCGCGTACGTGGAGGCCCAGGGCGACTACGCCCGGCTGCACACCGCCGAGGGCAGCCACCTGGTGCGCATCCCGCTGTCCACGCTGGAGGAGCGGTGGGCCTCCCGCGGTTTCGTCCGCATCCACCGCCGCCACCTGGTGGCGCTGGGCCGCATCGACGAACTGCGCCTGGACGCGGGCACCACCACGGTCCGCGTCGGAGCGGCCGAACTCCAGGTGAGCCGGCGGCACGCGCGGGAGCTGCGGGACCTGCTGATGCGCCAGGCGATGGGCTGAGACCGGCCACGGGACCCACGGGACCGGCCACGGGACCCACGGGACCGGCCACGGGACCGGCCGGGCCCCGCCGACCGCCCGGCGCGCGGGCCGGCCGTTCACCGCGCCGGGAAGGGCGTACGGCGATCCGCCGGGGCCGTCGGCCGCAGCGCGGGCCCGGCCGGCCGCGCGGGCGACCGGCCGCGCGTATCGTGGATCTTCCGCCCCGGGAGGAAGCAGATGTCCGAAATCCAGGCGCTGCTCGACACGTTGGCCGGACTGCCCCGCACCCGTCCGGCCGGGCCGGCCGAAGCCGAGGCCCTGCTGGCCCGGCTGCGCAGCGCGGCCGCGCGCTGGGCCGACGTACTGTACGAGGCCCACGAGGGCGCGCGCGGGCAGGTGCCGCCCCGGGCGGAGGCGGCGCTGACGCTGGCCTTCCGGCGCGCCGAGGAATCGTACGTGGAGCTGGAGATCGCCCTGCGCGACTGCGCGGAGCACCGCGACCCCGCCCTCTGACGGTTCTCGGCCAAGGCGCCCGCCGGAGCGTGCGCGACGGCCTGTCGCCGGATCCGGGGCTCTGCGTAGACTCCCGTGACCCCGCCGCCCAGCCCGAAGGACCCGCCCGGTGAACCAGACGTACGCGCTGACCGCGGTCGCCGTCGTCGTCCTGGTCACGGTGCTGCTCGGCGCGCTGGGCCTGCGGATATCCCGGACGACCTCCGACTTCTACGTGGCTTCGCGCACGGTCGGCCCGCGCCTCAACGCGGCGGCCATCAGCGGCGAGTACCTCTCCGCCGCCTCCTTCCTCGGCGTGGCCGGGCTGGTGCTCCTCCAGGGCCCGCAGATGCTCTGGTACCCGGTGGGCTACACGGCCGGCTACCTGGTCCTGCTGGTCCTGGTGGCGGCGCCGCTGCGCCGCTCGGGCGCCTACACGCTGCCCGATTTCGCCGAGGCCCGCCTCGAATCGCAGGCCGTGCGCCGGATCGCGGTGCTGTTCGTCCTCGGGGTCGGCTGGCTGTACCTGCTGCCGCAGCTGCAGGGCGCGGGCCTGACGCTGGGGATCCTGACCGGGGCCCCGCACTGGGTGGGCGGGGTGGTCGTGGCCGTCGTGGTGACGGCGGCGGTCGCGGCCGGCGGCATGCGGTCCATCACCTTCGTGCAGGCCTTCCAGTACTGGCTGAAGCTCACCGCCCTGCTGGTCCCGGTGTTCTTCCTGCTCGCGGCCTGGGTGGGGGACGGCGCTCCGCGCGCCACCTTCGACGCCCCGGCGGTCTTCCGCGAGCACACCGCCGTCACCCTCGCCGAGGACGTGCGGCTGTCCCTGGACGCGCCGCTGACGGTGACGGTGACCGGCCGGGTCGACGGGCACGTCTACGAGGGCGAGCCCGTGACGCTCGGCGCCGGGCACCATTCCGTACGGGCGCACGCGCGCCTCGCCTTCGCACCGGACTCGCCGGTGCCGCAGACCCGGACCGAGGCCGGAGCGGGAGCCTCCAGCTGGTCGGAGCCGCTGTCCGGGGACCGGCCGGAGCTGCGGCTGTACGCGACGTACGGGCTGATCCTGGCCACGTTCCTCGGGACCATGGGGCTGCCGCACGTGGCGGTGCGCTTCTACACGAGCCCGAACGGGCGGGCGGCGCGGCGGACCACGCTGGTGGTGCTGGGGCTGGTCGGCGCCTTCTACCTGCTGCCGCCGGTGTACGGGGTGCTGGGCCGGATCTACGCCCCCGAACTGGCCCTGACCGGCGAGGCCGACGCGGCGGTGCTGGTGTTGCCGGCCCGGATGGTGGGCGGGACGGCCGGGGAGCTGCTGGGGGCGCTGGTGGCCGGGGGCGCGTTCGCGGCGTTCCTGTCGACGGCGTCGGGGCTGACGATGGCGGTGGCCGGGGTGCTGCACCAGGACGTGCTGTCCGCGCGCGGGGTGGGCAGCTTCCGGGTCGCGGTGCTGGTGGCGATCCTGGTGCCGCTGGCCGGGAGCGTGGCGGCGACGGACGTTCCGGTGGCGGACGCGGTGGGGCTGGCGTTCGCGGTGTCGGCGTCCTCCTTCTGTCCGCTGCTGGTGCTGGGGATCTGGTGGCGCGGGCTGACCCCGCCGGGGGCGGTGGCCGGGCTGGTGACGGGGGGTGGGGCGGCGCTGAGCGCGGTGCTGGCGACGCGGGCCGGGATGGCTCCGGCCGGCTGGCCGAACACGCTGCTGGCGTGGCCGGCGGTGTGGTCGGTGCCGCTGGGCTTCCTGACGATGGTGGTGGTCTCGATGGGCACGCGCGGGCGGATCCCGGCGGGGACGGCGGCGACCCTGGCCCGGCTGCACCTGCCGGAGGACGTGGCCGGTGAGGTGGCGGGCGACATGACGCGCGAGGTGGTGCGCGAGGTGACGCGTGACGGGCCGGCCCGCGCGGGCGGCGGCGCGCACGGCGGGAAGGGCGGTGCTCCATGACCGGAGCAGTGCTCTTGATCCTGGGGGCGGCCGGGGCCGCGCTGCTGCTCGGCGCCGGCTGGGCGGGCGGCCGGTGGCAGGCCCGGCGCGGCGAACGAGCCCTCGGCCTCGACCTGGGCACCCCCGTCGAGCGGGCCACCTTCCACACCCTGCACACCGCCTCGCTCGCCGCTCCCCCGCTGCGCGCCGGCCTCACCGAGGACGCCGCCCGCAAGGCCGCCAAACGCCTGCGCTCCCTGCTCGGCACCGAGGCGCTGTGCCTGACGGACCGCACGCACGTCCTGGCCTGGGACGGCCCCGGCGCCGACCACCACGAGCGCCGCGCGATGGTCCGGGTGGCGGAACTGCTGGACTCGGGACGCAGTCAGAGCGTGCGCACCGAGTGCGAGCGGCCCGGCTGCCCGCTGAAGTGGGCGGTGGTGGCCCCGCTGACCGGTGAGGACGGGATGCTGGGCGCCCTGGTGGCCTACGGGTCGCGGGAGTCGGCGGTCCTGGTGCGGGCCGCGACCGAGGTCGCGCGCTGGGTCTCCGTACAGCTGGAGCTGTCCGAGCTGGACCGCTCGCGGACCCGGCTGATGGAGGCGGAGATCAAGGCGCTGCGCGCGCAGATCTCCCCGCACTTCATCTTCAACTCCCTCGCCGCGATCGCCTCGTTCGTGCGGACCGATCCGGAGCGGGCCCGGGACCTGCTGCTGGAGTTCGCGGACTTCACCCGCTACTCCTTCCGCCGGCACGGGGAGTTCACCACGCTGGCCGAGGAGCTGCGGTCCATCGAGCAGTATCTGGCGCTGGCCGGGGCCCGGTTCGGGGAGCGGCTGAAGCTGACCTTGCAGGTGGCGCCCGAAGTGCTGCCGGTGGCGCTGCCGTTCCTGTGCCTCCAGCCACTGGTGGAGAACGCGGTCAAGCACGGCCTGGAGGACTCCACCGAGGAGTGCCGGATCACGATCGCCGCCCGGGACGCGGGCGCGGAAGCGCTGATCACCATCGAGGACAACGGCGTCGGAATGGATCCGGCCCTGCTGCGCCGGATCCTGGCCGGGGAGCACGCGGGCTCCTCTTCGGGCATCGGGCTGACCAATGTGGACGAGCGGCTGCGCCAGGTGTACGGGGACGGCCACGGGCTCGTCATCGAAACGGGTGTCGGCGCGGGCATGAAGATCACGGTACGGATTCCCAAATACCGGGCGGGAGTGCACAGTTCGGCCCCGGGTGGCCGAATTCCCCGGCGCTGACCGGAGCGGGAGCTGCCATCCTGGGGACGGCGCGGACGACCGGAGGGATCGCCGACGTGCGGGTCGGGCGGGAGCAGCACCGGGAAGAGCTACGGGCACGGGTACGGGCGGGCGCGGAGGGCGAAGGAGCCTGCCTGATCGTGGAAGGCGAGGCGGGCGCGGGGCGGACCGCGCTCCTGCGCGAGGCGCTGGCCCAGGCGGCCGCGCTCGACTTCCGGGTCCGGTACGGGGCCGTCGAGGCGCCGGCCCCGGAGCTGCCGCTGCGCTCCGCACTGAACTGCCTGCACCCTGTCGGCCCCGGGCGGGCACGGGTGCTGGACCTGCTGCGGGAGGCCCGGCGGTCGGCCGAGCCCGACGGGGCGCTGCTGGCGGCCCTGGACCTGCTGGCCTCCGACGTCGAGGAGTGGTGCGCGGGGCGGCCGCTGCTGCTGGCCCTGGACGACCTCCAGTGGGCCGATCCGGCGAGCCTGCTGCTGTGGCACCAGCTCGCCCGGGCCACGCGGCGGCTGCCCCTGCTGCTGGTGGCGGCCCGCCGGCCGCTGCCCCGGCGGCCCGAGGTGGAGCGGTTGTGCGCGGACCTGGGCGGCGGGCCGCGCGGGCGCACGCTGCGGCTGGAGCCGTTGACCGGGGCGGAGTCGGCCGCGCTGGTCCGGGAGGTGCTGGGGGCGGCGCCCGGCCCGCGGCTGCGCGAGGCCGCCGGGCAGGCGGGCGGCAATCCCCGGCTGCTGCGGGAGCTGCTCGCGCACTGGTCCGGGGTGATCGAGGTCGGCGGGGGCCGCGCGGAGCTGGCCCTGCCGGTCGGGGCGCTGCCGCCGCCACCGCCGGCCGTGGCCCGGGAGGCGGGGCAGCTCTCCCCGGCCGCGGGGGCCCTGCTGCGGCACGCGGCGCTGCTCGGCCCGGCCTTCACCGCGCGCGAGCTGGCCCTCGTACGGGGGCGGCCGGTGCGGGAGGTGCTCGCGGACCTGGAGGAGCCGCTGCTGGCCGGCCTGGGGGAAGCCGACCCGGAGGCGGAGCCCGCAGAGTCCCCGCAGGACGGCTCGCGGACGGGAACGGCCGGTCCCGGAACGGCGGCCGGTCCGGGAACCTCCGGAGGCACGGGCGGCGGCGCCCTGCGGCTGCGGCATCCGGCGGTGCGGCTCGCCCTGTACGCCGCCCTGCCCCGGGCGGCCCGCACCGCCCTGCACCAGGACGCCGCGCGGGCCTTCGCCGGGGCCGGGCTCGATCCCGTCCGCACTGCCGGCCAACTGCTCGGCGGCGGGGCGCTGGAGCCGTGGGCGATGCGGTGGACGGCCGAGTCCGCCCCGGCCCTGGTCGGGCGGGCGCCCGAACCGGCGGCCGCCCTGCTGCGCCTGGCCGTGGACCAGGCCGGGCAAGCCGATCAGGCCGGGCAGGCCGAGCAGGCCGGCGGGGGCGACGGGGGCGGACCGCTCCGCGAAGCCCTCGAGGACGGCCTCGCGGACGCCGCGCTGGTGCTGCGCCGACCCGAGTCCGCCGAGCTCCTGCGGGGCTTGCGGGAGCGGACCGCGCACCCCGGGCGGCGGGCCCTGCTGGCCTTCAAGCTGGTGTCGGCGCTGATGATCCGGGGGGACATGGCCCGCTCCCTGGAGGTCACCGAGGAAGCGCTGGCCGAGCACGTGGCCGACCCCCGCCTGCGGCTGCGCCTGGAGGCCTGCCGGGTGCTGGCACTGGCCGATCTGCACCGGCCCGCGCGGGCGTGCGAACTGGCCGGCCCGCTGGTGGCGGAGGCCGCCCGGCTCGGCGACCCGCTGTGCGGGGCCGAGGCCGAACACGCCATGTCCTTCGCGCTGTTCCACCTCAACCGGGGCCGGGAATCGCTGAGCCACATCGCGGCCGGGATCGCCCACGCCCGGCGCAGCCCGGCGGCCGACGACATGCGGCTGCTGCTGCTCGCCAACCAGGCGGAGGGCCACCTGCGGTTCGACGAGCCGCGGGTCTCCGCGGACGCGCTGCGGGAGGCCCGGGAGCTGGCGGCCAGGACCGGTTCGAGGGGCCGGCTGGTGGTGACGGAGGCCCTGCTGGCCGATCTCGACTACCGGTTCGGCGACTGGGACGCGGCCCTGACCGGGCTCGCACGGGCGCGGGCCGTGCCCGTGTCGGACGGCTGGCTGCCGGTGCTGACGCACGGACTGCGCGCGCTGATCCTGGGGCACCGCGGCGAACAGGAGGCGGCACGGGCGGAGTTGGCGGTGCTCGCGCCGGACGCCTGCGCGACGCGGTCGGGCCGCCGGCACTCCGCGCGCATCCTGCTGGCGCGGGCCCTGCTGGCGGAGCGCGACGGCCGCCTGCGCGACGCGGTGGACGCGTTGCGGCCCGCACTGCAGGACGGTGCGGACGAGGCGGTGGCCTTCGACCGTCCCTGGGCGCTGTCGGAGGCCGTCCGGCTCGCGCTGGAGTGCGGGGACCCGGACACGGCCCGGGCCGCGGGCGCCGCCTGTGCGCGCCTGGCGACGGCCCTGCCCGGCCACCCGGGTCCTGCCCGAACAGCCCGCCGCAGCGCAGCAGGGCCAGCGCCGGCCCCGGGTGGCCGGGCCGCGCCGTCGCCCGGCGCCCCCCGGCGGCGCCCGCCGCCCGCGCCGCGTCCGGGTCCCCGCCCCCCCGCCCGAGCCCGACCGCCGCCGCCAGCGCCCAGTGCCGGTCGGCGGCCACCGCCTCGTCCGCACCGTCCCTCAGTGCGGGCCGGACCGGCTCCCCCGCCGCGCGCCGGCGCCCGTCGCCCTCCGCCAGCCGGCCCTTCGCCGCGATCATCGCCTCCACCGCCTCGCGGTAGTCGTCGCGCAGCGAGTCCATCTCCACTTCCCCCAGCGTCGCCATCAGCGCGTCGGCCAGGTCCAGTTCGGCCTCCCGCACCGACACCTCGCCCTCCGGCGCCACGCCCTCCGGCACCCGGATCTCGTCCGGCCACAGCAGCCCGTGCATCGCGATCACGTCGTCGACGACCCGCAGCATGCCCAGCCGCTCCCGCCCCCGTAGCGCGTACTTGGCGATCGCGACCTTCCGGCTCCGCTTCAGCGCCTCCCGCAGCAGCGTGTACGGCTTCGCCGCCGTCGCCCCGCTCGCCGCGAGGTAGTACGCCGCGTCCATCTGCAACGGATCGATCTGATCGGCGGGCACGAAGGAAACGATCTCGATCGTCTTGGCGGTCGCGATCGGCAGCTGCGCCAGATCCTCGTCCGTGATCGGGATGACCGACCCGTCCGCCTCCTCGTACCCCTTGCCGATCTCGGCGGCCGTCACCTCCTCCCCGTCCAGCTCGCAGACCTTGCGGTAGCGGACACGTCCGCCGTCGCTCACATGGATCTGACGGAAGGAGATCGAGTGGCTCTCGGTGGCGTTCACGAGCTTGATCGGAATGCTGACCAAGCCGAAGGAGATCGCCCCGTTCCATATGGATCGCACGGTTCCTCCTGTTTCATGGCAATCTCATGGTATGACGCCGATCACCATGGTGGAGGGCCGTCGCATCGCGCTCAGCAACCTCGACAAGGTCCTCTACCCGGAGACCGGCTTCACCAAGGGCGAGGTACTCCACTACTACGCCACGGTCGCGGGCTCCCTGCTCGCCCACATCCACGACCGGCCGGTGTCGTTCCTGCGCTATCCGGACGGGCCGGACGGCCAGCTCTTCTTCACGAAGAACCCGCCGCCCGGCACCCCCGACTGGGTGAAGACCACCCCGGTTCCCCGCTCGGAGGACCTCCGGGCCGAACAGGTGGTCGTCGCCGACCTGGCCACCCTGATGTGGGCCGCCAACCTCGTCGTCGAGTTCCACACCCCCCAGTGGCCGGCCGGCGCCCCCGCCCTCGCCGACCGCCTGATCCTCGACCTCGACCCCGGCCCGCCCGCCACCGTCGTCGAATGCTCCGCCGCCGCCCTCTGGCTCCGCCGCCGCCTCGCCGACGACGGCCTCCACGCCTACGCGAAGACCTCCGGCTCCAAGGGCCTCCACCTGGCCGTACCCCTCGAGCCGACCCCCTCCGAGCAGGTGTCGGCGTACGCCAAGACCCTCGCCCAGGAGGCCGAGCGCGAGCTCCCCGACCTGGTCGTGCACCGGATGACCAAGGCGCTGCGCCCCGGCAAGGTCTTCGTCGACCACAGCCAGAACGCCGCCGCCAAGACCACGGCCGCCCCCTACACGCTGCGCGCCCGCGCCCTGCCCACCGTCTCCGCCCCGGTCTCGTGGGCGGAGGTCGAAGCCTGCCGCGATCCCTCTGACCTGGTCTTCCTCGCCGACGACGTCGCGGCCCGGCTGGAGCGCGAGGGCGATCTCTTCGCCCCCCTCCTCGATCCGGACAGGGCGGGGCGGCTGCCGTGATCACCGTCGCGCTCGCCACCGCCGTACGGACCCTGCCCCGCGCGCCCGGTCTCGCGTACGAGCCGAAGTTCGACGGCCACCGCCTCGTCGTCGTGCGGACCCTGGAGGGGGTGAGCCTGCAGGCCCGCTCCGGCCGCATCGTCACCGGCGCCTTCCCCGATCTCGCCGCCGCCGCACGGCGGTTGCCCGCCGGAACCGTGCTCGACGGGGAGGTCGTGGTCTGGCACGCCGGCCGCACCGAATTCGCGCTCGTCCAGCGCCGGGCGGCGGCCGCCTCGGCCGCGCGGGCCGCCGTACTGGCACAGACGCTGCCGGCCTCGTACGCGGCCTTCGACGTACTGGAACTCGCCGGGCTGGACCTGCGCGCCCGCCCGTACGAACGCAGGCGCGCGCTCCTCGTCGACCTCCTCCTGCCCCTGGGCCCGCCGCTCCAGCCGGTCCCGATGACCACGGACCCGGAGCTGGCGCAGACCTGGTACGAGACCCTGCCCGCCAGCGGCATCGAGGGCCTGGTCGTCAAGCGGATGGACCAGCCCTACCCCGCCGGGCGGCGCGGCTGGCAAAAGCTCCGCCACACCAACGTCCGCGACGCGGCGGTGGTCGGCTACACGGGCACCGCCCGCCGCCCGCTGGCCCTGGTCCTGGTCCTGCCGGTCGGGGACGAGACCCCGCTGGTGTCGAGCCCGCTGACGGCGGCGCTCCGGGCCGAGGCGGCGGCGGCCGTGGCCGCACGGGCGCGGCCGGCCGGGGGAGGCGCGGGAGACGGCAGCGGCGGCGGAGACGGGGACGGAGACGGGGACGGGGACGGCGGCGGAGTCGGGGACGGTGGCGGCACGGTCACGGCGATCGGCCTCGGCGAAGTCCCGTTCCACCCGCTGGACCCGCCGCTGACGGCCGAGGTCCGCCACACCTCGACCCGCCACCCCCCGCCGGAGGTGCTGAGGCTGCGGGCGGACATGTGACCCGCCGCGCGAGGCGCGGCGGGTCATGGCCGGTCCAATGGGGTTCGGGTGC
This sequence comes from Streptomyces sp. ICC1, assembly GCF_003287935.1. Classification (GTDB taxonomy): domain Bacteria; phylum Actinomycetota; class Actinomycetes; order Streptomycetales; family Streptomycetaceae; genus Streptomyces; species Streptomyces tritrimontium. The sequence continues at coordinate 5,142,226 of NZ_CP030287.1, forward strand.
TCGGGTGCTCAGGGTTGGCTCAGGTTTGGCTCAGGCGGGTTTGACGCCGCCGAGCGGCGGCACGGTCGGGGGCTTGCGGGGCCGCGGATTGGGATGCTCGTAGCCGGACTCCCGCTCGGCGCGCACGTCCTCCTGATGGCTGGAGGTCCGGGAGCCGAAGTTCCCGTACCCCTGCATCTCGTGCGGACGCAGCCCGCTCTCGGGGAAGTCGACGTACTCCCGCTCCTCGGAGATCTCGCGCACCGCACCGCCGTCGGGCAGGTGGGGCTGGCTCTCGGGAGAGGGGGGTGCGGGCTCGTGCGACCGGACCCGCTTGCCCAGCATGAAACCGCCGAGCAGGAAGCCGACCACGATGAGCCCGACGACCAGGAACCACGCGATGTTGGTCAGAGTTCTGTCCAACGCGAGGAAGGTCAGAGTCGTGTCCATACCTCCTAGTTTCCCGCATTCCAGATAATTCACCCGATCGAGGCCGCCGGATCCGGAACCACGGGCCCCGAACCCGCCGGGATCGGGGCCCACGGGATGGCCCTCAGCCCCTCAGCGGCCCCTCGGAATCCCGCACCCCGCGCACGTCCCGCCCCCCGAGCACCGCCAGGATCTCGGCACAGATCGCCAGCGCGGTCTCCGCCGGGCTCTGGCCGCCGAGGTCCAGGCCGATCGGCCCGTGCACCGTCCGCAGCCGCTCCTCGCCCACCCCGGCCGCGACCAGCCCCTCCCGGCGCCGCGCGGTCGTCTTGCGGGACCCGAGCGCACCGACGTACGGGATCCCGAGCGCGAGCGCGGTGCGCAGCGTGGGCACGTCGAACGCCGGATCATGGCTGAGCATGGCAAGACAGGCGGCGTCCCTCCGCTCCCCGAGCACCTTCTCGGCCTCCCCGACCGAGACGACGGTACTGACGTCCCACCCGAGCAGCCGGGCCTGCGCCTCGATGACCTCGGCGAGCTCCCCGGTCCCGCCGATGACGACGTAGGGGGCCGACGGGTACGCCTCCACGAGCACCAGCCCGGAACCCCCGTACAGCGCGTCCCGCCCGGGCCGCCGCGACCTCAGCAACTCCCCGGCCCGCCGCTCGGAGTCATCGGAGGGGCTGTCCGCCCCCCGCACCACGACACTGACGGCCTGGTCCGCCCGCTCGTTGAGCCGGGTAACGAGCGCGACCCCGACGCCCTGCCCGAGCAGCTCCCACCACTCGGCGGGGATCGCGCCCAGCGGCTGCAGCAGCACCTCGGCCTGCCCGCCGCAGGTCAGCCTCGCCTCGACGGCCTCGCCGGACCCCACCGAGACCTCGCACACCCGAGCCGTCTCCCCGGCCCCCATCGCCGTGGCCTCGGCCACGAGCTCGGCGTCGAACACCCCGCGGTACAGGGCCCCGGCGCACTCCCCGCGCGCGTCCACGAGCACGGCCCCGGCGGGATCCCGCGGCCCGAACCCCTGCTCGGTCACGGGCCGCGCCAGAAACGCGACCCGCCCCTCGGCCAGCCACTGCCGCGCCGTCTCCACCAAGTCACGCATTTCGCGCCGCCCCATCCTCACCGTCAGAGCACGCCACAAAGCACCAGGTCAGCAACACAAAGTGGCCTCCCTGTCCAACCTAGCCACCCAGACCCCGGCCCCCCACCCCCCGAACCGACAGACCCACCCCCACACCCTTCGTACGGACCACCGGAACACGCGCGCGCAACTTCCTGCGCACCCTGGACGATCCACCCGGCCAGCCCGGCGAAGGGTCCGGGGAATCGCGGTGCCCCCACCGGTCGGGCTGGTCAATGTCACGAGGTGTGGTCAGTTCCCCCCCGGGAGCCAGATCCCGGCTCCCCACTCCTCCAGCCTCGCCCGGCGGGATTCGTAGTCGGGGAGGGCCCGGTCGACCATCCGCCAGAAGTCCGGCGAGTGGTTCGGTTCGTGCACGTGTGCCAACTCGTGGACCAGTACGTAGTCCACGAGAGGGGTGGGAAGCTGCATGACCGCCCAGTGGATGTTGAGGGTGCCCCGGGCGGAACAGGACCCCCAGCGGTAGCCGAGAGGGCGTACCAGTAGCTCTGACGACGGGGCTTCTAGACACGTTGCCCATGGCTCGATTCGTCGGGGAAGCCAATGCCTTCCCCGGTCCACGTACCAGGCGACCAGGGCTTCTCCGGCTGCGCCCTTGAGCTCCTGGCGGATCCTGAGCCGGCCGTTGGTCAGGGAAACCGGGCTGGACGCCTCGGCGACGGTCTTCAGCCGGTAGCTGCGTCCCAGGTAGTAGAAGCCTTCACCGTCGGTGAAACGCCGGTGCGGGCGCCGCTGCGCGTCTACTTCGCGGTCGCGCACCTTGGCGTAGAGCCAGGGCAGCCGGGTGCGGATGAGCCCTTCGAGGGCAGCGCGGTCCGAGCCGGGAGGCACAGCGGCGAGGATCCGTGCATCGCGTTCCACCGTGACCCGGACGCTTTTGCGCCCGGGAACGGCGTGGACCTCGATGACCAACCCTCCTACGAGGAGCGGTTCGGCCAGGGTGTCGGGCATGAAGGCTTACAGATCCTTCTTGTTGTGCTGAATGATCTCTCGCACCGCGGGCGCGAGGCTGTCGACGGAGGGCTGCGTACGGTCGTTGAGAGCGAGGAGCATCCAGATGTCGCTTTGCAGGTCGTGCAGCGCGGCCGTGTTGTAGAAGAGGTCCTTGCGGGCGGTGTGCCGGACGGCGATGTCGCGCACTTCGCGCGCCAGGCCGATCAGGTCGACGCGTTCGTTGTCGGCGATGACTCCGTCTGTGATCACCGTGGTCAGTTGTTGGTAGACAGCCTGCTCCAATTTGCTGAGGCTGCGTACGTCGGCCGGTAGTCCCGAATCACGCCCCGCGGCTACATCATGCGCCTCTTGAGAGAGCGATTCGAATGCGGTGAGCTGCTGCGCCCAGTCCTCCGCGTACTTCTTGAGGACCTCCTCAAGGCGTACACGGAGTTTGTCGTAGGCGACGGGGTTCTCGTTGAAGTGGAGTTCGATGTGGTTGCGTACGGCGTGAGCCATCATCGAGGCCTTGGCCCGAGAGCTGGGCATCTGCTCGACCTTGGTCCGGAAATCATCGGAGGTGAGCCGGGTGGGCTCTATCGCGCGCTCCACGCCGAGGGCCTTGACGTGCTCGTCGATCAGCTCAGCGACACGCTCGCCGTACGCGGCGGGGTCGAAGCCGTCCTCTTCTTCACTGAAACGCTGCTTGGCCACCTGGGCGATGAACCCGAAGAGCTTGGCCGGTAGCTGGTAGGGGCGGGTGGCCTCGCGGGGCAGGAGGAGGTCTAGCGTGCTCAGGAACTCCCGCAACAGCCTGCGATATTCGATGCGCCGTTCCTCGTCCTCCAGCGTGTCCACGAGCTTGTGTACGGCGAGGGTGTCGGCGGGGTCGACGAGGGCGCGAGTGAGGCCGAGGTGGTGGCGCAGCGCGTCGCACTGGTGCTCAAGCTTGTTCTCTTCGTGCTCGAAGTCGATGGGCTTGCCCTCGGCCTCGTCGGTGGCGTAGGCCTGCATCGCTTCGTTGAGGGCCTTGGAGACGCCCGCGTAGTCGACGACGTAGCCGGCCTGCTTCTTCTCCCCGTAGGTACGGTTCACGCGGGCGACGGCTTGGAGGAGTTCGGCCTCGCGCATCCGTCGGTCCAGATACATGACCTGCTCGATGGGGGCGTCGAAACCGGTGAGCAGCATGGTGCGGACGATCAGTACTGCGGTCGGCCGGGACTCCGGGGTGAGGGCTTCCGGAACGGGGAAGGGGCTGCGGAAGGCCTCGATCGCCTTCTCCTGGGCGCTGCCGTTCGACCACTGGGCCCAGTCCTTGTCGTCCTCGCTGTCAGGAGAGATCACGGGAACGAAGTCGATGACCTTGAGCAGGGCCAGGTTCCGGTGGGCGGAGACGAGCAGACGCTGTTTGGGCGTACGGTCCTGCGAAGGAGTCTCCTGGGCCTTGGTGAGGATGCGGGCCGGTGGCCGGGCGGCCTTCTCCACCTCGGCTACCAGCTCGTCTCGCGCCTCGACGAGCGCCTCTCGGTACCGGACGGCAATCCCTCGGGAGTGGGCGACGACCTGGGCTTTGAAGCCCTCCTTCATGGCCCCTTCGACGTAGTGCCGCAACATGTGCCGGGCCTTGCGCCGGATCATGTCGTCGGCACCGAGGACGGCGGAGGACTTGGCGTAGCGCTTTTGGAGTTCGTCGTACTGCTCGTCGGTGAGCTCCTCGAACTCCTCCTGAAACGCCTCGTCCAGGGCCTCGCCCTCGGTGACCGCGCCCTTGGCGATGTGGCCTTCGTAGTAGATGGGAACGATCGCACCGTCGTCCTCGGCATCCTTGAGCCGGTAGGTGTCGATGAACTCACCGAAGGTCGTGGTGGTGAGTTTGCGGCGGTTCATGATGATCGGAGTGCCGGTGAAGCCGATCCGGGCCGCGTTGGGCAGGGACTCCATGAGGTTCTGGTGGAGTGCGGAGCCGTGAGAGCGGTGTGCCTCGTCAATCATGATGAGGATGCCGTCACGGTCATTGACCGGGCCCCAGCCGGGGGTGCCCTGGTGGGCAAGGGAGTCGGCGGCGTTCTGCCGGGCCTTCTCGCCGTCCTGCTGCTTCTGGATCATGACGAAGACGAGGCCGGCGTTCTCCAGCCCGAGCACCTTCGGCACCTGTGAGGCGCGGGTGATGACATCCGGCTTCTCACCCGCGAGAGCGGCGGTCTCGGACAGCTGGTCCTGGAGCTGCTTGCGGTCGGTGACCACGACAACCTTGAAGTGCCCAAGACCAGGGGTCGAGCGCAGTTTGCGCACCAGGAACACCATCGTCAGCGACTTGCCGGAACCCTGTGTGTGCCAGATGATCCCCCCGCGCTTGTCCTCCTTGCCGTGGACCTGCTTGGTCTCGCCCTTCTGCAGCCGCTCGATCGCCTTGCAGACGGCGCGGTACTGCTGATACCGCGGGGCGATCTTCACACGGGCGGTACGGCCCTCGGCGACCTCGACGTCCTTGAAGACGACGAAGTTCCGCACGATGTCGAGCAGCCGGTGCGGGTGCAGCACCCCGGCAACGAGCACCTTCTGGGCGCCGGCGAAGGCGTCGTCCTTGTGGAACATGGTCTCGGCGACCTGCCTCGTCTCCAACGGGTATGCGTCCCGCCAGACCACATAGTCTTTGGGGCGGGCGGTGAACGTGCCGAGCAAGGCCGTGTCGCCAGTGGTCGCGACCGTCAACTGAACGGTACGGAAGAGCTGCTCGCTGCCCTCAGGGACACCCGCCTCCTGTTTTTGGTTGGCGTACCGGCGCAGCTGCTGGACGGCCCGGTGGGCGTCGCCGTGCCCGGCCTTGAGCTTCTTGCACTCGATGACGACCAGCGGGATGCCGTTCACGAACAGCACCAGGTCGGCGATCAGCTTGCGGGGCTTGCCGTGGTCGTCCCGCGCACCGGGGATCGTCATCGGAAACTGGGAGACGACTAGGAAGTCGTTGTTCTCCGGCACCTCCCAGTCCACGAACCGCACCTTCTGGGCTCGCCCGCCGTCCCACCCATCCACTCCGGGGACGGCCACCCCCTCGATCAGCGCTTCGGTCGCCGCCTCATTCGCGGCCACCAAACCACCGCCGCGAGCGCCGCCCCTGACGAGTGCCGCAATCGCTGCCGCCGCTCGCACGTCGTCCACCCACGTTGCCCCGTCCGGCATTCGATTGAGCCGATCCAGCCGGCTGCGGAGAATCCCGGTGAGCAGCGCACCATCCGCACCCTCCCGGATGTACCGCTCGGCTCCGGCCTCCTGCAGCTCCGCGCCTTGCTTTCCCACCGCATGCCGCCACCCCATACTCCGATGAATCAGCTGCGCGATCAACGGCGCTTCCACGTACTTGTACTCGGGGCCGGACATGAGCGGTGCGATCTCCTTCGAGTGAATGGCACGCAGGGGGCTGGGTGCGAACACTATTGTGCTATCTGTTACCGCGCCCCGGAGGTGCTTTCCGTCGACAACTGGGGTGATGCGCCTTCAGAGGTGAGGTCATGTACCAGACTTCGGCCGATCTTTTCGATCTTGTCCAGTGCCTCTTGCTCTTTCCTGATTGCGTCGTTGAGTGCACCCAGCTTTACTGACCATGCTCTTTGAGTGGGGAGATCTGGTGCACTTAGCTGAAACTCTCGAAAGTCTCGGAGGTGGATATGATTAAGGCCAGTTCCCGATGAGAGCTTTCGGAGCTGAGTGAAGAACTGTGGCGAATCGAAGAACATGCAACCATATTGGGGATCCAGCAGGAGGGGGGCCGTTCTGATCAGTGCCACTGAGACGAAGATGCTAAATTTCGGCACCTGCTCAGGGACGACGCGCGCCACGCCCAGTGTGCCGTCTTTGGAAACGAGAATATCTCCGGCGGAAGGATCTGCCCGTCGGGAGAAAATTGCATGATCTTCTTCGGAGATGTAGCGAACCGGATCCATGGAAATTCCGGTGCCGCGCGTCAAATTCTCTACAGTGACAAAAGGGACGCCAGATTCACGGTAGTTTGGGGTGTGGTGTACGCCATCGACAATGAGGGTGGTGAGCTCGCCGAGGGTTGATTGCCTATATTCCCCATTATTGGACATGGCGTGCCGAATGAGATCCTTTCGGATCGAAAACAGCTTGCGCAATACTCTCTTGTGGTGGCCCTTGCTGTGGCTGATTTCGTCAAGGATTTCGGAGATCTTCCGCTGTTCCCCTAGGGGCGGCAGCGTGATTTCATAGTCGAGTAGATCTCTGTCTGAGAAGTTTACTTGCGACTCCGCCATCCCTGTTTTGCGGGTTTCTAGATATTCTTGAACCGGCCGGGATGTCAGGGCTAGTGAAAGATATTTGGGTACGACTTTATTTGAGTCCGGCCGCAGGAGGATCATTTTGCCTGAAACGATGAGGCGTGGCCGCGTGTGTGTGACATAGGCGGCGACGCCTACGCGGTGTCGAGGGCCCGCTTTCGTTACGCAAATATCGCCCGGGTGGACTTCCTTTGAGTGGATTCCCCAGTACTCCTCAGGGAGCGCCTTGTGTGCACTTTCGTTCCAGCCGGCCCAGGTGATCGCGGTTGTCTTAAGCAGGCCCCATTCGGTAGATTCTTGAATCTCGCGTTCTTCGCAGATTGGGCTAGGGCCCGATGCGTGATGCAGGAGGAGATCGCGAACTCTATGCACTTCCCATTTGGTGAATGCTTGGCTAGGCATATCCCAACTCCTTCAGGTACTCACGCAGACGCTTGGCTGAGGCTTCGCGTTCCTGCTCCAGATGGGCAAGGGTGACTGCGTACTTCTCGCCCCAGTTCCGGAAAGCGTCGATCAGGGCGCGGCGGTCAGAGGTGACGAAGCGGATCATGCGCGCGTATAGGTCGGCGTTCAGGAAACCGAGAACGACTTCCTGGGCCTGGGTGCCGGTCAGCTTATTCGCTGCGGATTTCAGTTCGTTTACGAACGAGGCCTTCAGTGCGGTCAGTTCCAGCTTCGCCGCGCGCTGCTTCTTTTTTAGAGCGGCCAGTTCCTTGGGCGGCAGGACCTCAGACAGGTCGAGTTCTTCTTCGTCCCCGTCTTCTTCGCCATCAGCGTCGCTTGCCTTGGAGGTCTTCTTCGGCGGCGATCCTGCCTTCACCTCCGCGTCCAGTTTGGCGACGAGCGCCTCCACCGTCTCCAGCTGCTCCACGTAAGCCGGGATCAGTTCGGGGACCAGGCGGTGTTCACGGGCCTTGCGCATCGCGGCCCGGTGGCGGGCCTTTGTCTTGGCATCGGCCTTGGCCGATGGCTCTTCGAAGGCTGAGGCGATACTGCGGACCCAGCCGTCGATGAGGCCGTTGAAGTCCTTGGCCATCAGCACGAGGAGGTCGTTCTTCGTGTCGAACCACCATGCGGCGACCGTGCCGGCCAGCTGGTGCTTGTCCAGTACCCCCACGGGCTCCAGCGCCTCGGTGAAGGTGGTGAGCAGCTCTTTGCGGGCCTGCGCCATCTGCTGGTGGACGGGGAGCTTCGCCAACCGCTCGGCGTGCTCGTCCCACCAGGTATGGAAGGCCCGCCCGAGGAGCACCTCCAACTCCTCTGCCAGCCCGGGGATGCGGGCGGCCGTCGCCTCGTACCCCTCCTGCAGGAAGTCCACATAGTCGGGGTCGCCGTCCCTCACCCGGAAGAGCGCGCCTTCCGGGTCGATGCCGAAGGCCTCGAACTGCGCCTTGCGTGCCGCGATCTCGGTCCTGGGCACGCCCCCGTACAGATGCGCCCGCACGTCCTGCGGCTCCGGGGCGGGGGTGTTGTCCACGTAGCGGCGGATGTTGAGGTTGTAGTCGTTCCTCGCGAGCTCTTCGAACTTCACGACCCGTGCGAAGCCGGGGATCTCGGCCCGGTTCTCGTATGCGGAGACGATCTTCTCGGCGTGTTGGGCTTCCAGCAGGTTCTGGGTGCGGCCGGTGGTGATCTCTCTGTCGGCGTTGATGAAGAGGACGCCGTCGCGCCGGTCTGCGGGGACACCGTCGCGGCCGCGCAGGACGAGGATGCACGCTGGGATGCCCGTGCCGTAGAAGACGTTGGGGCCGATCCCGATGACGGCTTCCAGGCGGCCCTCTTCGATCATCTGCTTGCGGATCTTCTGCTCTTCCCCGCCACGGAAGAGCACTCCGTGTGGCATGACGGACGCCGCGATGCCGTCTGCCTCCAGCACGGCCAGCACGTGCTGGATGAACATGAGGTCGGCCTTTTTGCCCGATTCCGGTGTCCAGCCGTACGCCATCCGCTCAGCGAACTTCATGCCCTCGCGGCGGTAGTTCTGTGCGAACGGCGGATTGGTGAGGATGCGGTCGAAGCGCTGGAGCTGACCGTTCTGGATGTGCTTGGGTTCGGCGAGGGTGTCGCCGTGGTGGATGATGCCGTCGGCGACACCGTGCATGAGGAGGTTCATGCGGGCCATGGCCCAGGCGCTGCCGTTGTCCTCTTGGCCGTACACCGCCAGATGGGACCCGTCGCCCCCGTGGTCCTGCACGTATTCCTTGGACAGGATCAGCATGCCGGCCGATCCGCAGCACGGGTCGTAGACGGACATGCCCGGCTGCGGTTTGACCAGCTGGTTCATCATGCGGATGACCGAGCGCGGGGTGTAGAACTGGCCACCCTTCTTGCCGCCCTCGTCGGCGAATTCGCCGATCAGGTACTCGTACGCGTGGCCCAGAAGATCGGGGAACTCGAAGTCGTCGTTGCTGAGCCGGTACTCGCTGAAGTGGTCGATGAGCTGCTGGATGACCGGCTTGGTCAGCTTGGTGTTGCCACCACGGCTCTCGGTGAAGCTGATGTAGGAGAGCACACCGTCGAGCGCCTGGTGGTTGTGGTTCTCCAGTTCGGCAAGTGCGATGTCCAGCGCCTTGCCTGGCTCGGTCCGGGACTCCCGGACGATGCTGGACCAGCGGGATTCCTGCGGAACGTAGAACTCGTGAGCTTTGTAGGCTCCCCGGGCCTCGGAGATCATCTCTGCTTGCTGAGGGCTCTTGCCCTCGGCGACGAGCTTCTTGACCAGTGCGGCACGTGCCACGTCGAACTGGTCCGAAGCCCGCTTCAGGAACAGCATTCCGAAGATGTAGTCCTGGTACTGCGCGGCATCCATCTTGCCGCGGAGGATGTCCGCCGCCGCATACAGATGCCGCTCCAGCTGGGGCAGCGTGAGCTGTGCCACTCGGGTCTCTCCTTGTTCATGCGTCCCACAGGAAACGCATCCTGTGGCATAACGGCCCAGACTGGGACCGGGCTACGACATTCGGTTCGTCCTGCGTGTCCTTGGCGCCCGCCGCTCGGGCAGGTGCCCCTCGGGTCGGGATGCTCCCGTATCCGGGAAGTCCTCGCCCAGGAGTTGTGTGAACAGCCCCTGCCGGACCGCGTCGAGGCGCGCGAGCATGCGGTGCTGGATGTCGGCCTGCTGGGCCATCTCGCCGAGCGCCCCAGCCAGTAGACGCTGGGTGCGCAGGTCGGGCAGAGCCACCCCCAGCCCTTTCACGGCGGACGCCGTGAGGCTGGACACCGTGCCCACCTGGGCATAGGAGAGGAGCTGATCCGCCACGGGGGGGTGGGCCAGATAGGACGAAAGGTAGAGCGGGTCCACGCGCTCGGTATCTGGGCGGATCCGCATGCACGAGGAGTGGTAGACCCAGCCTTGATCACGGGCGGACTCTTCGATCAGGGCAACCCGCCCGACTGCCCCCAGGCGGACCAGCATCAGGTCCCCAGGACGCAATCCGTAGCGGTTCAGGCTGGCTGGAGCATCCGGGAGCCGGCGAAGCGTTGACACCTCGATCCGCCCGGTGCGTGTGACATCCGCCGGGGTCACCACCGGAGTGCCGGAAGCGTCGGTCGCGAGATCGACGAAAAGGTCGCTGGAGGGGCTCGCGGTGACATCGCAGCATTCACCCAGCGGCGCGAATTCCCACCTCATGCGCCCGCACCTCGACGCTGCGGGCAGACGCCGGGACGAGCGGCCAGCAGGTACGGGATCGCGATGTCCGCAGCGGAAACCCGCAGTGCGACCGTCTCGGACACGTACCCGATGACGGTGAGCGCGGAGCTGCGGTCGGCGACGAGGTCCCGTCCGCCGATGCGCTCCTGATGCGCCATCTTGTTCCGCAGGATGCGCAGGTGATCCACACGCTCATGGAGTTCCACGCGACGCCCTTTGAAGTGCGGGAAGGCGGCGCGCATGGGGCGCCACAGCTGGGTCTCGTAGTCAGCGCCACGACCCATGAGCGAGACCCAGAAGCCGAGCGGCACCTCTCGCTGGATGGCGGTGGGCGACAGCGGGACACGCGCACGGTGCAGCTTGCCCTTGGCTTCCCTGATCTTCTTGTTGGTCTCGTAAGTGAGGTGAAGGTTCGGGGCTTCCCACCAGTCCTCCTGCCCGTAGTGCAGAACGAGCCTGGCCGAGATGGCACACCGCAGGACGTTCTCCACGTTCCGGAGTACCTCGTACGTGGCCTTGGAGATGTTCGTCTCCCAGTCGGACCACGCCAGCGCCTGCCGGCAGGCAGCGGAGCAGAGGGTGTCGGGATCGGCGTACCTGGTGGCGTCGATCATGCGGATCAGGTTCATCTCGTCGGTCGTGGCGCACTGCATGGAAGTCCCCCCGAGGGTCCGTGTTGCGTATCCAAGGACCGGGGATTACGTTGGACTGCGTAAGCCCCGGTGTGTGCCTCTGCTCGCAAGCGCCCCGGGGCATAGTCATGCCCGGAACACCCGGCCTATGGGAAACCCTGCGTCACGGCTCGAACGTTTGCGTGCATGAGTACGGTAGCACAACCATTGGCCATGACCTGCATCAGGCGTATGTGAATACACAACACCTCGCAGGGCTTCGCTCCAGAGGGGGAGGCGACTCTCGGGAGCGACTCACCCCGAACCACCCGACGACGTCGAACAAGACCGCGGGCTTGACGGCGCGTCTGAGCCTCGACGAGCTCGGCTGCTTTCTGCGCGAGGCTGTGTCCAACCCGCTTGCCCTGCTGCCGCTGCTGGTGGCGGGCGAACTGCCGCTGCTGGGGGAGTTGGCCCTCAGGCACGCTGTCTCCGCTGCTGAACACGCTGCTGGTCAGTCGAAGCCCGTCTGCGCGGCGGCGAGGTGACGGGTCCGGTTCACCCCTACGGGGTGACCGGACGGCGCTAGCCTGGCCGGGTGAATGCGCGTACCGCCCTTGTGAAATGGCTGGGAACCCTGGCTCCTCAGCGGCTGACCGCGTTGCTGGAGGAGCGGGATCTGCCGCTCGCCGCCGAGTACCGACGGATCACCACCCTGCGCGAGCTCGCCGAACACCTGCTCACCGACGAGTCGGTGGGCCAGGGCCTGATGGCGGGCACCGCCGGAGAACTGGAATTGCTCGCTTCCATCGCCGCCCTCGCCCTGGAGCGGCACGGCCCCGTAGCCGGTGGCGAGGCCGAGGACGGGCCCCGGTATCCCTGGCAACAGCGGAAGCCCGTTGCCGCGGTGGAGCCCGCGGACCGACTGGTGCCCGAGCGGGACGTACTGGCCTGGTTCGAGCCGGGGGAGAAGCGGCGGCGGGCGGAGCACACGCTCGCCCGACTGCGGGAGCGCGCGCTGTTGCTCCCCGCGCCCAAGGGGAAACTGGCGCTGCCGCCGCTGTTGCATGTCCGGGCCACTGGGTTCGACGGTTACGGGCGCACCGCCAACCGGCTGCTGACCTACGCCTACAACGCCCCCGAGGTCAAGCGGATCGCCGCAAACCTCTTCGGCGAGGGGGCGGCCCGTACCCGCGACCAGGCCCAGGAGCTGATCACCGCTCTGCTCGCCGATCCCGCCCGGGTGCGGGCACTGGTGGCGGGCGCTCCGGTCCGGGCGCTGGAGCTGCTGGACCACCTGGTACCCGGCCCGCCGCTGCTGCGAACCCACTGCTTCGTCGGCCGGTATGGGGCACAGTACGCGAGCCCGGACGCCAAGTACGTCTTCCGGGAGGGCGGCAGCGGAGACCAGGGCACCGACTGGCTGGCCGGGCGCGGACTGCTGATCCCCTCCGGCCTCGACCTGGTGGAACTTCCGTACGAGGTCGCCCGTGCGCTCCGCGATGAGGGCGCGGCGCCCAGCCCCCGGCTGGAACCGGAGCCGTTCACCGCCACCGCGCCGCTGCCGTCCGGCTGGGAGGGCGAGGGTGGCACGGCCGCCGCGGCGGCCGCCTGGCGGGCCGAACTGGTACTGCGGGCGCTGGCCGCCAGCCGGTCGCGATCCGCAAGGCGGGCGGGATCGCCGTACGGGACACCCGGCGGCTGGCCAAGGCGGCCGGGGCCGATGAGGCAGGCACCCGGCTGTGGCTGGACCTCGCGGTGACCGCCGGACTGGCCGCGCCCCGGGACGACGAACCGGCCCCCGCTTCCCGCGGCCGCCGGAACCTCAAGGCCCCCCAAGCCCTCCGCCCGGCTGTTGCCGAGCGACCGCTACGACGCCTGGGCCGCCGCTCCGCCCGCGGGCAAACTGCTGTCGCTCCTGGCCGCCTGGGCCGTGGTCCCCGCAGTACTCAGCCACTGGCCGGACCCCGACGAGACCCCGGTCGCGCTCATCAGTCCGCAGGCCCAGGTCCGCGTGTACACGGCGCATGTGCTGGAGTCCCTTGAGCATTACCGGCTGGCGGTGGTGGCGCACGCCGCCGCGGCCGATCCCTCAGCCGGCGCACCGGACCGCGGAGCCGACGGGAGTGCCGCGGCGCGTGAGGCTCGCAGCCGGGTGCTGTCCCTGGTCTCCGGTGTGCTGGCGGATGTGTGCCACGACCGGTTGATCGTTCCGGAGCTGGCCTGGGAAGACCTGCCCGAGGACCGGCGAACCGTGCCGAGCCGCGCGACGCGGCGCCAGACCGTCTGGCAGGCGGCGGCGGCCGTCTGATCGTGCTCGCGGCCTGTTCACCTGGGCCGGTGCACCCGGTGAGTTCGTTTCCCCGATTCTCTTCGGACTCAGTGGCGCCATCGGCATACTTCGGCGGTTACACCCTGGTATGCAGGATCGGTTCGGGTGGCATGGGCCAGGTGTTCCTCGGAGAGTCGGCGGCCGGGCAGTAGATCGCAGTGAAAGTGATCAAGCCTTCGGTCCTCGACGAGGACACCCGTACCCGGTTGCTCCTCGAAGTGGACAGCCTCAAGACGGTGTACGGGCCGTTCGTTGCCGCCTTCGTGGCAGCGGACGCACACGCCGATGCGCCCTGGCTCGCCGTCGAGTACGTACCCGGGCCCGATCTGCGGTCCTTCGTCACCGAGCACGGCCCGCTACCCGCGGCCGAGACCGCCAGCCTCGGAGCTTTGCTCGCCGAAGGACTGGCCACGTGCACGAGGCGGGCCCGCTGCACCGCGACCTGAAGCCGCAGAACATCCTGCTCGCTTCCTACGGTCCCAAGGTCATCGACTTCGGCCTGGCCGTACTTGCCGAGCGGCGCTCGTTCCTGACCGCGACCGGCTATGTGGTGGGGTCCATCCTCTGCATGCCGCCGGAGCAGGCGCGTGGGGAACACCAGCTCGACCGGGCTGCGGACGTCTATGCGCTCGGTGCCGTCCTGCTCACTCGGGCGCATACTCGTACGGCCCGGTGACGCTGCCAATGGCCACGACCGGCAATTGCTTTCGCGGCATGACGACGTAGTCGCCGATGTCCATCGTGATGAATCGCCACAACTGGCGCTTCCAGTTGTCGATCGTACCGACGGCTTCCTCCGGGTACCCCTTCTCGCCAGCAGCTCGCCGATCTTGTCGGCTGACGCACAGCCTTTGAGATCGCCGAGCCAGCTGGCCAGCATGTCCCACACACAAGGCGATCTGTGGGATCGGATGTGTAGGGGTAACCGGGTGTGTCCGAACGCCGGGAACACGGCAGCCCCCGGCCGGCCGTCGGACCGTACGCCGGTCGAGCGCCGAATGCGTCCGAGGGTGTGCCATGGCCGCGTGGTGTTACTTTCGGCCGGGGGTCCACTTCATGCCAAGCCGGTACGCGCGGGAGATCACGTCCTGGACGCCGGGGCCGTCCTGCGGGGTGAACCAGCGCACCTCGCGTCCGATGACGAGTTCGCCCTTCTGCCGCTTGATGAGGGCGATGGCGCAGGCGTGCGCCTGTGGCGGGCACTCGTCCAGAACCACCCGGAAGCGGTCGCCGCGGTCGGAGGTCAGGGTCACCACCGCGTCGAGGCCGCGGAAGTCGCCGGCCCCTTCGTGGATGTAGACGAAGAGCAGGAGCTTCTGGAACTCGTCCTGGTGGTCCAGGTTGATGACGAGGTTCTCTCCCCCCTCCAGGGCGCCGGTCCTGTCGTCCGTGTCAAGGGCGACGTAAGGGAAGCAGTCCGCCGCGCCGAACGCGTTGCCCAACGCCTGCACCACGGTCTTGGAGCCGTCGGTGCAGCAGATCATGCAGCCGAGGTCGAGATCCACCGTCTTGGCCGCGGCCGACCGCAGCGACGCCCGGATCCGGCTGAACAGACCGCGGGCCTCGCCGGCCTCCCGCTGCGCGGCGGCCTGCGGTGAGGTCCAGTTGAGGTTGACTCTGATCAGCCCCGACGTCACGCCGTGCTTGCTCAAGGAGACCGTGGGCGCGGCCTTCGTCAGGTTCACGGTGGCGGGCTTGGTCATGCGGCACCTTTCGGGGAAGGTCCGGGGGAGCGGGGGGTGGTCGACGACCTTACAGGCGGGGGGTGAGGCGCCGCATGGAATCGGTCGTTTGGTCCTCTGCCACCCGCGTACGACCGTTGGGAAGGGATGGAGGCGGCGGGACTCGCAGGGCACTTGAGGTGTTGAGGACACCAATGACTCGTGGAGGTGGCACCGTGCCGGTCCCCGGGGTTGTTCGACCTGGCAGCCTTTAGTGTGAGGGCCATTGAGGGGAGTCCGAGCCGGATCGGAGCGCGGAGAGTCGTGGGCGGTCTTACGGAAGCGAAGTTGAGGGAGCTGGCCGGGGAGCGCTCGTTCGAGCGTGGACTTGGTTACGTCGACGAGGTGTCCGGGATCGAGTTCGGTGACGGCTGGATCAGGGCGTCGGTCCGGGGTACGCAGCGTTACGAGGTGGAGCTCGCGCTGGGTGGGCGCAGAAGACCGACGGGCACGTGTGACTGCCCCTACGGCCAGGAAGGCAACTTCTGCAAACACTTGGTCGCCCTCGGACTGACCGTGATCGCCCAGAACGCGGACCTCCCGCGTCTGCGGGAGTCGGCCCGCGCCCGGTCGCGGAGCCTCGATACCTGGCTGTCCGGCCTGTCGCGGGACGAACTGCTCAGCGTCGTAGGGGAGGAGATCGCCGAGGACCGACAGCTTCGGCGCCGCCTGGAGCTGCGGGCGGCGAGCGCGCGGGGCGACCTGGCCGGGGTCCGGTCACGGGTCCGTGACCTGCTGGACATCGGTCCATTCGCCCAGTACGGCTACGTCGAGTACGGCGATGCCCGCGCCTACGCCGACCAGGCGCGGCAGGCGGCTTCAGCAGTCCGCTCGCTGACCGCCTCGGGCCGGTCCGTCGACGCGATGACCCTGGCCCGGGAGGCGATCGGTCTGCTGGCCGGGGTGGTCGAGAACGTCGACGACTCCGACGGATGGCTCGGGCAGATCGGCACCAGCCTCGCCGACACCCACCACGATGCCTGCCGCGCGGCGCACCCCGACCCGGAGGACCTCGCGCACTGGCTGGTGACCCACGCACTCGACGATGCGGCCGACCTGACGGACATCGACCCGCTGGATTACGAGGACCTTCTCGGAGAGAGGGGGATGATCACCCTGCGTCAGTTTGCGGTCGAGGCGTGGAAGGCGAACCGCACCGGCTGGGCCGAGAAACATCTGATGCAACGGCTGGCGAGGTCGGGCCGGGACGTCGACACGGTGATCGCGGTGTACGTCGCCGACCTCGCGCCCAACGGCCACACCCACTTTCTCATCGCCCGCGAACTGGACACCGCCGGCCGTCCCGCCGAAGCCTTGGAATGGGCCGAGCGCGGGATCCGAGGCACCGAGGACCTCGCCACGGTCGACACCACCCTCGTCGACGACCTCGCCGACCGCTATACGAAGGCCAGCCGGCTTGCCGACGCCGTCACCCTGCGCCGCGACCACTTCGTCGCCTGCCGCAGCCTGCTCACCTACCAGCAGCTGCGCGCCGCGGCCAGGGCCGCCGGATGCTGGCCGCCCGAGCGGGAGCAGGCCCTCGATCTCCTGCGCGTAGACGCGGGCGGGAAGGGCGCCCAACGCGGCCCCGTCCTCGTCGACGCCCTGCTCGACGACAAGGACATCGACGCCGCCTGGCAGGCGGCCACGTCGTCCGGCGCCCACGACGGCCAGTGGCTCACCCTCACCGACCTCGCCCGCCCCCGTCGGCCTGTGCCGTGCATCGGTCCGGAATCCGGCACGCTCCATCAGCGGCGGACAGGGGTCCACGGGCCGCGCTGGGGTCGCCATCTCCTGCCAGGTTCCGTCCGAACGCCGGGGCCGTGCGGTCAGCGCGTCGCCCGGGCCGTACTCTCAGCCCGGCTCGCCGATGCGCAGTGAGGCGTACTCCGTGCCGCTGCACGCGGGCTCGGTGGCCAGCAGCACGAGCGGGGCTCCGGGCCGCAGGAGCCGATGGATCTCCCGGAACACCGAGAGCACCGCCGCCTCGGTCGGCAGGGACGCCAGTACGTGATTGCACATCCCCGCGTCGGCGCCGCCGCGCGCGAGGCCGCCCGTGCGGTGCCGTGTCCGCCCCGTCCGCCCCGGCCGCTCCGGCCGAGGCCGCCGCGCCCGCCCCGGAGCACGCCGCGTGAGCGCCGCCGGATCCACCGGGCGCGCGGCGCCGGAGCAGGCGCCGTCCTGGGCACGCCCGGCCGCGCCCGCCGCGGCCGGGACCGCCGGTCGGCTGCTGCTCGCGGCGTTCGCCGTCGCCGCCGCCCTCGACCTCGGCTCGCTGCTCGCCGGCTGGCACCCGGGACACGTCCTCGCCAAGCCGCTGCTCATGCCCCTGCTCGTCGGGTACGTGATCACCCGCCGGGCCCCCCGGCTGCTGGTGGCGGCCCTGCTGTTCGGCTGGGGCGGGGACCTGGCCCTGCTCTTCGACGCCGATCCCGCCTTCCTGATCGGCATGGGCTCCTTCGCCGCCGGGCACGTCTGCTACCTCGTGCTCTTCGGCCGCCGCCGCAGCGGTCCGCTGCTCGGGGCCGCGTACGCCGCCGCGCTGCTGGGCACCGTCACGCTGCTCTGGAGCGACCTGCCCGCGGAGCTGCGGATCCCGGTCGCCGGGTACAGCCTGCTGCTCACCGCCATGGCCTACCGCTCCAGCGCCCTCGGCCGGCGGGCCGGGCTCGGCGGGGCGTTGTTCCTGCTCTCCGACACGCTCATCGCCACCGGGGTCGCGGAGTGGCCGCAACCGCCCCTCCCGGACTTCTGGATCATGGCCACCTACCTGGCGGCCCAGTACCTGCTGGCCACCGGAGCACTCGCTCCGCGACGGGCGTACGGTGAGGAGGCCCTACAGGGCTCAACCGCTTCCTAGCCGGAGGGCTGCACCACCATGCGCGCCACCGTCATCCACGCCCCGCACGACATCCGCGTGGAGGAGGTGCCCGACGCTGCGATCCAGCGACCCGAGGACGCCGTCGTCCGCGTCCTGCGCTCCTGCATCTGCGGCAGCGACCTGTGGGCCTATCGCGGCGAGGCCAAGCGCCGGCCGGGCCAGCGGATCGGGCACGAGTTCCTCGGCGTCGTCGAGGAGACCGGCTCCGCCGTCTCCGGGCTGCGCGCCGGCGACCTCGTCGTCGCCCCCTTCATGTGGTCCGACGGCACCTGCGCCTACTGCGCCGAGGGGCTGTACACCTCCTGCGAGCACGGCGGCTTCTGGGGCGCGGTCGGCCACGACGGCGGCCAGGGCGAGGCCGTCCGGGTCCCGCACGCCGACGGCACCCTGGTGAAGCTGCCCGCCGACGCCGTCTCCGACGACCACCTGCTGACCGCGCTGCTCGCGCTGTCCGACGTCATGGGCACCGGCCACCACGCCGCCCTGGGCGCGGGCGTGCGCGAGGGCGCCACGGTCGCCGTCGTCGGCGACGGCGCGGTCGGCCTGTGCGGCGTCCTCGCCGCCAAGCGCCTGGGGGCCGAGCGGATCATCGCACTGGGCCGCCACACCGTCCGTACGGACATCGCGAAGCTCTTCGGCGCCACCGACGTGGTCGCCGAGCGCGGCGAGGCGGCCGAGGCGGCCGTCCGCGAGCTCACCGGCGGCCGGGGCGCCCACTGCGTCATCGAGGCGGTCGGCACGGAGCAGTCCATGCGCACCGCCGTGAACATCACCCGCGACGGCGGGGCCGTCGGCTACGTAGGCGTCCCGCACGGCAGCGGCACCGGCCTCGACCTCGGTGTCATGTTCGACCGCAACATCAGCCTGCGCGGCGGCGTCGCGCCGGTCCGCGCGTACATCCCCGAGCTGCTCGCGGACGTGCTCAGCGGGGCGATCGACCCGTCGCCCGTCTTCGACAGGGCCGTCTCCCTCGAAGAGGTCCCGGACGGCTACCGGGCGATGGACGACCGCAGCGCCCTCAAGGTGCTGATCAAGAACTGATCCCGGGCGCGAAAGGGCCGGGCGGGGTGATCCCCGCCCGGCCCCTTCATCGTTCGGTCCGGTGCGACCGGCCGGTTGCCCTGCGACCGGCGGTGCCCTGTGACCGGCGGTGCCCTTTGACCGGCGGTGCCCTTTGACTACTTGACGGCCTTCAGCGCGTCGACCACGCCGTGGCCGTAGTAGCCGGTCTGGCCCCACTTGCTGTTGCAGGTGGTGGCGTCGACCAGCGCGCCCGTGGCGTCGTAGACCTTCTCGGGGCAGGCGGTCTTCGTCGCCTGGCCCTTGAGCATGGCCTGGAGCTGCGAGGGGGTCGCCCACGGGTGCTTGCTCTTGAGCAGGGCCGCGACACCGGCGACGTGCGGGCCGGCCATCGAGGTGCCCTGCTTGTAGCCGTAGCCGCCGCCCGGGAGGGTGGACAGCACGCGGCCGTTGGCGTCCGGGGTGGCGGGGACCTGCCACTTGTCGCCGCCGGGGGCCGCCACGTCGACGACGCCCAGGCCGTAGGTGGAGTAGTAGGACTTGAAGCCCTGGTCGCCGGTCGCGCTCACCGTGACCACGCCCGGGAGCTGGGTGGGCAGGTCCAGGCAGACGCGCGGGTCGATGGTGCGGGGCACCGGGGTGGTGTCGTTCGGGCTGGTGTCGTCCACGATGGCGTCGGACGCCAGGTCGTGGTTCGAGTTGCCGGCCGAGGCCACGCTGAGCACGCCCTTGCGCTCGGCGTACTTCGTCGCCCGGCCGAGGGCCTCCACCAGCGCCTTCTGGTCGTCGTCCGCCTTGCAGTTGTAGAGCCAGGGGTCGACGTAGTAGCTGTTGTTGGTCACCTCGATCCCCTTCTCGGCGGCGAACATGAAGCCGCAGACGACCGCCTCGGTGTAGAAGAGGCTGGTCGCGGGCTCGCTCACCTTGATCGCGGCGACCTGGACGCCGGGCGCCACACCGCTGATGCCGATGCCGTTGCGCGCGGCCGCGATGGTGCCCGCCACGTGGGTGCCGTGGTCGCTGCCGTCCGCGTACGGACGCCACGCGCCCTCGGTGGTGTCGGCGACGCCGCCGACGCAGTTCGCGGACTGGCCCTTGGAGAAGTTCGGGGCGAGATCCGGGTGGGTGTCGTCGACACCCGTGTCGATGACGCCCACCGTGACCTTCCGGCTGCCATCGTTGATCTTGTGAGCCTGGTCGGCCTTGATCGCCCGCAGGTCCCACTGGTTCGACTCCAGGGGCTCCTGCCCCGGTGCGGCCTGCGCCGCCGCCTTGGCGGCGTCCGCGTCGCTCAGCCGCTGCGTCGTGCCCTCCTCGGTGGTCTGCACCACCGAGAGGGGAGCCGTACGGGTGGCGCCCACCGATACGAACAGGCTGCGCTGACCGCGCAGCTGCTTGGCGAACTCGGGGTTCTGGGAGTGGGCGACGACCACCCCGATCTGCTCATACGCGATCACCACCGTGCCGCCGGCCCGCTCGACGGCCTTCTTCGCCTGCTTCACCGTGCCGTACGCGCTCAGGTTCGCGACGTACGACAGCTTGGGGCCGGAGGTGTCGGGCTTGGCGGTGGCCGCCGCGTCCGCCGTGGTGCCGAGCGGCGCGGCACTGGCCGCGACCGAGGGCAGGAAGGCGAGCGAGGCGGTGAGTGCCAGACCGACCGGAAGGGCGAGTGCGCGCCGCCGGTGACCGGTTCCCAGATGAGCCATGGGTTCTCCACATCATCGTGAAAGAGCCGCGCGGGCGCGGTCGCGCCCGACGGGTTCATGTCACGTGAACCTAGTGCCGTCGTTCGACTTTCCGCCATCAGTTCGAGAAATCAGTTCCCAGAGAAACCGCGGGTGTTGAACCGTCCCGACGCGCCGGCCGTGCCGTTGACAGGGGGGATCAGCGCCACCGTCCCCCCACACGGAGGTTGTTTTGTCCGTCGTCCCCACCGCACCCGCGTCCCAAGGAGGGTCCCCCGTGACCGCCGAAACAGCGCCGCCCCCGGGCAGCGCGGAAGCGCCGCCGGCGACCCCCGCGGCCGAAGAGTTCGTACGCGTCCAGCAGAGCGCGGAGTTCGCCGAACTGCGCCGCGCCCAGCGCTCCTTCGCCTTCCCGCTCACCGTGGCGTTCATCGCCTGGTACCTGCTCTACGTCCTGCTCTCCAGCTATGCGGGCGGCTTCATGGGGACGAAGCTCTTCGGCAACATCAACGTCGCCCTCGTCCTGGGCCTCGCCCAGTTCGCGACGACCTTCCTCATCGCCTGGCTGTACTCGCGCCACGCCGCGTCCAAGCTCGACCCCAGGGCCTCGGCCATCAAGGCGCGGATGGAGGCCGGAGCATGAGCGCCCCGCTCCTGGTGGCCGCGGGCACGGCGGCCACGGCGGGCACGACCGTCGCCGCGGGCGCCTCCGACCACCGCCCGCTGATCATCACCCTGTTCGGCCTGTTCGTCGTCGCCACCCTGGCCATCACGATCTGGGCCGGCCGTCAGACCAAGGACGCCGCCGACTTCTACGCGGGCGGCCGCCAGTTCACCGGTTTCCAGAACGGGCTGGCCATCTCCGGCGACTACATGTCCGCCGCGTCCTTCCTCGGCATCGCCGGAGCCATCGCGCTCTTCGGCTACGACGGCTTCCTCTACTCGATCGGCTTCCTCGTCGCCTGGCTGGTCGCACTGCTCCTCGTCGCCGAGCCGCTGCGCAACTCCGGCCGCTACACGATGGGCGACGTGCTCGCGTACCGGATGCGCCAGCGCCCCGTGCGCACCGCGGCCGGCACCTCCACGATCGTCGTCTCGATCTTCTACCTGCTCGCCCAGATGGCCGGCGCCGGCGTGCTCGTCTCGCTGCTCCTCGGCATCACCAGCGACCTCGGCAAGGTCGTGATCGTCTCGCTGGTCGGCGTCCTGATGATCCTCTACGTGACCATCGGCGGGATGAAGGGCACCACCTGGGTCCAGATGATCAAGGCCGTGCTGCTCATCGCGGGCACCCTGCTGATCACCTTCCTGGTGCTGGTCAAGTTCAACTTCAACATCTCCGACCTGCTCGGCAAGGCCGCCGACAACAGCGGGCAGGGCGTGAAGTTCCTGGAGCCGGGCCTGAAGTACGGCAAGGACTCGATCACGAAGCTGGACTTCATCTCGCTCGGCCTCGCCCTGGTCCTGGGCACCGCCGGCCTGCCGCACATCTTGATCCGCTTCTACACGGTTCCCACGGCCAAGGCCGCCCGCAAGTCCGTGAACTGGGCCATCGGCATCATCGGCGCCTTCTACCTGATGACGATCGTCCTCGGCTTCGGCGCCGCGGCCCTGCTCGACCGGGCCGAGATCATCACGTCCAACAAGGCGGGGACCACGGCGGCCCCGCTGCTCGCCCAGGAGATCGGCGGCGGCGCCGACTCCACGGGCGGCGCGATCCTGCTCGCCGTGATCTCCGCGGTGGCCTTCGCGACGATCCTCGCGGTCGTCGCGGGCCTGACGCTGGCCTCCTCCTCGTCCTTCGCCCACGACATCTACGTGAACGTGATCCGCAAGGGCAAGGCGACCGAGAAGGAGGAGGTGCGGGCGGCCCGCTGGTCCACCGTGGTCATCGGCGCCGTCGCCATCGGCCTCGGCGCCCTGGCCCGCGACCTCAACGTCGCCGGCCTCGTCGCCCTCGCCTTCGCGGTGGCGGCCTCCGCCAATCTGCCGACGATCCTCTACAGCCTCTTCTGGAAGCGCTTCACCACCCAGGGGGCCCTGTGGTCCATCTACGGAGGCCTGGTCTCCTCGGTCGTCCTGGTGCTCTTCTCCCCCGTCGTCTCCGGGAAGCCCACCTCGATGTTCAAGGGCGCCGACTTCTACTGGTTCCCGCTGGAGAACCCCGGCATCATCTCCATCCCGCTCGGCTTCCTGCTGGGATGGCTGGGAACCGTGCTCTCCAAGGAGAAGGCCGACCCCCAGAAGTTCGCGGAGCTCGAGGTCCGGTCACTGACCGGGACCGGCGCCCACTGACATACTGCGCCCGAGCGAAATGATCCGAACACCGAGCGTGGCCGTGTCGTACATCCCTACGACGCGGCCACGCTCCGTCTCGTTCTTTCGGGCACCCCTACGCGCCAGGGCCGTCGCGTAGGCTCGGATATAGCGCGAGTGCTCTACCCGAAGCATCGCGAACCTCTACAAACCGGACAGGGGAGGGGGCCCACAGTGCTTCTCGACACCTACGGCCGCGTGGCCACGGACCTGCGCGTCTCGCTCACCGACCGGTGCAATCTGCGCTGCACCTACTGCATGCCCGAAGAGGGCCTGCAGTGGCTCGGCAAGTCCGACCTGCTCACCGACGACGAGATCGTCCGGCTGATCACCATCGCCGTCACGCGGCTCGGCATCGAAGAGGTCCGCTTCACCGGCGGCGAGCCCCTCCTGCGCCCCGGCATCGTCGGGATCGTGGAGCGCTGCGCGGCCCTGGAGCCCCGCCCCAAGATGTCGCTGACCACCAACGGCATCGGCCTCAAGCGCACCGCGCAGGCCCTCAAGGCCGCCGGCCTGGACCGGGTGAACGTTTCCCTGGACACCCTGCGGCCCGAGGTCTTCAAGACCCTCACCCGCCGCGACCGCCACAAGGACGTCATCGAGGGCATGGCCGCCGCCCGCGAGGCCGGCCTCACCCCCGTCAAGGTCAACGCCGTCCTCATGCCCGGACTCAACGACGACGAGGCCCCCGACCTGCTCGCCTGGGCCGTGGAGAACGAGTACGAGCTCCGCTTCATCGAGCAGATGCCGCTCGACGCCCAGCACGGCTGGAAGCGCGACGGCATGATCACCGCCGGGGACATCCTGGAATCCCTGCGCACCCGTTTCACGCTCACCGAGGAAGGGTCCGAGGAGCGCGGCTCCGCCCCGGCCGAGCGCTGGGTCGTGGACGGCGGCCCCGCCACCGTCGGGGTCATCGCGTCCGTCACCCGCCCGTTCTGCGGCGCCTGCGACCGTACGCGCCTGACGGCCGACGGCCAGATCCGCACGTGCCTGTTCGCCACCGAGGAGTCGGACCTGCGCGCGGCCCTGCGCTCGGACGCCCCCGACGAGGAGATCGCCCGCCTGTGGAAGGTGGCGATGTGGGGCAAGAAGGCCGGGTCCGGCCTCGACGACCCGACCTTCCTGCAGCCCGACCGCCCGATGTCGGCGATCGGCGGCTGACCGCCCCCGCTCACGAACGACGGTCCCGAGGGCTCGCAGCCGCTACTGGCGCTGCGAGCCCTCGGGCTGTACCCACTCGTCGAGCTTCACGACGTCCTTGAGGAAGCCGCGCACGCTCAGGAACTGGGACAGGCTCTCGCGGTGCTCCGCACACGCCAGCCAGGTCTTGCGGCGCTCGGGGGTGTGCAGCTTGGGGTTGTTCCACGCCAGGACCCAGGCGGCCGCGTCGCGGCAGCCCTTGGCGGAACAGGTGGGTGCGTCGTTCCCGGCGGAAGGCGTGCCGGCGGTGTCGAATGCGTCGTCAAGGGGAGTCACGGCTCAACCCTAAGACGGAAAGGCGACGCCGAGCAGCCACGGGGGGAGCTGCCCGGCGTCGGTCCGTCGCTCCGACGGGGGATGCGGAGCGCGTAGGCAGTATGTCACGCAGGACCCGGTGCGGTGCACTGGAACTTCATGATTGATCTGAGCTTTTCTTGAGGTTTCCCTCACCCAGCGCGGGGTGCACCGGAGCCGGGATGAAGTGCGACGGCAGCGAGGGCGTCGACTCGCGCCCGGCGTTGGCGATGACCACCGCCACGTACGGCAGGAGGGCGCCCGCGACGAGCGTCACGACGGCCACGGGCCGCGACACGTTCCACAGGACGACCGTGGCGATGACCGACAGGGTCCTGATCACCATCGAGATCACGTACCGGCGCTGGCGCCCCCGTACGTCCTCGTCGAGGCCCATGCGCGCCCCCGTGATCCGGAAGACCTCGGAACCGTTGCGCTTCGTCCGCACCACAACCCACCACCCGATCGCCCCCGGACACTCCCCGGCCCGGACGCTTCCACCGTACGCCGCCCGCCCGCGACCGGGCAGAGGGGGTGTCCCCCGAATGGAGCTGTCCGAAATGCGGGCTGGGCCGTACGGGTCGAGACTGGGCCCACATGCGCACAACGCGCCAGGAGGAGGCTCGACATGGGTTGGTTGTGGGCGATCATCGTCGGTTTTGTGCTGGGCCTGATAGCCCGGGCGATCCTGCCGGGCAAGCAGCACCAGCCCCTGTGGCTGACCACCGTCTTCGGCATCATCGGCGCCGTGCTCGGCAACGCGGTGGCCACGTGGATCGGCGTCAACGAGACCAGGGGCATCGACTGGATCCGGCACTTGCTGCAGCTTGCCGGAGCCGTCGTGATCGTCGGCCTCGGCGACCTGGTGTACAGCTCGCTCCGCGGCAACAAGCGGCAGATGACCTAGTGCTGTGACCTTTCCGGCCACAGCACCAGCCGGACCTCGACGGAACGGACCATGACGGAGGGGCCGGCCCGGACGCACTGTCCGAACCGGCCCCTCCGTCATGCGCGTGCGGTCCCGGCTAGCCGGTGACCTCGACCGCGGCCAGGTTCTTCTTGCCGCGGCGCAGCACCAGCCAGCGCCCGTGCAGCAGGTCCTCCTTGGCGGGGACCGCGTCCTCGGCGGTGACCTTCGCGTTGTTCACGTAGGCACCGCCCTCCTTCACGGTCCGGCGGCCCGCCGACTTGCTGGCGACCAGGCCGGTCTCCACGAGGAGGTCCACGACCAGGCCCGGCTCGGAGACCTGCGCGTGCGGCAGCTCGGACAGGGCCGCGGCCAGCGTGGCCTCGTCCAGCTCCGCCAGATCGCCCTGGCCGAACAGCGCCTTGGACGCCGCGATGACGGCCGCGCACTGGTCCGCGCCGTGCACCAGCGTGGTCAGCTCCTCCGCGAGCGCCCGCTGCGCGGCACGCGCCTGAGGCCGCTCGGCGGTCTGCGCCTCCAGCGCTTCCAGCTCCTCACGGGACTGGAAGGACAGGATGCGCATGTAGGTGGAGACGTCCCGGTCGTCCACGTTCAGCCAGAACTGGTAGAAGGCGTACGGGGTGGTCATCTCCGGGTCCAGCCAGACGGCGCCGCTCTCGGACTTGCCGAACTTGGTGCCGTCCGCCTTGACCATGAGCGGGGTCGCGATGGCGTGGACGTGTGCGTCCGGCTCCACGCGGTGGATCAGGTCGAGACCGGCCGTCAGGTTGCCCCACTGGTCGGACCCGCCCTGCTGCAGCACGCAGCCGTGGCGCCGGTACAGCTCCAGGAAGTCCATGCCCTGGAGCAACTGGTAGCTGAACTCCGTGTAGCTGATGCCCTGGTCGGACTCCAGCCGCTTGGCGACCGAGTCCTTCGTCAGCATCTTGTTGACACGGAAGTGCTTGCCGATGTCCCGGAGGAACTCGATGGCGGACATGCCCGCCGTCCAGTCCAGGTTGTTCACCATGAGCGCCGCGTTCTCGCCCTCGAAGGACAGGAACGGCTCGATCTGCGTGCGCAGGCGCGTCACCCAGTTCGCGACGGTCTCCGGGTCGTTCAAGGTGCGCTCGGCGGTCGGCCGCGGGTCACCGATCTGCCCGGTGGCCCCGCCGACCAGCGCCAGCGGGCGGTGGCCCGCCTGCTGGAGCCGCCGCACGGTCAGCACCTGCACCAGGTGCCCCACGTGCAGCGAGGCGGCCGTCGGGTCGAAGCCGCAATAGAACGTGACGGGACCGTCCGCGAAGGCCTTGCGCAGCGCTTCTTCATCGGTGGACTGGGCGAAGAGCCCGCGCCACTTCAGTTCGTCGACGATGTCCGTCACGGTTCTGGGTCTCCTTGAAGAGGTGGAACAGAGAGCTGAGGGGTTCCCCGCCAGTCTAGGCGGGGAACCCCCGGACCTCTGACGTTTTGTTGATCAAACTCCCTTGCTGACCGAACTCATGTTGAAGTCCGGGATCCGCAGGGCCGGCATCGCGGCCCGGGTGAACCAGTCGTTCCACTCGCGCGGCAGGGTCTTCTCGGTCCGGCCGGCCTCCGAGGCCCGCGACAACAGGTCCACGGGGGACTCGTTGAACCGGAAGTTGTTGACCTCTCCGACGACTTGCCCGTCCTCCACCAGATAGACGCCGTCCCGGGTCAGACCCGTGAGCAGCAGCGTGGCCGGGTCCACCTCGCGGATGTACCACAGGCAGGTCAGCAGCAGCCCCCGCCCGGTCGCGGCCACCATCTCCTCCAGGGACTTCTCGCCGCCCCCGTCCAGGATCAGGTTCCCGAACGACGGGGACACCGGCAGCCCCGTCAGCTCCGCGCTGTGCCGGGTCGTGGTCAGCCGGGCCAGCTCACCGTCCTTGATCCACTCGGTCGCCGGGACCGGCAGGCCGTTGTCGAAGACGGACGCGTCGTCGCCGGAGCTGTGCGCGATCACGAACGGCGCGGACTCCAGGCCCGGCGCGTTCGGGTCGCTGCGCAGCGTCAGCGGCAGCGCGGAGAGCCGCTCGCCGAGCCGGGTTCCGCCGCCGGGCTTGGAGAAGACCGTCCGGCCCTCCACCGCGTCCCGGGCCGCCGCCGACCACATCTGGTAGATCAGCAGGTCGGCCACGGCCGTGGGCGGCAGCAGCGTCTCGTACCGCCCGGCGGGCAGGTCGATCTTCCGCTCCGCCCAGCCGAGCCGCACGGCCAGCTCCGCGTCCAGCACGGTCGGGTCCACGTCCTTGAAGTCCCGCGTCGCGCGCCCCGCCCACGCGGAGCGCAGCCGGTCCGGGGACTTGGCGTTGAGCTCCAGGGTGCCGTTGGGCTGGTCGTGGCGCAGGCGCAGCCCCGTGGAGGTGCCGACGTACGTGGACACCAGCTCGTGGTTGGCGAAGCCGTAGAGCTCGCGGCCGCCCGCGCGGGCCCGGGCGAAGGCCTCGCCGAGGGCCGGGGCGAAGTCGGCGAAGACCGCCGAGGAGGTCTCGCCCGGCGCGTCCGTGAAGTCCGGGGACGACGGGGTGCCGGTGACCAGCGGCTGCGCGTCCTCCGCCGGGCCGGCGCCGCGGGCGGCCGCCTCGGCGGCCCGGACCAGCGGCTCCAGGTCGGCGGCCGTGACGGCGGAGCGCGAGACGACCCCCGAGGCCGTGCCCTCCTTGCCGTCGACGGTGGCGATGACCGTGAGGGTCCGGCCGCGCGTGACCCCGTTCGTGGTCAGGGCGTTGCCCGCCCAGCGCAGGTTCGCCGTCGACTGCTCGTCGGCGATGACGACGCAGCCGTCGGCGGTGGACAGTTCGAGGGCCCGCTCGACGATCTCGTGGGGCTTGGTGGTGCGCATCGACGAGCTCATCGCCCGGCCTCCTGCGTGGTGTTCAGGATGTTCACGTCGCGGAACAGAGCGGAGGGGCAGCCGTGCGAGACGGCCGCGACCTGGCCCGGCTGGGCCTTCCCGCAGTTGAAGGCGCCGCCCAGGACGTAGGTCTGCGGACCGCCGACCTTCTCCATCGAGCCCCAGAACTCGGTGGTCGTGGCCTGGTAGGCCACGTCGCGCAGCTGCCCGGTCAGCTCGCCGTTCTCGATGCGGAAGAAGCGCTGCCCGGTGAACTGGAAGTTGTAGCGCTGCATGTCGATCGACCAGGAGCGGTCGCCGACCACGTAGATCCCGCGCTCCACCCCGCCGATCAGGTCCTCGGTCGAGAGCCCGCCCGGATCCGGCTGCAGCGAGACGTTCGCCATGCGCTGGACGGGCACGTGCCCGGGGGAGTCGGCGTAGGCGCAGCCGTTGGAGCGGCCGAGGCCGGTCAGCTTCGCGATCCGCCGGTCCGTCTGGTAGCCGGCCAGGGTGCCGTCCTTGACCAGGTCCCAGCTCTGCGCCTCGACGCCCTCGTCGTCGTAGCCGATGGTGGCCAGCCCGTGCTCGGCCGTCCGGTCGCCCGTCACGTTCATGATCGTGGAGCCGTAGGCGAGCTTGCCCAGCTGGTCGAAGGTGGCGAAGGAGGTCCCCGCGTACGCCGCCTCGTAGCCCAGCGCCCGGTCCAGCTCGGTGGCGTGGCCGATGGACTCGTGGATGGTGAGCCACAGGTTGGACGGGTCCACGACCAGGTCGTAGCGCCCGGCCTCGACGCTCGGCGCCCGCATCTTCTCGGCGAGCAGCCCGGGGATCCGCTCCAGCTCGGAGTTCCAGTCCCAGCCGGTGCCGGTCAGGTACTCCCAGCCGCGCCCGGCCGGCGGGGCGATGGTGCGCATGGAGTCGAACTCGCCGGTGGTGGCGTTCACGGCGACGGCGGTGAGCTGCGGGTGGACGCGCACCCGCTGCTGGGTGGTGGAGGTGCCCGCGGTGTCGGCGTAGAACTTGTTCTCGTGGACGGCCAGCAGCGAGGCGTCCACGTGGGCCACCCCGTCGGCCGCGAGCAGCCGCGCGCTGAAGTCGGCGAGCAGCGCCGCCTTCTCCGTGTCGGGCACGTCGAAGGGGTTCACGTCGTAGGCGGAGACCCAGGTCTTGTCCGCGTGCACCGGCTCGTCGGCGAGCTCGACCCGCTCGTCGGAGCCGGCGGCCTTGATCACCTTGGCGGAGAGCTGGGCCATGGCCACGGCCTGCGAGGCCACCTTGGCGGCCCCGTCCATGGTCAGGTCCACTCCGGAGGCGAACCCCCAGCTGCCCCCGTGCACCACGCGGACCGCGTACCCGAGGTCGGTGGTGTCGGACCCGCCGGAGGGCTTGGCGTCCCGCAGCCGCCAGGAGGCGCTGCGGATCCGCTCCAGACGGAAGTCGGCATGGTCGGCGCCCAGCGCGCGGGCCCGGGCGAGCGCCGCGTCGGCGAGCGCCCGCAAGGGCAGCGCGGTGAAGGCCGCGTCGATGGAATGGGGCACGGGGGTCCTCCCGGGGTCGGGGCAGATGGCACGATCATGTCGCTTCGCGGGTTGCCGTGCCTACATCTTTCTGTAGGGACTCGACAGAGCCCGTACCGAGGCGCTGTCGGAGCCCGATTCTCCGTATGGGGTGCATGACCTATAGGTTTTTGGTATTCAGACCGCTAGTCGAAAGGGTGATCCGTTGAGCCGCTCGGTTCTTGTCACCGGAGGTAACCGGGGCATCGGCCTCGCCATCGCCCGAGCCTTCG
Source organism: Streptomyces sp. ICC1 (assembly GCF_003287935.1). Taxonomy (GTDB): domain Bacteria; phylum Actinomycetota; class Actinomycetes; order Streptomycetales; family Streptomycetaceae; genus Streptomyces; species Streptomyces tritrimontium. The sequence continues at coordinate 5,172,280 of NZ_CP030287.1, forward strand.
CGGAGGCCGGCGACAAGGTCGCGATCACGTACCGGTCGGGTGAGCCCCCGGCGGAGCTCACGGCCCTGGGCGTGCTGGCGGTTCGTTGCGACATCACCGACTCCGACCAGGTGGACCAGGCGTACAAGCAGGTCGAGGACGCGCACGGCGCGGTCGAGGTCCTGGTCGCCAACGCGGGCATCACCAAGGACACGCTGCTGATGCGCATGTCCGAGGAGGACTTCTCGTCGGTCGTCGACACCAACCTCACCGGCACCTTCCGCGTGGTCAAGCGCGCGAACCGCGGCATGCTCCGCGCCAAGAAGGGCCGCGTCGTCCTGATCTCCTCGGTCGTCGGACTGCTCGGCTCGGCCGGCCAGGCCAACTACGCGGCCTCCAAGGCCGCGCTGGTCGGCTTCGCCCGCTCCCTCGCCCGTGAGCTGGGCTCCCGCAACATCACCTTCAACGTCGTCGCCCCGGGCTTCGTGGACACCGACATGACGAAGGTGCTCACCGACGAGCAGCGTGCGGGCATCGTCGGCCAGGTGCCCTTGGGCCGCTACGCGCAGCCCGAGGAGATCGCGGCCGCCGTCAGCTTCCTGGCGTCCGACAACGCCGCGTACATCACAGGAGCCGTCATTCCCGTTGACGGCGGATTGGGCATGGGTCACTGATCACCATGAGCGGAATTCTCGACGGCAAGCGCATCCTCATCACCGGGGTGCTGATGGAGTCGTCCATCGCCTTCCACACCGCCCGGCTGGCCCAGGAGCAGGGCGCCGAGGTCATCCTCACCGCGTTCCCGCGGCCGACGCTGACCGAGCGCATCGCCCGCAAGCTGCCCAAGCCCACCAAGGTGATCGAGCTCGACGTCACCAATGACGAGCACCTGGCCCGCGTGGAGGAGCTCGTCCGCGCGGAGCTCGGCGGCCTCGACGGCGTCGTCCACTCCATCGGCTTCGCGCCGCAGGACGCGCTCGGCGGCAACTTCCTGAACACCCCGTTCGAGTCGGTGGCCACCGCCATGCACGTCTCGGCGTTCTCGCTGAAGTCGCTGACCATGGCGTGCAAGCCGCTGTTCCCGGAGAACGAGGGCGGCGCGGTCGTCGGCCTCACCTTCGACGCGCAGTACGCGTGGCCGCAGTACGACTGGATGGGCCCGGCCAAGGCCGCGCTCGAGGCGACCAGCCGCTACCTCGCCCGCGACCTGGGCAAGGAGAAGATCCGCTGCAACCTGATCTCGGCGGGCCCGATCGGCTCGATGGCCGCGAAGTCCATCCCGGGCTTCTCGGACCTGGCGGACATCTGGAACCAGCGCTCCCCGATGGAGTGGAACATGGCCGACCCGGAGCCGGCGGGCCGCGGCGTCGTCGCCCTGCTGTCGGACTGGTTCCCGAAGACCACCGGCGAGATCGTCCACGTGGACGGCGGCCTGCACGCGATGGGTGCCTGACCTGCCCGGTCGAGCTCCCGTTCCCTTCGTACGGCGGCGGCCGCGTCTCCCTCCCGGGAGGCGCGGCCGCCGCCGTTTCGCGTGCGCGGGCGTGCGCCGTGCGGGGCGACTCGATCAGATTTTCGCCGTCCCGCCGGATCTTCCCGAGTCGAAAATCAGGACATTTCCCTGCAAACTGACCTCGTCGGGATCTTCCCGGTTCCTGCGGGAGGGGGTACGGGAGTGCGAGCGAGGCGGAGCCGAGCGGTAGCGCTGCTGGTCACCTCGGTGGTTCTGACCGGATTCCTGGTCCCGGGAGCCGTCGCGCGGGGCGAGGGCGCCGATCCGGCGTCCGGCGCGGAGGCCACGGCCCCGGCCGCCGTCGACCTGGACCGGATCCCCGCCGAACCGCCCGTACAGCCCGCACCGCCCGCCGCCCGGGAGCTCTTCGGCGCCGACTGCGACACCGAGATCGAGGGCTCGCAGGTGGTCGCGTACTGCCACAACAGGTATCCGCAGACCGATCTGGTCCGCCTGCACGTGGAGTGCGACCGGTGGTGGGACGTGGACGGGGACGGGGCCGCCGTGGCCCTCGGCCCGGCCGGCCGGGTGGAGCTCACCAGCCGCTGCTGGAAGGAAGTCCGCTCGGCCTGGGTCAGCCACCAGCGGCAGTGACGCCCCGCGGCTCCCCGGCGGCCTCGCCGGACTCCAGGTCGCTGCCGGCCTCCGGGTCCTCGCCGTCCGTCAGATCCTTGCCGGCCTCCAGGTCATTGCCGGGCTTCCGGTCCCTGCCGAGGCAGACGAACGGATAGCCGGCCGCCTCCGAGGCCGCCGCGACCCCGTCGCCGCGCCGGATCGCCTCGATCAGCCGGGCGTGGTCCAGGTGCGAGGCGGGATCGAGCTCGGAGCCCACGTCGGTGCGCAGCCAGTCGGCCACCAGATCGCCGAGGTCCGCGTACAGCTCGATCAGGACGTCGTTGTGCGAGGCCGCCACCACCGCCATGTGCAGGGCCACGTCCGCCGCGATGAACACCTCCGCCTCCCCGCCCGACCAGGCCTCCTCGCGCCGCGCCAGCAGCGCGTCCAGCTGTACGAGGTCCCGCGCGGTCCGGCGCTCCGCCGCGAGGCGGGCCGCCGAGGACTCCAGCGTCGAGCGCAGCTCCGCGATGTGTCGGGGGTCGGCGCCGGCGAAGCGGCGGTGCATCACGCCGGCCAGCTCGCTGGTGGCGATGACGTACGTCCCCGAGCCCTGGCGGATGTTCAGCAGCCCGTTGTGCGCGAGGGCCCGGACCGCCTCCCGCACGGTGTTGCGGGCGACCCCCAGCAGCTCCACGAGCTCGGGCTCGGTGGGGATGCGGGACCCGACGGACCATTCACCGGTGGTGATCTGGTTCCTGAGCTGGGCGATCACCTGGTCGACGAGCGCGGATCGCCGGGGCGAGGTCAGCGGCATGCGGTCGGGGTTCCTCTCGGGACGGGCACGAAACTGCTGCGGGGTGGACAACCAATCATCCCATGATTCTATGATGGTTGAATGTCCGACGAAGAAATCCAGACCCTGAACCGGCCCCAGGCCGTGCGCACGGCACTCCCGCAGCCCCTTCCCGCCACCGCCACCCCGCAGCCGGCGTGGCTCGGACCCGTGCTCCTCGTCGGCATCGTGCTGGCCGCCCTCAACCTGCGGCCCGCCATCACCAGCCTCGGCGCCCTCTTCGAGGAGACCCGCACGGGCCTCGGCATGAGCGGCACCGTGGCCGGGCTCATCACCTCCGTACCCGCCCTCTGCTTCGCCGTCTTCGGCGTCACCGCGCCCCGGCTCTCCCGCCGCTTCGGGCCCGCCGCCGTCGTCTGCGCCGGCATGGCCGCCGTCACCGCGGGCCTGCTGATCCGGCCCTTCGCACACAACGCCGCCGGGTTCCTCGCCGCCAGCGCCCTGACCCTGGCCGGCATAGCCCTGACCAACGTGCTCCTCCCCGTCATCGTCAAGCGATGGTTCCCCGACCGGGTCGGCACCATGACCGGCCTCTACTCCATGGCCCTGGCCGCCGGCACCTCGCTCGCCGCCGCCGCGACCGTCCCGATGACCCAGGCCCTCGGCGGCAGCTGGCGCACCGGCCTGCTGATGTGGGCCTTCCTCGCCGTGGCCGCCGTACTGCCCTGGCTGGCGATCGCCGCCGCCGCCCGCAAGGAGAAGGCGGCCGCGGCCGCCGGGTCGAAGGGCCCGGCCGTCCGCGCCGACACCGGCCCGCGCGTCGTCCGCAGCCGCACGGCCTGGGCCCTGGCCTGCTACTTCGGCCTCCAGGCCACCGGCGCCTACATCACCATGGGCTGGCTCCCGCAGATCTTCCGCGACGCCGGAGTCTCCGCCGGCACCGCGGGCATCCTGCTCGCCGTCACCATGGTCATGGGCGTCCCGCTCGCCTTCGTCATCCCCGGCCTCGCCGGCCGGATGAGGAACCAGGGCCCCATCGCCGTCGTCCTCGGCCTCTTCGGCCTCGCCGGCTACCTCGGCCTCTACTTCGCCCCCGCCGCCGGGGCCTGGGCCTGGGTGCTGCTGCTCGGCGTCTCCAACTGCGCCTTCCCCCTCGTCATCACGATGATCGGACTGCGCGCCAAGACCCCGGCCGGAGTCGTCAAGCTCTCCGCCTTCGCCCAGAGCACCGGCTACCTCATCTCCATCCCCGGACCGCTCCTCATCGGGGCCCTCTACCAGCACAGCGGCGGCTGGGACCTGCCGCTCGCCCTCATGGCCGGACTCCTCGTCCCGCAGATCGCGCTCGGACTGCTCGCGGGCCGGGACCGCACGATCGAGGACGAATGCGGCATGCGAGACTGAACGGCATGTCGCCCGTACTCGAACCGAACCCCCAGAACGGCCACAAGAAGCTGGGCATCGTGCTGGGCGCGATGCTCCTCGTGACCGTCGTCATCTCCGTGATCGCGACCATCGCCTCCCCGTAGCGGCGGGCGCGCGCCTCCGGGGTGGGGTTATCCCCCCATCCCCTAGGGGGCCAGGCTCAGGGACAAGTGGGGTGCGTCCCCGATGGGAACCGCGGGCTCGAATCCTTAGATTCGAAGAGCAAGAGCGAGCCCGTCCCACGCGCACCCCACGGAGGCGGCCATGTCGGCCCCCACGCACCTCTCAGCTCCCCGGACCGTCGGAGCCGATGCCCGCCTGCACTGGTGGGCGCTCGCCCTGCCCGCCCTCGGCTTCGGCCTCATGCTGTTCCTCCTTGCCGGATCCGGCGAGGCCCACGCCGCCTCCGGTGAGGGCTCCGCGCTCCTCCAGGTCACCGAGCAACTGCTGCGCACCGTCGGCTGACACCACGCCGGCGGCGGGGAGCGCGCGCACGCCACCGCACGCCGGGGCGCGCCCCGCAGCAGCCACCGAGCCCCCTCAACACCCTGCGCCCCGTGGCTCGATCCGTGCGAAGCTGGGAGCCATGAGCGCCGACACACCCCGCAGGATCGTCCTCCTCCGGCACGCCAAGGCCGAATGGTCGGACGGCACGGACCACGACCGCCCCCTGGCCGAGCGCGGCCGGCACGACGCCCCCGCCGCCGGCCAGAAGCTGGCCCAGACGGGCATCACCTTCGACCTGGCCCTCTGCTCCAGCGCGGCCCGTACCCGCGAGACCTGGAAGCTCGTCGTCCAGGAGCTGCCGCACCGGCCGAAGACCTCCTACGAGGAACGGCTCTACGAGGCTTCGCTGGGCGAGCTCATCGCCCTGGTCAACGAAACCCCCGACGAGGTCAGGAACCTGCTGGTCATCGGCCACAACCCCGGTGTGCACGCCCTCGCCGACGCCCTCGCCGGCAGCGCGGAGGGCGATGCGCTGCCCCGGATGAACCGCAGCGGCTTCCCCACCTCCGCCCTGGCCGTCGTCTCCTTCACCGGCTCGTGGAAGTCCGTGGAGCACGGCGTCGGCACCCTGCTGGACTACTGGACCCCGCGCGCCTGACGGCACGCCCACGGCGAACGGAGCGGGCCCCGGCACCTGCACAGTGCCGGGGCCCGCTCCGTTCGCGAAAGGGATCGCGGGGACGGCCTACGCCAGGTCGGCGGCCTCGACCTCTTCCCGGGTGATCCCCAGCAGGTACAGCACGGCGTCCAGGAACGGCACGCTCACGGCGGTGTCCGCGGCCTGGCGGACCACCGGCTTGGCGCAGAAGGCCACGCCCAGCCCGGCCGCGTTCAGCATGTCCAGGTCATTGGCGCCGTCGCCGATGGCCACCGTCTGCGCCAGCGGTACGCCGGCCTCCGCGGCGAAGCGGCGCAGCAGCCGGGCCTTGCCCGCCCGGTCCACGATCTCGCCGGTGACCCGGCCGGTCAGCTTGCCGTCCACGATCTCCAGGGTGTTGGCGGAGGCGAAGTCCAGCCCCAGCCGCTCCCGGAGATCGTCCGTCACCTGGGTGAACCCGCCGGAGACCACGCCCACCTGGTAGCCGAGGCGCTTGAGGGTGCGGATCAGGGTCCGGGCACCGGGGGTGAGGCGCACCTCGGAGCGGACCTTGTCCACGACGGAGGCGTCCAGACCGGCCAGCAGCGCGACCCGGGCGTGCAGCGACTGCTCGAAGTCCAGCTCACCGCGCATGGCCCGTTCGGTCACCTCGGCGACCTCGGCCTCGCAGCCCGCGTGCGCGGCGAAGAGCTCGATGACCTCGTCCTGGATCAGGGTCGAGTCCACGTCCATGACGACCAGGCGCTGGGCGCGCCGGTGCAGCCCGGCCGAGACCACGGCCACGTCGACGCCGATCTGCGCGGCGGCGGTGGCCAGGACCGTGCGCAGCGCCTCGGTCTCGGCGCCGGAGACGGCGAACTCGACGGCCGTCACCGGATACTTCGCGAGCCGGAAGATGCGGTCGATGTTGCCGCCGGTCCCGGTGATCCGCGCGGCGATGGCGGCCGTGGACTCGGCGGTGAGCGGGTGCCCCAGCACGGTGACGTGCGAACGGCCACTGCCGCGCGGCCGGTTGTCACCGGTACCGGAGAGGATCTCCGCCTGCAGCTTGAGCGAGTCGGCCCAGCTGTGGACGGTGGCCCGCAGCTCGCCCTCGGTGCTGCCGGAAGGGTGGGTGACGAGGGCGCACAGGACGATGCGGCCCCGCGTGACGACCTGCTCGATGTCGACGACGTCGACGGAGTAGGCCGCGAGGGTGTCGAACAGCCCGGCGGTGATCCCGGGACGGTCCTTGCCGAAGATCTTGACGAGGAGGGTGGGGACGTCGGAGGTCTGCGAAGCGCTCATGGTGCCTTCACCGTATCCCCCCGGCCTCCGCGCACGGACCCCCGTCCCACCTGCCGGAACCGTTTCGCTCCGGACGGGCGCCGGGGCGGCCCGTCCCGGTGCGGGGGTCCGTGCGCGGCGGCCGGGGGGATACGGTGAAGGCACCCGGCTCTTATACACATCTCCGAGCCCACGAGACTAGGCATGAGTGCGTATGCCGGGCCGGGGGTATCGCAGCGACGGGGAAAAGCGCGCAGGGGGACGGGCGGCGGGGGGGGTGTCCGGGCGGGGCCCGGGGCGGGGAAGGGGGAGGGGCCACGGCCCGGGGGGGGGGGGGCGGTGGCCCCTCACGGTCCCCGGCCGCGGGCCCCAGCGCCTACGTTTCCGGCACCGGGGGGCCCGGGGGGGTCGGGGTCGGGTTGGGCGGGGTGGGCGTCGGCTTCGTCGGCGTCGGGGTCGGGGTGGGAGGCGTCGGCGTGGGCGTCACCGGCGTGCGGGTCGGGCTGGGCGCCGAGGGCGTGGGCCCGGACGGCGTCGGCGTGGTGGTCTGGCTCGGCGTGCCCGTCGGGGAGGTGCTGCCGGTCGGCGTCTGCACCTTGCCCATCTCGGCCTCCTCCAGGTCGAAGGAGCCGCTGTCCTGGCCCTTGAGCGCGGCCAGCGTGTAGTGCTTCCAGATCGCGGCCGGGAAGCTGGAGCCGCCCGCGCGGCCGCCGCCCGCGGTGCCTGCGAGGCTGACCTGGGTGTGGGTGCCGGGCTCCTCGCCGAACATCGCGACGACGGTGACGAGGTCCGGGGTGAACCCGGTGAACCAGGCGGCCTTGTTCTCCTCGGTGGTGCCGGTCTTGCCGGCGGCCTCGTAGGCCGAGCTCCTGACGGCCTTGCCGGAGCCGTCCTCGACGACGCCGGTGAGCACCTTGGTGACGGTGTCGGCGGTCTTGCGGCTGATGGCCTGGTCGCCGACGGCACGGACCGGCTTGTACTCGCGGTCCTTGTTCTGGGCGGACTTGATGATGCTCGGCGTGATCTTCTTGCCGTGGTTGTCGAAGGTGGCGTAGACGCCGGCCATCTCCACGGTGTCGGCGTTCATGGTGCCCAGCGTCATGGCCGGCCGGTCTTCGGGCCAGCCCTTGCCGTCGTGCATGCCGAGGGCGAGGGCCGTCTTCTTCGTGGCCTGCGGCGTGACGTCGACGATCATCTGGGCGTAGACGGAGTTGACCGAGGAGTTGGTGGCGGACTGCACCGTCATCATCGGGTTGCCGTAGTTGATGTTGTCCTGGTTCTCCGGGTTGAACGGCGTCTTGCTTCCCACCACGGGACGCTTGCTGGTGCCGTCGTAGAGGGCGTTGGGGTTGATCGGCTTGCCGTCCTGGGTGGTCGCCTTGTTCTCCAGGGCGGAGGCGAGCACCAGCGGCTTGAAGGTCGAGCCCGGCTGGTAGTCCTTGCGCATGGCGTTGCTCGCGTACTGGTCGGTGAGCCCCGTGCCGCCGTACATCGCGACGATCGCACCGGTCTTGGGGTCCACCGAGGTGGCGCCCGCCTGCACGGACGCGTCGACGGGCCGTCCCTTGCGGTCGAGCTTGGACTCCAGCTCCTCCTGGACGGCCGCCTCCAGGGCGGCCTGCTTCTTCGGGTCGATGGTGAGGGTGATCTCCCAGCCGCCGGCCTTGAGCTGCGTGTCGGTCATGCCGGTCTGCCGCTTGAGCTCCTCGTCCGCGGCCTGGACCAGGTAGCCCTTCTGGCCCTCCTGGCCGGGGGCGACCTTGGGCTTGATCGGCTCCTGGAACTGCATGCCCTTGCGCTTGGCCGCGTCCAGTTCGCCCATCTCGACCATGTTGTCGAGGACCGCGTTGAAGCGGACCATCACCAGGCGCTTGCCGTTCGGGCCGGCGGTCGCCCAGTCGTACTGGCTGGGGGCCTGGAGGACGGCCGCGAGGTAGGCGCCCTGTTCGAGCGTCAGCTGGTCGGTGTCGACGCCGTAGTAGGCCTGGGCCGCGGCCTGGATGCCGTAGGCGTTGCGCCCGTAGAAGTTGGTGTTCAGGTAGCCCGCGAGGATCTCGGGCTTCTTCATCTTCTGGTCGACCTTGAGGGAGATGACCATCTCCTTCAGCTTGCGGGTCGCCGTCTGGTCCTGGGTCAGGTAGAAGTTCTTGACGTACTGCTGGGTGATCGTCGAGCCGCCGGCCGCGCCCTTGCCGGTGGCCGTGTTGAACACGCCGCGGGCCATGCCCTTGAGGTCGATGCCCCGGTCCTTCTCGAAGGACTTGTTCTCGATCGCGATGAAGGCCGTCTGCACGTCCTTCGGGATCTTCTCGATCGGGACGATCTGCCGGTTCGTGCCGCCGACCTGGGCCAGGACGGTGCCGTCGGCCAGCTTGTAGACGTTGTTCTGCTTCAGCGCGTCGGCGTTGGGGTCCGGCGGGTCCACGTAGAAGTAGAGGCCGATCAGCGCGGCCATCCCGAGGAGGATCATCCCGAAGAACGTGCCGAGCATCTTCTTCCAGGTGAAGAAGCGGCGTATGCCGGTCCGCTTGCCGGCCTTCCCGCCCTTGCTCTTGGCGCGTCCGCCCGGCGCTCGTCGCGCACCGCGCTGCTGCTGCGCCTTTCGCGCTTCTGCTCGGCCCATCGCTCCCGCTCCGCTCGATTACCCCCCGACGTCAGCTCAGAAAGCTAACACCGCAGGCTGTGACAAAGACTGGCCAACCAGGATCAATACCGGTCAATCCGGACGTGACAATCAGCACCCGCCCCGATGGAACCGACGCACGCGGAGCCCGCGGGGTTGCCGGGGCTGCCGTCCTTCCAAAAAAGTGATATCACTTTGCTAGGCGGTCGAACCGGCCGCCACCGAGGGACGGGGAAGACCATGACCAGCACGACAGGCGTGTCCGAGGCCGGCGTAAGGGAGTTCCCCGCGCGCAGCGTGGGCGGCGGGATCGCCCTGCTGCTCGGCCTGGCGGGAGTGGCGGGCGGGGCGGGACTGATCGTGCTGGGCGCGGTGGTGGAGGGCTCCGGCGCCAAGGGGGGCCTGATCGCGGCGGGGATCCTGCTGGCCGTCGCCGCGTTCGTCGCCATGTGCGGGCTGAACACGGTCGCACCGGGCGAGGCCCGCGTGGTCCAGCTCTTCGGCCGCTACCGCGGCACGGTCCGCGCCGACGGACTGCGCTGGGTCAACCCGCTGACCTCCCGCCGGCGGCTGTCCACCCGGGTGCGCAACCACGAGACGACCGTCATGAAGGTCAACGACGCCTACGGCAACCCGATCGAGCTGGCCGCCGTCGTGGTGTGGCGGGTCGAGGACACCGCGCGAGCCGTCTTCGAGGTCGAGGACTTCACGGAGTTCGTCGAGACCCAGACCGAGGCGGCCGTGCGGCACATCGCCATCGAGTACCCCTACGACGCCCACGAGGACGGCGGCCTGTCGCTGCGCGGCAACGCCGCGGAGATCACCGAGAAGCTCGCCGTGGAACTGTCCGCCCGCGTCGAGGCCGCCGGGGTCCAGATCATCGAGTCCCGCTTCACCCACCTCGCGTACGCTCCCGAGATCGCCTCCGCGATGCTCCAGCGCCAGCAGGCCGGTGCGATCGTCGCGGCGCGCAAGCAGATCGTCGAGGGCGCGGTCGGTATGGTCGAACTCGCCCTCAACCGCCTCGCGGAGCAGGACATCGTGGACCTCGACCCGGAACGGAAGGCGGCGATGGTGTCCAACCTGATGGTGGTCCTGTGCGGTGATCGCGCGGCCCAGCCGGTCATCAACACGGGCACCCTCTACCAGTGAGTCCCGCCGACGACGAGGCGGAGCCCCGCGAACCGGCCGCGCCCAAGGCCGGGCGCCAGGCCCGCAAGCAGGTGCTGCTGCGGCTCGACCCGCAGGTGCACGACGCGCTCGCGCGGTGGGCGGGCGAGGAACTGCGCAGCGCCAACGCCCAGATCGAGTTCCTGCTCCGCCGGGCCCTGGCCGAGGCGGGCCGCCTCCCCGGCGGGGCGGGTCCCATCCCGCCGCGCGGCCGGCCCCGCGCCGCTCCGGATTCCTGAGGCCGCACTGGGCCGCACTGGGGCCGCACTGGGCCGCACTGGGGCCGCACTGAAGCAGCACGAAAGCCGGCCCGAAGCCGTCCCGGAGCCGGCTCGAAGTCGGCCGAGGCTCGGGCTCAGGACCGCCGGCCGAGCAGGACGAAGCCGTCCTGCTCGGCCACGGTCCGGTACCCCCGGGCCCGCGCCCCGTCCAGGGCGACGTACTCCTCCATCGCCGACAGCGGCCACCGCCGGGCCGGCGCCACCCCGGTGTCCACGAGGATCCACTCGGGTTCGTCGCGGCTCGCCGGCCAGCCGTACACGCTGACGCTCGTACGGTTCGCCAGGTGCGGGACCAGCCCGTCCGAGGCCTGGACCGTGGCACCGTCCGGGATCCGGTCCATCAGCCGCTGCGCCACGGCGACCCGCGGCTCGGTCCGCCAGAAGTCCGGTCGGCCCAACTGCCCCAGCGAGTGCGCCGGCAGCAGCAGGACGCAGACCCCGGCCGCGCCCGCCAGGTACCGGCGCAGCCCGGCGGTGGTCGTAGCGCGCCGCCCGAGCGCGTCGACGAAGGCCGCGAAGACGATCGGCATCACCGTGAGGGAGTAGTGGTAGCCGGTCCCCCAGTGGACCGGTTGGTCCGAGACACCCCGCCACAGCAGCCCCGGCACGGCGATCAGCACCAGCGGGGAGCGCAGGGCCAGGAACAGGGTCGGCGCCAGCACCAGCACCAGCGTGACCGCTTTGGTCTCGGGGGTGACGAGGCCGACCGTGACCTTGGCCAGCAGGTCCGTGAAGCCGCCGCCCGCACCGCCCCCGCTGTCGGCGCCGCCGCCGAGGAACGACGCGTAGAAGTACGAGCCGCTCGGGTTCAGGGCCGGCAGCACCACCACCATGGCCAGCAGCGTGCACGCCGCGCCCGCCACGGCGGTGGCGATCCCCAGCCGGCGCCCGCCCCGGCCGCCGCGCCAGGCGATGACCGCGCCGATCGCGGCCACGGTCAGCCCCAGGTCCTCCTTCACCAGCACCAGCGGAAGGGCCCAGCACGCGGCGGCGCGCAGTCGGCCGGCGCCGAGCGCGGACAGCGAGCAGGCGAGGAGCGGGACGGCGAAGGCCCATTCGTGGAAGTCGAACCCGATCGCGTTCGCGATGCCCCACGAGAGCCCGTAACAGAGCCCGATCACCGCGGCGGCGGCCCCGCCCAGCGTCCGGCGCGCCCAGAGGGTCAGCGGCAGCACGCTCACGGCGATCAGCGCGGCCTGCGCCACGAGCAGGGTCCGGGGCGACGGCCAGATCCGGTAGAGGGGGGCGAGGACGGCCAGGACCGGTGAGAAGTGGTCGCCCAGGACGGGGAAGTCCGGCCCCTTGACCTCCGAGACCGGCAGCCGGCCCACCGCGTAGGAGCGGACGGCCTGTTCGAAGATCGCCAGGTCGAAGCTGTGGGAGTGGAGCCGCCCGTGGGTGCGCAGCGACAGCGCCGTGTAGAGGAGGAAGAGGCCGCCGGCCATGGTCCACGCCCACCACGGGATCCCGTGCGCGGACTCCGGGGACGGCTCCGCCTCCTGCCGCCCGACGGGACCGGCCTGTTGGGGCGGGAGCACGGCGGCGTCGGCGGCATCGGCGTCGGCGTCGGCGTTCGCGGCATCGGCGGAGGGTGCGTGCATGCCGTCAACGTGCCAGCCGCCCCGGGGCCCGGGTGCCGAGCCGCGCCCTGCCGGGACGCCAGTGCCTACGAATGGGCGCAGCCCCGGCCGGAGTTCCGCTCGGCGCCAGGCCTATACACCGAGGGTATACACCGCATGTATAGTCCCTCGCATGTCCATCAGCCACACGCTCCTCGGCCTCCTGGAGGCCGGCCCCCGCCACGGCTACGACCTCAAGCGGGCCTTCGACGAGAAGTTCGGCCACGACCGCCCCCTCGCTTACGGGCAGGTCTACTCGACCATGTCCAGGCTCCTGAAGAACGGTCTCGTCGAGGTCGACGGAATCGAGAGCGGCGGCGGCCCCGAGCGCAAGCGCTACGCCATCACCGACGCCGGCGTCACCGACGTCGAGACCTGGCTCGCCCAGCCCGAGAAGCCCGAGCCGTACCTCCAGACGACCCTCTACACCAAGGTCGTGCTCGCCCTCCTCACCGGCCGCGGCGCCCAGGAGCTCCTGGACACCCAGCGCGCCGAGCACCTGCGCCTGATGCGCATCCTCACCCGGCGCAAGGCCGCGGGCGACCTCGCCGACCAACTCGTCTGCGACCACGCCCTGTTCCACCTGGAGGCCGACCTGCGCTGGCTCGAGCTCGCCGCCGCCCGCCTCGACCAGCTCGCCCGGGAGGTGCGCGGATGACCCCGTCCGGCACGCTGCTCAGCGCCACGGGCCTGCGCAAGGCGTACGGCACCACCACGGCCCTCGACGGCGCCGAGTTCTCCCTCCACGCGGGCGAGGTCGTCGCCGTCATGGGCCCCTCCGGCTCCGGCAAGTCCACCCTGCTGCACTGCCTCGCCGGGATCGTCACCCCCGACTCCGGCACCATCACCTACGCCGGCCGCAGGCTCTCCGCCATGAAGGACGCCGAGCGCAGCGCCCTGCGCCGCAGCGAGTTCGGCTTCGTCTTCCAGTTCGGCCAGCTCGTGCCCGAGCTGACCTGCCTGGAGAACGTGGCCCTGCCCCTGCGCCTGACCGGGGTCAAGCGCAAGGAAGCCGAGCGCACCGCCCTGCACTGGATGGAGCGGCTCCGGGTCGACGACCTCGGCCGCAAGCGCCCCGGCGAGGTCTCGGGCGGCCAGGGCCAGCGCGTCGCCGTCGCCCGGGCCCTCGTCACCTCGCCCCGGCTGGTCTTCGCCGACGAGCCCACCGGCGCCCTCGACTCCCTCAACGGCGAGCTGGTGATGCGGTTGCTCACCGAGGCCGCCCGGTCCACCGGCGCCGCCGTCGTCCTGGTCACGCACGAGACCCGCGTGGCCGCGTACTCCGACCGCGAGATCGTCGTACGCGACGGACGCTCCCGCGACATGGAGTGGATCGCATGAGCGCGTCCGCGTCATCGTCATGGCTCCGGGACCTCGCCATGGGCGTCCGCTTCGCCTTCGGCGGCGGCCGCGAGGGCTGGACCCGCACCCTGCTCACCGGCGTGGGCGTCGGACTCGGCGTCGCGCTGCTGCTCATCAGCACCGCGATACCGGGCGCGCTGGCCACCCGCGGCGACCGCGGGGAGGCGCGCTTCTACATGCCCGCGCCCGTCGGCACGGCGCCCGGCCGCGACACGCTGCTCGTCGCCAACGCGAACCAGATGTACAAGAACAGGGACGTCGACGGCAGGTTCCTGCTGGCGGAGGGCCCCGACGCGCCGGTGCCGCCCGGACTTCAATCGGTGCCCGCCCCCGGCGAGATGGCCGTCTCCCCGGCCCTGAAGAGGCTGCTGGCATCGTCCGACGGCGCGCTGCTGCGCGAGCGCTTCGACGCCTGGAAGCCCACCCGGATCATCGGCGACGCCGGCCTGACCGGGCCGGGCGAGCTGTACTTCTACGCCGGCAAGGGCGACCTGGAGATCACCGGGCCCGAGGACCACCGGGCCCAGCGGGTGCTCGGCTTCAACCGGCACATCGGGCAGCGCGAGCTCGACCCGGTCCTGACGCTCCTGGTCGTGCTGACCTTCGTGGCCCTGCTGATGCCCGTCACCGTGTTCATCGCCGCCGCCGTCCGCTTCGGCGGGGAGCGGCGCGACCGCCGGCTCGCGACGCTGCGCCTGGTCGGCGCCGACGGCCGCATGGTCCGCCGGATCGCGGCCGGCGAAGCCCTGGCCGGATCCGTGGTCGGGCTCGGGCTGGGCGCGGGCTTCTTCCTCATCGGCCGCCGGCTGGTCGGCGGCGTCACCCTCCACCAGCGCAGCGTCTTCCCCGCGGACCTCGACCCCGCGCCGTGGCTGGCCGTACTGGTGGCGCTCGCGGTGCCCGCCGCGGCCGTCGCCGTGACCCTGTTCGCCCTGCGCGGTGTCGTCATCGAGCCGCTGGGCGTGGTCCACACCGCCCGGCCGGGCAGGCGCCGCGTCTGGTGGCGGCTGCTGCTGCCGCTCGGCGGGCTCGGCCTGCTGGCCCCGATGACCGGGCACGGCACCCGCCACGGGGACTTCAACCGGTGGCAGGTCAGCGCCGGCGTGGTGCTGCTGCTCGTCGGGATCACCGCGCTGCTCCCCTGGCTGCTGGAGCGCGTCGTCTCCCGACTGTCCGGCGGGCCGGTGTCCTGGCAGCTCGCCGTGCGCCGGCTCCAGGTCTCCAGCGGCGGCGCGGCCCGCCTCGTCAACGGCATCGCGGTGGCCGTGGCCGGGGCCATCGCCCTCCAGATGCTCTTCGCGGGCGTCGAGGGCGACTACACGACGCGGACCGGGCAGGACCCGGCCCGCGCGGCGATCTCGATCGTCATGCCCCCGACCGACCGGGCGGCGGTCGACGCCGCCGCCCGGGCGGTCTCCGGGGCCGAGGGAGTCGCCAAGGTCGTCGCGCCCGCCTCCTTCAAGGCCGCGCACCGGCTTCCCGCGGCGGACGACCTGGTCCAGGTGACCGTGGGCAGCTGCGATGCCCTGCGCGAGTACGCGGCCGTCGAACCCTGCCGGGACGGCGACGCCTTCGTGATCACGGACTCGCCCGCCCTGAAGGGCGGGGTGCCCCAGCCCACGGCCCGGCCCGGGGACACGCTCTGGGTCGGCCTCGGCCCGGGCCCGACCGGCGAGGACGGCGCGTCCGAGCCCG
The DNA here is from genome assembly GCF_003287935.1 of Streptomyces sp. ICC1. Classification (GTDB taxonomy): domain Bacteria; phylum Actinomycetota; class Actinomycetes; order Streptomycetales; family Streptomycetaceae; genus Streptomyces; species Streptomyces tritrimontium. The sequence goes on from NZ_CP030287.1 coordinate 5,187,669, forward strand.
CCCGGTGGACCTTCCCGGCCGGCGCCCGCCCGGTCACCAACCGCCCGGACCCGACGGGCGACCTGCGCGGCGGACTGCTGGTGACCCCCTCGGTCGCGCCGAAGGCCGTGCCCGACGACCGCTGGCCGCACGTGTACGTGCAGTTGGACCCGTCGGTGCCGGACGCCATGGACAAGGCGCGGACGGCCGCCTTCAAGGCGGCCCCGCTCGCCATGATCATGACGCACCAGTCCACCCGGCAGGACAGTGGCTACGCGACCATTCGCACCGGGCTGCTCTTCGGCGCGACGGCCGTGCTGCTGCTGATCGGCGCCAGCCTGCTGGTCTCCCAGCTGGAGCAGCTGCGCGAGCGCGGGAAGCTGCTGTCGGCGCTGGTCGCCTTCGGCACCAAGCGCTCCACGCTGAGCCTGTCGGTGCTCTGGCAGACGGCCCTGCCGATCGGCCTGGGCCTGGTCCTGGCCTCGGCGGTCGGGCTGACGCTCGGCGCCGTGCTGATGCGGATGGCGGCCGTCCCGGTGCGGATCGACTGGGCCCCGGTCGCGACGATGGCCGGCATCGGCGGCGGCGTGGCCGTCCTGGTGACCCTGCTCAGCCTGCCGCCGCTGCTGCGGCTGATGCGCCCGGACGGCCTGCGCACGGAATAGCCGGCAGCCCCGTACGCCTGCGGCCCGGCGGACCTTCCCGGTCACAGCACTAGTCGGTCAGCCAGACGGGGAGCGGGCGCATGGCCTCGCGCAGCGCGTCGGCGACGGCCCGGAACTCCTCCTGCCGGGCCGTTCCCGTGCGCATGGCCAGGGCGATCCTGCGCGAGGGCGCGGGCTCGGCGAAGTACCCGGTGGCCAGCTGTTCGTTGCGGGTGGTCTCCAGCCGGAGCGCGGTGCGCGGCAGCAGCGTGACGCCGAGCCCCCCGGCGACCAGTTGTACGAGGGTGGACAGCCCGGCCGCGGTGGTGGTGACGTCCGCCCCCGTGGTGCGCCCCGCGTCCCGGCAGATGTCGAGGGCCTGGTCGCGCAGGCAGTGGCCCTCGTCGAGGAGGAGCAGGTGCAGGCCGCGCAGCTCCCCGCGCGGGATGTCCCGACGCCCGGCGAGCGGGTGCTCGCGGGGTACGAGCAGCACGAAATCCTCGTCGAAGAGGGGCAGTTCGGTGACTCCCGGGACGCCGAGCGGCACGGCGAGCAGCAGCAGGTCGAGCCGGCCGCCGGCCAGCCCCTCCAGCAGCGAGGCCGTCTGCTCCTCGTGCACCTGGAGGTCGAGGCGGGGGTAGCGCCGGTGGAAGAGCCCGAGCACGGTCGGCAGCAGGTACGGGGCCACCGTGGGGATGACTCCGAGCCGCAGCACCCCGGTGAAGGGGGCGCGCACCGCCTCGGCCTCCTCCAGCAGCCCGCCCATGGCGTCGAGCACGGCCCGCGCGCGGACCGCGATCCGCTCACCCGCGGGCGAGAGCAGCACCTTGCGCGTGGTCCGCTCGATCAGCTGGACGCCGAGCGCCTCCTCCAGGGCCGAGACGGCTCCGGAGAGCGCGGGCTGGCTCATGCCGATGGCCGCGGCCGCGTCCCTGAAGTGCAGGTACTCGGAGACGGCGGCGAAGGCCCGCAGTTGCGCGAGCGTCGCCTGCTTCGCTCCCCTGTGACTCACAGCCACTGATAGGCACCTCCGATCACTCATCACAAGAGTAGCTATTTCCGCAATCAATGCAGCTGTGTCAGCATGTGAGATCAGTCCAACCCCCTCGGAAAGCCCCCAAAAGGGTCACTTTCCTTTCCGCAAGGAGAGCACGTGCTCACTGTCGGCGACCAGTTCCCCACCTACGACCTGACCGCTTGCGTCTCGCTCGAGGCCGGGGCTGAGTTCTCGCAGATCGACCACAAGACCTACGAGGGCAAGTGGAAGATCGTGTTCTCCTGGCCGCTCGACTTCACGTTCGTGTGCCCGACCGAGATCGCCGCGTTCGGCAAGCTGAACGAGGAGTTCGCCGACCGCGACGCCCAGATCCTCGGCTTCTCGCTCGACTCCGAGTACGTGCACCACGCCTGGCGCAAGGACCACGCCGACCTGCGCGACCTGCCCTTCCCGATGATGTCCGACATCAAGCGCGAGCTCTGCGCCGACCTCGGCATCCTCGGCTCGGACGGCCTCCCGATGCGCGCCGTCTTCATCGTGGACCCGAACAACGAGATCCAGTTCTCCATGGTGACCGCCGGTTCCGTGGGCCGTAACCCCAAGGAGGTCCTGCGGGTCCTCGACGCCCTGCAGACCGACGAGCTGTGCCCCTGCAACTGGACCAAGGGCGACAGCACCATCGACGCCGGCGCGCTGCTGGCCGGTGAGTGAGCGATGTCCCTCGACTCCCTGAAGTCCGCCATACCGGACTACGCCAAGGACCTGAAGCTGAACCTGGGTTCGGTCATCGGCAACCAGGACACGCTCTCGCAGCAGCAGCTGTGGGGCACGGTCCTGTCCTGCGCGATCGCCGCCCGCTCCCCGCGCGTCCTGCGTGAGCTGGAGCCGGAGGCGAAGGCCGCGCTGTCGCCGGAGGCGTACACCGCGGCCAAGGCCGCCGCCGCGATCATGGCGATGAACAACGTCTTCTACCGCACGCGCCACCTGCTCTCCGACCCGGAGTACGGCACGCTGCGCGCGGGCCTGCGGATGAACGTCATCGGCAACCCCGGCGTGGAGAAGGTCGACTTCGAGCTGTGGTCGCTCGCCGTCTCCGCGGTCAACGGCTGCGGCCAGTGCCTGGACTCGCACGAGCAGGTCCTGCGCAAGGCCGGCGTCGACCGCGAGACGGTCCAGGAGGCCTTCAAGATCGCCTCGGTGATCCAGGCCGTGGCCGTCACCCTCGACTCCGAAGCGGTCCTCGCGGGCGAGTGACACCCCCGTACGGAAACGGAGGGGCCCCGCGACTCCGGTCGCGGGGCCCCTCCGCCCGTCTGGACGGGCCCCGCACCCGCACCCTCGCCCGCGCTGCCGCTGCCGCTACCGCTACCGCTACCGCTACCGCCGCAGCTTCGCCATCAGCGCCCGCACGTCCTCGATCATCGCCGCGTGGACCGCGTCCTCGTCGACGCCCGCGCCGGTGTCTCGGGGCTCGCCCGGGGCCGCCCGGTACCACTCCACGGTGATCGTGAAGACCGCCGCCCCGTCGAGCACCATGAGCCGCTCGCCGCCGCTCCCGTAGAAGCGGTCGAGCACCGCCCGGTCGCCGAGGCCCGCCACCTCGCGGCGCTCCGCCAGGTCCAGCCGGGTCCCCGGATCCATCGCCGGGCCGGTGGCGAACTCCTCCCCGGGGCCGCCCTTCTTGTGCAGCTCGACCAGCACCTGGGCCCCGTACATGACGGACCCTTCCTCGTAGCGCATGTCGGCCCCGCAGTACGCCCAGTCCCGCGCGGGGTGCGCGCCCTCACTGCTCTGGAATCCCTCGAAGCCCTGGCCCACGGCCTGGCCGAGCACCTCGAAGCGGGTCTCCTTGCACAGGTCCGCGGAGTGCCGGTAGCCGATGCGCGGTGCACCCGCGAGGCCGTCCTGCGCGGCGAGCGCGCCCGCCCACACCGCCGAGACCGCCACCGCCCCGCCCAGCGCCCACCGCCACGGTGTGCGCGGGCCCCGCGCCCGCTCGCGCGGACCCTCCGACTCCGGGACCGCGCCGCCCGGCCGCCCCGCGGTCTCCCAGTCCCCCTCGACCATCTCCGGCTCGCCGATCATCTCCCCGCCCCCCGACTAGCCGCGCAACACCTTCATCAGCGTGTGCATGTCGTCGATCATCGCAGCCTGGAGCGCGTCGGTGTCGGGCTTCGGCGGCTCCGGCAGGGGCCCTTCGCCCTCGACCACCCGGCCGTCGTCCCCGGTGTCCGTCCACACCGAGACGTCCATGGTGAACACCGCGCCCCCGTCGAGCACGGTCAGCCGCCACCACTTGCCGTACTCCGCCTCCGTGATCAGGGCCCGCTCGCCGAGCCCCGGCACCGAGCGGGGGTCCGACCGGACCGTCCCGATCCAGCCGATCCCCCCGGGATCCGCGCCGAACTCCGGGGCGGGGTCGGTCAGCTTGTGCAGCGTCACCGAGACCTGGACCTCGTACGCGAGCGAGGGCGCGGCCGGGGGTTCCTGCGAGCCGCCGCGCGGTGTGCTCAGCATGCAGAGCGCCTGGTCCACGCCCGGGTGCTCCCAGAGCCTCGGGGTGTACTCCCATCCGGCGGTCTCGGCCAGCCGGGCCAGTGCGGGCAGCTTCGCCTCGTCGCACAGGCTCATCGGCAGCGCGTACCGCAGCGGCGGCCGGCCGTCCTGCGGGGCCACGGCCCCCCAGGCTCCCGCCCACAGCGCGGAGGCGAGCAGGGCCCCGCCCAGCGCCCACCGCCAGGGCCGGCGGAGCGGGCCCGGGCCCTCCTCGTAGGCCTCGGGCAGCCCGGGGGGCTCCGGCGAACCGGAGCTCCCGCCGTCGAACTCAGGCTCGGTTATCACCTGTTCGCGTCTCCCCCATGTCGGAAGGAACCGGGCTGCCCAGGGCCGTCGCCCCGTGCGGCGCGGGGCCGACCGGGGCGATCCCGTGGTGGAACTGCTCGCGGGAGTAGGCCCGCAGGTAGCCGACCACCGTGTTGGTGACGGCGACCAGCGGGACGGCGACCACCGCTCCGCCGATGCCCGCGATCAGGCCGCCGGCCGCCACCGACAGCACCACCGCGAGCGGGTGGACGCGTACCGCCCGGCCCAGGATGAAGGGCTGGAGGACGTGCCCCTCGATCTGCTGCACCGCCAGGACCACCAGCAGCACCATCAGCCCGATGAACGGCCCCTGGGTGACCAGCGCCACGACCACGGCGAGGGCGCCGGAGATCACCGCGCCGACGAGGGGGATGAAGGCGAACAGGAAGATGAAGACGGCGAGCGGCACGGCCATCGTGACGTCGAGGAAGTACAGCCCGAGGCCGATGAAGATGGCGTCGATCAGCGCGACGAGGACCGTGCCGCGCACGTACGCGGTCAGCGTGCGCCAGGCGCGCGGACCGGCGCCGGCGACGCCGGGGCGGGCGGCCGCGGGGAGCAGGCCCAGGGACCAGGTCCAGATGCGCTTGCCGTCGTAGAGCAGGAAGAGCGTGGAGAACATCGCGAGGAGCATGCCCGTCAGCACTTCGACGAGGACCGTCACGCCCTGCAGGCCGGCGGAGGTGATCTGCTCGGTGTTGGTGCCGATGGTCTCGCTGAGGTTCTTCGCGATGTCGTTGATCTGCTTCTCGGTCACGTGGAACGGACTGTCCAGTGCCGCGAGTTTGAGCTCGTTGATGCCGTCGCGGAGCCGGTCGGAGAGCTGGTCTAGGTTGTCCATGACCTGCCAGACCACGAACCACCCGACGAGCCCGATGACCACGAAGCCGAGGATCGCGGTGCCGGCGGTGGCCAGCCCGCGCGGCATGCCGAGGCGGCGCAGTCGGACCACGAAGGGCTGGAGCATGGCCGTGACCAGGAGGGCGGCGGCGAAGGCGAGGACGACCAGGCGGACTTCGCTGATCACCCTCATCAGGATCCAGACCATCCCGGCGAGGAGCAGCAGCCGCCAGCTCGCCTCGGCGGCCACGCGCAGGCCCCACGGGATGACGTCGACCGGTTCGGGGCGGACCGGGGCGGAGTGGGCCGCGGCGGGGGCCTGCGCGTGCCCGCCGCCCGTGGGCTCGGACGCGCCGGGCGCGGAGGCCGCGGCGCCGGGGACTCCGGGCCCCTCGGCGGCCGTGGAGCCCGCGGCCGCGGTGGTCGCGCGGCCCGCGGGGCGGGCCGGCAGGTCACCGAGGTTCCCGGAGGTCTCGGCCTCGACTTCGGCGCGGCGCTCCGCGAGTCGCGCCTCCACGCGGCTCAGCCTGTTCCCGAGCCGGCCGATCCATCCTGCCGTCTTCGCCATGTCGTTCCCTTCCCCCCGCTCCGCACCGCACCGCATACCCGGACACACCTCGAAAGACCGTACACGCGCGGAGCCCCGCACCGTAGGACGGTGCGGGGCTCCGCGGGGTTGAGGCGCGGGTGCGCCTCGCATGCCGTGACTAGTACCAGCCGTTGGCCTGGTGGAAGTTCCAGGCTCCGCACGGGCTGCCGTAGCGGACGTTCATGTAGTTCAGACCCCACTCGATCTGGGTGGCGGGGTTGGTGCGCCAGTCGGCGCCGGCCGAGGCCATCTTCGAACCGGGCAGGGCCTGGACGAGGCCGTAGGCGCCCGAGGACTTGTTCACGGCCAGGTAGTTCCAGGTCGATTCCTGGTTGATGATCTTGGAGAAGCACTGGAACTGCCCCGCCGGGACCATCTGCTGGGCGATGGCCTTGACCTGGGCGACCGTGTAGGAGCTCTGGGGCGCGAAGTCGGCCCCGTCGCGGGAGGCGGAACGGCTGGCAGCCTGGTCCTTCTCGTCGCGCTCCTTCTTCGCCTTCTCGTCGGCGGCCTTCTGCGCGTCGGCCTTCTTCGCCTTGGCGTCCTGGGCGGCCTGGACGCGGGCGGACTCCTCCGCCGAGCGCTTGGCGTCGGCGTCGGCGGCGTGGGCGATGGCGTCGGCCTGCTGCGTCAGGGACGCGTTCTGGACCTGAGCCTGGTCGCCGACCGGGATGTCAGTGAGGAGAGTCGTCCCGGACGCGGTCGTCTCGAGATCGTTCGAGGCGGGGTCGCCGGTGGCAACGCCCACGACTGCGCCGACGGTGGTGACCGCCGTGGCCGAAGCCACAGCGAATCCCCGAACCGAGATCCGGCTCACACGGTGTCCTTCCAGCAGCGTCCGCAGTGACCGGGCGGGCGCAAGAGTGCCCCTCGACACTGGCCTCCATGATGGTTCGGTCACTGGAGACGCGGGCCCGTGGGCGACTCCCTCGCGGGAGTGCCTCGTGTTGCTCCGGGCGGCATACGGCGATCAGTTGTGGAGTTAGTGGTGCTGCGCGCATCTCACGGGAGATACAGGTGTGCCGTATGCGGGGCCTGACGGAAAACAGACTCTGCCGGACCTCGACGCCGCAGGGCAATTCTCCGTTGCGTGGGAAAGGTCACACCAGGCACGTCACCGTTGTTTTCGCCAAAGCCCTGTGCACGAAGGCGCCGCCCGGCTAGGCTCCTGGGCCTTTGCCGGGCGGCGCCAACTCGCCTTCCCGCTATGGGGTTTTTACCCTTTTTCGAACTACAGGGTCTCCAGCATCTCGGTGACGAGCGCGGCGATCGGGGAGCGCTCCGAGCGGGTGAGCGTGACGTGCGCGAAGAGCGGATGCCCCTTCAGCTTCTCGACCACGGCGACGACTCCGTCGTAGCGGCCGACCCGCAGGTTGTCCCGCTGGGCCACGTCATGGGTCAGAACGACCCGCGAATTGGCCCCGATCCGGGACAGAACGGTCAGCAGGACATTGCGCTCCAGCGACTGCGCCTCGTCCACGATCACGAAGGCGTCGTGCAGCGAACGGCCCCGGATGTGCGTGAGCGGCAGGACTTCCAGCATCCCGCGGTTCAGCACCTCCTCGATGACCGCGCGCCCGGCGACCGCCGAGAGGGTGTCGAAGACGGCCTGCGCCCACGGGCTCATCTTCTCGGAGGCGTCCCCGGGCAGGTAGCCGAGGTCCTGGCCGCCGACCGCGTACAGCGGCCGGAAGACCATCACCTTCTGATGCTGCCTCCGCTCCAGGACGGCCTCCAGGCCCGCGCACAGCGCCAGCGCCGATTTTCCGGTGCCGGCCCGGCCGCCCATCGAGATGATCCCGATCTCCGGATCGAGCAGGAGGTCGAGCGCGATCCGCTGCTCGGCGCTGCGGCCGTGCAGTCCGAAGGCCTCCCGGTCGCCCTTGACGAGCCGTACGTTCCCGTCGGCGGCGACCCGGCCCAGCGCCTTGCCACGCTCGGACTGGATGACCAGCCCGGTGTGCACGGGCAGTTCCGCCGCCTCCGGTACGTAGAGGCGCTCCTCGGAGTAGAGGAGGTCGACCTGCTCCCCGGAGAGCGCCAGCTCGCTCATGCCGGTCCAGCCGGCATCGGTGATGGCGAGCTCCGCGCGGTACTCCTCGGCCATCAGCCCCACGGAGGAGGCCTTGATGCGCAGCGGGAGGTCCTTCGAGACGACCGTGACGTCGTATCCCTCGGCCTGCAGATTGCGGGCGACCGCGAGGATCCGCGAATCGTTGTCCCCCAGTCGGAAGCCGGCGGGAAGGACGCTCTGGTCGGAGTGGTTGAGCTCGACACGCAGGGTGCCGCCCAGATCGCCCAGCGGGATGGGTGCGTCGAGGCGTCCGTAGCGAACCCGGAAGTCGTCGAGCAGGCGCAGGGCCTGACGGGCGAAGTAGCCGAGTTCGGGATGGTGCCTCTTTGCCTCCAGCTCGGTGATCACCACGATCGGGAGCACGACCTCGTGCTCGTCGAAGCGGGTGATCGCGTTGGGGTCTGCCAGCAGGACGCTGGTGTCGAGGACGTAGGTCCGCCTGTCGGGCAGGCGGCTCTTTGTGCTGGTCACCACGGAAGGACGTACCCCCTCGGAAGAGGTCGGGCCATGAAGACCGGACCGGTCATCGGCACCCATGCGCGGGCCGACTCCCGGCCCTCCACTCCGTCCGTGCGAACCGCACGCTCGTCCTGGTGCAAAGGGCCTCCCGGGCGGACGACCCCATGCCGTCCGCTGAGACTCGACACCCGTGGATCGGGCATCGACCTGCAAGGGGTATTCCCCGATTGGGACCGGCCATGCCATGGCATATGACGGACGCTCGGTGAATCCCTGGTGAAGGCCTTGCGCGCAGGGGCCCCGAAGCGGCGCAGCGGCGTACGGGAGCACGGGGACGGCGCGCCGCGGACGGGTCCGGGCGCGCCGTGAGGTGCCGAGGGGGTATCAGAGATTCGCAGGTCAGGTGCCGTACGACGGCGTGCCCGGGACCCGCGGGAGGGCTCAGGAGCCGTAGCGCCGGTGGCGGGCCGCGTAGTCGCGCAGGGCCCGCAGGAAATCGACCTTGCGGAAGGCGGGCCAGAAGACTTCGCAGAAGTAGTACTCGGAGTGCGCGCTCTGCCACAGCATGAATCCGGACAGCCGCTGCTCGCCGCTGGTGCGGATCACGAGGTCCGGGTCGGGCTGGCCGCGCGTGTAGAGGTGCTCGGCGATGTGGTCGATGTCGAGGATCTCGGCGAGCTCCTCGAAGGAGGTGCCCTTGGTGGCGTGCTCCAGCAGGAGCGAGCGGACGGCGTCCGCGATCTCCTGGCGGCCGCCGTAGCCGACGGCGACGTTGACGAGTATCCCGTCGACTCCGCGGGTGGCCTCCTCGGCCTCCTTCAGGACGTTCTGCGTCCCGGCGGGCAGGATGTCGAGGTTGCCCACGTGGTGGACCCGCCAGCGGCCGTCGGCGGCGAGGCCGCGGACCGTGTTCTCGATGATGTTGAGCAGCGGGCGGAGCTCGACCTCGGGCCGGTCCAGGTTGTCCGTGGAGAGCATCCACAGGGTGACGACCTCGACGTCCGTCTCGGTGCACCAGCCCAGCATCTCGGAGATCTTGTCGGCCCCGGCCTGGTGGCCCTGTTCCGTGGTGCCCCCGGACGCCTTCGCCCAGCGGCGGTTCCCGTCCAGAATGACGCCGATGTGCTTGGGCGTCTCGTCATGGTCGATGCGGCCTTCCACCCGGCGTGCGTAGAGCCTGTACACAGGACGGCGTACCAGGTCGCGCAGCTTCACGATCTTCCAGCCCCTCCGAGCGATTCCCCCGATGCGGAATGCGGTCCCCCCAGGTCCGCCACATTACTGCGCGGCGGGATCCGGTACCCAACTCGGTCCTGTCACAAGTCCGTGATAGGGAGGACAACGTGACTGAAAACAATCCCTATCGGGCAGAGCCCGCGCGCTACGACTCCATGGAGTACCGGCGCACCGGCCGCAGCGGCCTCAAGCTCCCCGCGATCTCGCTCGGCCTCTGGCACAACTTCGGCGACGACGCGTCCCTGGAGTCCCAGCGGGCGATCCTGCGGCGCGCCTTCGACCTCGGCGTCACCCACTTCGACCTCGCGAACAACTACGGACCGCCCCCCGGCTCGGCCGAGCTGAACTTCGGCAAGATCTTCGCGCAGGACTTCGCGTCCCACCGCGAGGAGCTGGTCCTCTCCACCAAGGCCGGCTACCTGATGCACGCGGGTCCGTACGGAGAGTGGGGCAGCCGCAAGTACCTGCTCGGCTCGCTGGACGCCTCGCTGAAGCGGATGGGCGTCGACTACGTCGACGTCTTCTACTCGCACCGCTTCGACCCGGAGACCCCGCTGGAGGAGACCATGGGCGCGCTCGCGTCCGCGGTCCAGCAGGGCAAGGCGCTGTACGTGGGCGTGTCCTCGTACACCGCGGAGCAGACGGCGGAGGCGGCCCGGCTGCTGCGGGAGATGGGCGTGCGCCCCCTCATCCACCAGCCCTCCTACTCCATGATCAACCGCTGGACGGAGGAGGACGGCCTGCTGGACACCCTGGAGGAGGCCGGCATGGGCTGCATCTCCTTCGTGCCGCTCGCGCAGGGCCTGCTCACCGGCAAGTACCTCAAGGGCATCCCGGAGGGCTCTCGGGCCACGCAGGGCAAGTCCCTGAACCCGGACCTGCTGTCGCAGGACGTCGTCCGCCGGCTGAACGGGCTGAACGACATCGCGGCGCGGCGCGGCCAGACGCTGGCGCAGCTGGCGCTGAACTGGGTGCTGCGGGACGAGCGGATGACGTCGGCGCTGATCGGCGCTTCGAGCGTCAAGCAGCTCGAGGAGAACGTGGCTTCCCTGTCCGGCGCACCGCTGTCGGAGCAGGACCTGAAGGAGATCGACTCCTTCGCGGTGTCCACCCCCGGCGCCAACATCTGGGCCCAGCGGGGCTGACCTGCGGATTCGCCCGCCGTGCCCGGGGCATGAAAAACGGGCCGGTCCGTGGGGGGGATACGGACCGGCCCGAGGGGGGGGTTCCACCATAACCCTTCGTAAAGCCCGCTGCGTGCATTGCCGCGACACGATTACCCTCCGAAGTCACCCGGCAGCACTCAGCTGAGCCGAAACCGCCCCCCGAGGCCTTGTGGGGCCCGGGCGGAGCCCCCCGGGCCCCACAAGGCCTCGGGGGGCGGTTTCGGCTCAGCTGAGTGCTGCCGGGTGACTTCGGAGGCCGTGCTGCGTCTACACCTAGACGGCCGTCGGCGCCAGCGGAGGTGTATGACAGCCGGGGGTCCGCCGCAGCACCGCCACACCCCCTCGAAATCCCACCGAAAGAGGTTCCGCCGTGACTGCCGACCAGCCGTACCTGAACGGCCACTACACCCCCGTCACCGACGAGGTCACCGCCACCGGCCTCACCGTCGAGGGCACCCTGCCGCCCGAGTTGACCGGCCGCCTGCTCCGCAACGGCCACAACCCCAAGCCCGGGGTCAGCCCGACGCACTGGTTCAAGGGCAGCGGCATGGTCCACGGGATCCGGCTGCGCGAGGGCCGCGCCGAGTGGTACCGCAACCGCTGGGTGCGCACCCCCGCGCTGGACGGGGCCCCGTACATGACGGAGAACGGCCCCGATCTGACGGCCAGCACCGCCGGCACCCACATCATGGAACACGCCGGACGCCTGCTCGCCCTCTGCGAGGCGAACCTCCCCTTCGAGCTCACCCGCGAGCTGGAGACCGTCGGCGCGTACGACTTCGACGGCAAACTGCGCACGGCGATGACCGCGCACCCCAAGGAGGACCCGGTCACCGGCGAGCTCCACTTCTTCGGGTCCTCGCCGTTCCCGCCCTTCCTGGTGCACCACGTCGCCGACGCCAAGGGCGAGATCGTCCACAGCGCCGAGGTCCCGGGAGCGACCGCCTCCCTCAAGCACGACTTCGCCCTCACCCGCCGGCACGTGGTCTTCGTCGAGGGCAACGTCACCTTCGACCCGGCCGACCACTCCGGCATCCCCTACGGCTGGAGCGACCGGCAGCTCTCGCGCATCGGCGTCATGCCGCGCGGCGAGGACGGCGCGGGCCGCATCCGCTGGTTCTCCATCGAACCGGGCAACATGCTCCACGTGTCCAACGCCTACGAGGACGGCCAGGGCCGCATCGTCCTGGAGGGCCCCACCGTGGACCGCGAGGGATTCCGGCTGTCCTGGAACTGGTGGATCGGCGCGCCCGGTCGGGGCACCGAGCCCGTCTCCCGCTCCTACACCCGCCGTTGGGTGCTCGACATGGCCTCCGGCACCGTCGACGAGCGCATCATCGACGACCTCGCGGTGGAGTTCCCGACCCTCAACGAGGAGTACCTGGGCGCCGAGAACCGCTACCAGTACGCCATCGCCTTCCCCGACGAGAAGGGCTTCGGGGGCTACGGCATCGTCAAGTACGACCGCACGACCGGCGCCCGCCGCATCCACCAGGTCGGCGACGCCCGCATGCCGAGCGAGGCGGTCTTCGTCCCGGCGGCCGGCGCCTCGGGCGAGGACGAGGGCTACCTCCTGACCGTCGTCTCCGACCTGAAGCAGGACGCCTCGCAGCTCCTGGTCCTCGACGCCTCCGGCCTCGACCGCATCGCCACCGTCCACCTGCCCCACCGGGTCGGGGCCGGACTCCACGGCTCCTGGATCCCCGACACCGCCCTGGACGGCGCCGAGGGCTGACATCCGCGGCCCGGCCCGACGACCGTGCCCGTGGTCGTCGGGCCGGGCCGCGGGTCGGGCAGGATACGCACGTGCGGAACACGACGGAGGCGGATATGACGGCGGAGCTGGTGGCAAGGGCGGGCAGGCTGGCCGTCGCGGGCCGCAGGCGGATCCTCGGCATCGCCGGGCCGCCGGGGGCCGGGAAGTCGACGCTCGCCGCCCGGCTCGCCGTAGCGCTCGGGCCGGGGACGGCCGTGGTCGTCCCGATGGACGGGTTCCACCTCGCCGGGGCCGAGCTGGCCCGGCTGGGGCTGGCCGACCGCAAGGGCGCTCCCGACACCTTCGACGCCGCCGGGTACGTCGCCCTGCTGCGCCGGCTCCGCAGCCCCGACGGGGCCACGGTGTACGCGCCCGCCTTCGACCGCTCCCTGGAGGAGCCGGTCGCGGGCAGCGTTCCCGTCGCCCCGGCCGTACCGCTGGTGATCACCGAGGGGAACTACCTGCTGCACGACGCGGGAGCGTGGGCGGCGGTACGGCCACTGCTGGACGAAGCCTGGTACCTCGCCCCGGACGAGGCCCTGCGCGTCGGGCGCCTGGTCGACCGGCACGTGCGCCACGGCAAGGACCCGTCGTCCGCCCGGGCGTGGGTGGCCCGCTCGGACGAGGCGAACGCCCGGCTGATCGCCCCGGGCGCCGGGCGCGCGGACCTGGTGGTCGACGCCGGCTGAGGGCCGCGTCACCACACGAGCTTGTAGGTCACGTGCTTGGGGACCGGGTCCGGTGCCGTGTCGGTGTAGAGCAGCCGGATCGTGGTGAAGCGCTGGACATCGGGGTGCTCCGGCCAGGCCTGCGGGCTGCCCAAGGTCACCGTCACCGGGTAGCCGTGGAAACGGCCGGCCGCGCAGTAGGGGCGGCAGTCGTTGACCATGTCGGTACCGGTGGCCGTGGCGGTCCTCGACCCCCAGGAGTCCCATCGGAGCCCGACGAGGCGGTTGTTCCCGTCGCCGCAGGCAAGGAGGTATTCCGCGGGGCGCATCTGCGCCTGGTCGAAGCAGTCCACGACCACGACCGGGTCGCCCGGCTCCAGGATCCGGGCCGACGTCCCGCCCGCGTGCGCGGACGCCGGAACGGCCACCGCCAGAGCCACGGCGCACAGCAGGGCGGCGCCCGTCCGCACCCCGCGCCGGGATGCGCGTGCACGCCGCCCACCTGCTGAAACGTTCACGACAGACCTTCCTCGCCACTCCGCCCGCGCCGCCGGCCGCCGGCGCTGCGACCATCCCAGCTTCCCCCATCGGGGTGGACCCCGCACCCGCTGGCGGCAGCGCGCGCCCCACGCGCAGATCGACGAGGCCGTGCGCTACCTGGATTCGCGCCGGTGCACCGGACCGTCCCCGGGCCTGCCGACGGCCTGGGGCCGCAAAGCGGTCGCCCGGTAGCGGTCGGCCGCGCGGAGGAAGGCGTCGTTCTCCTCCGGCAGGCCGACGGTGGCGCGGACCCCGTCGCCGGGGAAGGCCCGGACGAGCACGCCGTGGCGGGCACAGAAGTCGGCGAAGCCGGCGGCCTCCTCCCCCAGGGGCAGCCACACGAAGTTGGCCTGCGAAGGGGTCACTTCATGGCCGTGCCGGGTCAACAGGGACTCCAGGCGCCGCCGTTCGCGCACGATCGCGGCGGAGCGCGCGCGCACCTCGTCGGGGCGGTCGAGCGCGGCGAGGGCGGCCGCCTGGGCGAGCCTGCTGACCGCGAAGGGGACGGACACCTTGTGGACGGCCGACACCACGGCCGGCGCGGCCACGCAGTACCCGATGCGCACGCCGGCGAGCCCGTACGCCTTCGAGAAGGTGCGCAGCACCGCCACGTTCGGGCGGTGGCGGGCCAGCGCGATCCCGTCCGGCACGTCGGGATCGTCGACGAACTCCCGGTACGCCTCGTCCAGTACGACCAGGACGCGGGCCGGTAGGCGGTCGAGGAACGCGCGCAGTTCGCGGCCCCGGACCGCCGTCCCGGTGGGGTTGTTGGGGTTGCAGACGAAGACGACGCGGGTCGCGGGGGTGACGGCGGCGAGCATCGCCTCCAGGTCGTGCCGGTGTCCGGCGTCCAGGGGGACGGTGCGGGCGCGCACTCCGGACACCTTCGCGAAGACCGGATAGGCGTCGAAGGAGCGCCAGGCGAACAGGACTTCGTCCCCCGGGCCGCAGAACGCCTGGATGAGATCGCGGCACAGGCTCACCGACCCGCAGCCGACGGCGATGCCCTCCGCGGGGACGTCCAGTTCGTCGGCCAGTCGCCCGACCAGGGTGTCGGAGAACCACTGCGGGTAGCGGTGGCCTTCGACGGCGGCCCGGGTGATGGCTTCGACCACGGCGGGCGGGGGCGGCAGCGGCCCCTCGTTGGAGTTGAGCAGGATGGCGCCGGGCGCCGTGCCGGGAATGTTGTAGTCGGGGACGGAGGCCAGGTCGGCTCGGATGGCAACACCCATGGGAATCCTCGGGAGTGGGACGGCGCACGCCGGCATGCGCGTGCGGGCGCGGGCGCGGGCGCGGTCAGTTCGGGGCGAGGTGGAACACGTCGTCGGCCAGCAGCCGGATGCGGCGCTGGTCGGCGAGGAGCTCCTCCGGGCTGTCGCCGGTCAGGAAGACGCGCAGCGGGCTGGACAGCAGGTCGGTGGTGGGCCGCATCCGGTCGCCCGGGGCCAGCCGGACCACCGCCAGGTGCACCGTTTCCAGTGCGCGGATCCGTGCCAGGGCGTTCTCGTCCACGGCCTCGACGAGGCCGCCGCGGCTGGTCCGCACGTGGACGACCATGCCTTCGCGGTGCTTGCGGTACAGGGTGTCGCCGGGGTGCGCGCGCCGGTACTCCCCCGGGCGCACGCAGGCGAGTGCGAGCAGGTCGGCCTGGTTCCCGTCGAGGCAGGAGTCGTGGTGGCCCGGGTCCATGATGCCGTCGAGCCTCGCGCCCACCTCGACGAGCACCGGCCCGGCGGCGGTCATCATGATCTCCGCGTGGGCGGCGCCGAACCGGATGTCCAGGGCGTCGAGCACGGTGTCCAGATAGGTGACGAGGGGTTCGACCTGCGGCGCGCCGGGGTCGATCAGGACGTCCCGGTCGTAGACCGGCCGGGTTCCGACGAGGGTCTTGTCGTAGCGCCAGACGCCGCACACGTGCCGTGTGCCGCCGGGACCCCTGACGACGTCCACGATGTACTCGGTGCCGTCCAGGAAGGACTGCGCGAGCACCTCGTCGTTGTGCCGGCCGAAGATGTCCCGGCTGCCGAGGATCTCGGCGGCCGCGGCGCGGACGTCGTCCGGGCCGCGGCAGACGGAGACCTTGTCCGTGGAGGCCGAGCTGAGCGGTTTGACGACGACCGGGTATCCGGTGGTCGACGCCCAGGCGAGCACCGCTTCCACGTCGTCGGACTTCAGCTGGTCGGCGCAGCGGATGCCGGCGGCGCGCAGCGCCTCGATCATGCGGTACTTGTCGCGGCGCAGCGCGGAGGTGGCCGACGGGTTGCCGGGCAGGCCCAGCAGTTCCGCCGTCCGGTCGGCCGGCGGGACCCCGGTCTCCTGGCCGGGCAGGACCCCGCACGGGTGGTAGGAGGCCAGCTCCTTCGCCGTGCGGGCGGGATCGGCCGCGTCCTGGACCACGTTGGCCAGGTACGGGCGCAGGTCCGGCGGGGGTACGCAGTCCAGGAACTCGGGGGTGCTCTGGAGGTGGACGACGTCCGCGCCGAGCTTGCGGAAGGACGCGGGCAGGTACTTGCCGACCGAGTAGCCGTCGACGATCACGCCGACGGGCGCGGCGGGGTGCCGGGGCCCGCTCATGCGGCGGCGACGCTGACGCGGTGGACGGTCCGGGAGACGCCGGGCGGCAGGTCGGTGGCGACGTGGTAGGTGGTGGCGGTCTTCCACAGGAGCAGGTCGTGCGGGGTCCAGCGGTGGGTGTAGGTGCGGTCGGGGTCGGCCAGGAGGGTGTCGACGAGGTCGAAGAACGCCTCGTTCTCGTTGGCGTCGAGGCCGACGACCCGGTCCATGTAGGCGCGGGCGGCGTACAGGAAGCGGCGGCCGGTGTGCGGGTCGCGGCGGACGACGGAGTGTTCGACGGCCGGGTACTGGCGGGCGATGAGGGCCCGCACCTCGGCGATGGACAGGCCCACGTGCTCGGGGGCGATGCGCTGCTGCTTGGTGAGGGTGTGCAGCCCGACGCGGTCCTCCAGGAGGGTGCGCCACTGCTCGGGCAGCCGGTCGTAGACGTCGGCGGCGCTGGCGAAGACGGTGTGGCCGTGGTCCTCGGGCACGTGGACGCCGTGCAGCACGGTGTAGGCGGAGGGGTCGGCGTCGAAGGAGGAGTCCTGGTGCCAGAAGTGGCCGACCCGCTCGATCCCGACCGGCAGGCCGTCCTTGCGCTCGTTGGAGGAGACGAGGATCTCGGCGAACTCGGGGTGGCGCCAGTCGGCGAGGAGGAAGGGGACGGGGCGGCCGATGCGGGCGGCGAGGCCGATCTGCTGCCGGGGGGTGAGGTCGATGCCGCGGACGACGACGAGGTCGCGCCGGTTCAGGGAGTCGACGACGTCGGCGAAGACCTCCGGGCGGGTGAGTTCGGCGTGGGTGAGTCCGCTGTACTCGACGCCGATGAAGGGGGTCAGGTCACGCTTGAGCACGGTTCCTCCTTGTGCCAGGTGTACGGGTTGGTGCGGGCCGCGAGCAGCAGCAGGCAGGCGGTGCAGACCGCCGCGCCGGCGGCCGCCCACGGGGCGCCCGGGTGGCCGGGGGCCGAGAGGTGCAGGGCGAGTTGCGGGGCCGCGATGAAGGCCAGGTTGACGCCGCCGGAGTACAGGCCCATGTTGCGGTCGGCGGCCGGGCCGGAGAGCCGGCTGACGTAGTCGAGCAGTCCGGGGAAGACGACGATCTCCCCGGCCGTCCACACGAGGGTGGCGAGCACCAGTTCCGGCCCGGTGTCGGCCAGGGCCATGAGCAGGAACCCGGTGCCCGCGAGCGCGTAGCCGCTCAGCAGGGTCGCCAGGTGTCCGACGCGTGCCATGCGGATGTTGAGCGGGACCTCGAACAGGACGATCCCGACGGCGTTGACGGTGAAGACGACGCCGGCCCAGTAGCCGGGCAGGCCGAGGCCGACGATGACGTAGGCACCGACGAAGACCGAGGGCAGCGCGTAGGCCAGCTGGATGGGCAGGGAGAGGCCGAACACGCTCCAGAACCGGGTGCGTTCGGCCGTCGTCTGCCGGACCGGGCCGTGGGGCCGGGTCGCGCGGCCCGGCCCGCCGCCGGCGGCGGCAGCGACGGCAACGGCGACGCCGGCCGCGGTGTCCGGTCCGGCGGCGGGCCGGCGTCCGCCGCGGCGGTGCAGGAACGCCGCGGCCGCCAGGACGCACAGGGCGTTGGCCCAGAACACGGCGTACGGGTCGAGGGCGTAGAGCAGGGCCCCGAGGAGCGGGCCGGCCGACAGTCCGAGGTTGATGGCGAGCCGGTGGCACGAGAACGCGACCTTGCGCTGCTCGGGCGGTGACCCGGCGATCGTGGCCGCGTAGGACGCCGGGGTGACGATCTCGTACGCGAACCCCCAGACCAGCACCACCGTGACGAGCGCGGGCAGGCCGTGCAGCAGCGGCACCACCGCGACCGCGGCGGCGCCCAGCAGGAAGCCGCCCCGCATCAGGGCGTACGGGTGCAGCCTCGCGAGGAGCCGTCCGGCGGCCAGGTCCGCGGCGAGGGCGCCGACCCCGAACGTGGTGACGGCCAGGCCCGCCTCGGCCGCGTCCAGACCTCCGCGGCCCAGCAGGTACGGGGTGAGGAAGGGGTAGGCCATGGTGCCGGAGCGGAAGAGCAGGGTCGTGAGGAACAGGGTCCGCAGGGGCGGGGCGAGCCCGGCCAGCGTCCGCAGGGTCTCAACCGGCACGGCGGGTCCCGGCCGGCCGCCGGGCGAACACGGCGCCGGGGTTGAACAGGCCCGCCGGGTCGAGGGCGTCCTTGAGGTCGCGGTGCACGCGCAGGGCGACCGGGCCCAGTTCGCGTTCCAGCCAGTCCTGCTTGAGCTTGCCGACTCCGTGCTCGCCGGTGATCGTGCCGCCGAGGGACAGGGCGAGGGCGAGGATCGCGTCGAACGCCGTCCGGGCGCGGGCGTACTGCCCGGCGTCGTCGCCGTCGTAGAGGACCGTGGGGTGCATGTTGCCGTCGCCCGCGTGGCCGACGACCGCGACGGTCAGCCCCGCGTCGGCGCCGATCCGCGTGCAGCCCTCGATCAGATCGGCGATGAGGGTGCGGGGCACGGCCACGTCCTCGGTCATGCAGGCGCCCCGGGCTTCGAGGGCGGCGAGGCTCACCCGGCGGGCGCGCAGCAGCAGGGCGCCCTCCGCCGCGTCCTGCGTGGCGTGCGTGTACACCGCGCCGGCTTGCCGGAACACGCGTTCCATCTGGTCGAGTTCGGCTTCGCGGGTGCCCTCCGGCGCGTCGGACTGGCACAGCAGCAGGGCTTGGTCGCCTTCGCCGGCGAGCTCGGTGCCGAGGTAGGCGGACGAGGCGCGCAGGGAGGTCGCGTCCATGATCTCCATGAGGGAGGGGACGAGGCCGGCCCGGACGATCCGGTTGACGCTGGCTCCCGCCCGGGCCACCGAGTCGAAGGCCGCGATGACCGTGCCGGGCGCGGAGGGCAGCGGGCGCAGGGAGAGGGTGGCCCGCGTGATGATCCCGAGGGTGCCCTCGCTGCCGACGAGGAGGCGGGTGAGGTCGTAGCCCGCGACGCCCTTGACGGTGCGGCGGCCGGTGCGCAGGAGGGAGCCGTCGGCGAGGACCGCGTCCAGGCCGAGGACGTAGTCGCCGGTGACCCCGTACTTGCCGCAGCACAGGCCGCCCGCGTTGGTGGCCAGGTTCCCGCCGAGGGTGCACGTGTCGAGGCTGGAGGGGTCGGGCGGGTAGTACAGGCCGTGGGCGGCGGCGGCCGTCTTCAGGTCCTGGTTGACCACGCCGGGCTCCACGACGGCGATCCGGTTGTCCGGGTCGAGTTCGAGGATCCGGTTCATCCGCGTGGTGACCAGGACGACGCAGCCGTCGACGGCGTTGGCGGCGCCGGTCAGGCCCGTTCCGGCGCCCCTGGGGACGATCGGGACGCCGGCCGCCGCGCAGGCCCGCACGCATGCCCGCACCTGCTCGGCCGAGGCGGGCAGGGCCACCGCGAGCGGCCGGCCGTGCGGGGCGAGCGGCATCATGTCGTGGGAGTAGCCGACGGTGGCGTCCGGGTCGGTGACCAGGGCGCCGCCGCCGCCGAGGGCGGCGCGCAGGGCGGCCAGCAGGGCGGCGCTCATGCCGGTCGCCCGTCGGCCCCGGTGACCAGGATCGCCCGGGCGGGGCACAGGTCGGCGGCCTCGTGGACGGCGTCGGCGAGGTGCTCGGCCGGTTCCGGGTCCAGCAGCATGACGATGCCGTCGGTCTCGTCCTGGTCGAAGACCGTGGCGGCGGACAGGACGCAGTGGCCGGCGCCGACACAGCGCTCGGGATCGAGGGTGACCTTCACGGGGTCGGCTCCTTCGGTGCGGGGGGACGGGCGGCGGGCGGCAGCGGGGTCACCAGGTCACGGGAAGGGCGTGCACCCCGTACACGGCCATGTCGGACTTGAAGCGGATCTCCTCGACGGGCACGGCCGTGCGCAGCGTCGGGATCCGGCGGGCCACGGCGGCGTAGACCTCCTGGAGCTCCACCCGGGCCAGCGACTGGCCCATGCACTGGTGGGGCCCGTAGCCGAAGGCGAGGTGGCCGTGCGCGCGGGAGGCGGGGTCGAACTCCTCGCCGGCGGGGAAGCGTTCGGGGTCCCGGTTGGCGACGTTGATGGCGGCGACGACGCCCTCCCCGGCCCGGACGAGCCGGTCGCCGACCTCGACGTCCTCGACGGCGATCCGGCGGATGCCGCGCTGGACCACGGTGAGGTGGCGCAGCATCTCCTCGACGGTGTCGGAGAGCAGCTCGGGGTCGTCGTCCGTGCCGAGGGCGGCGAAGTGGCCGGGGTGGCGCAGCAGCGTCAGCACCCCGAGGGAGATCATGTTGGCGGTGGTGTCGTGGCCGGCGGTGAGCAGCAGGAGGGCCATCGCGGCGAGTTGGGGTCGCGTCATGGTCCCGTCGGGCAGGTGCCGGGCCGCCATGCGGCCGATGAACCCGTCCCCCGGTTCGCGTGCGGCGGCGGCGACGAGCTCCTCCAGGTAGTCCTGGAGGGCCTGCCGGGCGGCGGCGGCGCTCTCGGTGGTGCCGTCGACGACGTTCATGGTGTGGGTCAGGCCGCGGAACAGCTCGCGGTCCTCGAAGGGCACTCCGAGGAACTCGCAGATGACGGTGAGCGCGACGGGCAGGGCCAGGTCGGCCACGAGGTCGGCCTCGGTGCCGCGGAGCATGCGGTCCAGGCAGCCGTCGACGACGGCGCGCACGGCGGGGCGCCGGCGCTCGGCCCGTTTCACCGTGAACTCGCCGAGCACCAGGCGCCGTACGGCGTCGTGGCGCGGGTTGTCCATGACGAGCAGGGTCGGTTCGACGGCGGTCTCGGCCAGGGCGACGGCGCTGGACAGCGGGTAGCCGCGGCGGCTCTTGTCCGCGCTGAACCGGGGGTCGGACAGTACGGTACGGGCGTCGTCGAAGCCGGTGAACAGCCAGGGGCGGACCCCGTTCCACAGCGTCACGCGGGGCACGGTGCCCGCGTCGCGGATGTCGGTGGCCTCCCGGGGCGGGGCGAACGGGCACTGCCGGTCCCTGGGGTAGTGCGGGTCGGAAGCCGGGCCGGTCGTCGCGTCGGTCGTCGGGTCAGTCATCGCGGGTGCTCCGGTCGAGTTTCTGCCACCAGCGGCCGACGAGGGCGTCGTCCAGGGCGGGCGGGGTGACGCCGTGGGCCCGCAGGGCGGCGACGGTGGCGTCGTTGCGGTGGTCGGGGAGGCCGGCGTCCGGGTGGTCGCACAGCTCCCGGAAGTACTCGCGGTAGGCGAGGGCGGGCAGCGCGGTGCCGCGGGCCTCCGCGTCGGCCAGCCGGCCGAGCCAGACCTCCAGCGGGACCGCGGGGGTGGTGCGGCCCGTGC
Source organism: Streptomyces sp. ICC1 (assembly GCF_003287935.1). Lineage (GTDB taxonomy): Bacteria > Actinomycetota > Actinomycetes > Streptomycetales > Streptomycetaceae > Streptomyces > Streptomyces tritrimontium. The sequence continues at coordinate 5,209,293 of NZ_CP030287.1, forward strand.
GGCGCTCGTGTACGGCGAGCAGTTCGGCCAGCGGGGTCCGCCGGGGGTGGTGCAGGTGGTGGACGGTGCCCGGGGCGGCGTCGGCGAGGGCCAGGGCGACCAGGGCCCGGGCCATGGTGTCCACGGGCAGTGCGTCGGTGGCGAGCCGCGGGTCGTCGGGGTGGCAGCCGAGGGCGGTGGACGTGACGAGGAGCCGGCTGAGGAAGTCGTCCTCGCTGACGGCGCCCGTCGTGCTGCCGCCGGCCCGGCCGAGCCGGTAGATCCGGGCGTCGGCCCCGCGTTCGAGGGCCTGGCCGACGAGGTGCTCCGCGGCCCACTTGGCGGCGGCGTAGCCGCGACCGCGCGGATGCCGTTCGCCGGCGGCCGGGGTGGCCTCGGTGATGGTGCGCGGGCGGGTGCCGCCGGGTCCGTCCCGGAACACGCCCAGGGTGGAGACGTGGTGCAGGCGGGCCGGGCGGCCCTGCGCGCAGATCCGCAGGAGTTCGGCGGTGCCGCCGACGTTGGCGGCCGCCAGGTGGTGGAAGCCGGACACGTGGTGGACCTCGGCGCCCAGGTGGAGCACGGTCGTCGCCCGCAGGACGTGTTCCCGGTGCGTGCCGTCGAGGCCCAGGCCGGGCCGGGACAGGTCCCCGGGGACGGGCACGATCCGCGGGTCCGAGGCGTCGCGGCGCAGACCGTGGCGGCGCAGGGCCGCGGCCAGGCGCCGACGGGCGGCGTCCGGGTCCACGGCCCGGACCAGGCACAGGACCGGGCCCGTGGTGCGGTCCAGCAGTTCGGCCAGCACGTGGGAGCCCACGTATCCGGTGGCCCCGGTGAGCAGCACGGCGTCGTTCGGGTCGAAGGGGCCGGGACGGTCGGGGAAGACGATGCCGGGGTCGAGCCGCGCGTCGTCCGGCCCCACCGGCAGGGTCGTCGGATCGGGCCCCCGCAACAGCCGGGCCACCGCGCGTACGGTCGGCTCGGCGAGGAAGTCGGCGACGGCGATCCGGACCCCGAACTCCCGCTCGATGCGGCCCAGGAGCCGGATGACCCGCAGGGAGTGGCCGCCGTGTGCGAAGAAGTCCTCGTCCAGGGAGCCCGCCGGCCCGCCCAGCACGTCCTCCCACAGGGCGAGCAGCCGCCGCTCGCTCCCGTTCGCGGGGCCGTCCCCGGAGCCGTCCGCCGGGCCGTCGGCGGGGAGCCGCTGCTGCCGGAGGGCGGCCAGCCGGGCGGCGAGCGACGTCCGGTCGGCCTTGCCGTGGCTGCCGGTCGGGATGGCGGGGACGGGTACGGCCAGGCGGGGCACCATGTGGCCCGGGAGCAGCCGGGCCAGGTGGGCGCGGGCGTCCTGCGGCGCGGCGGTGCCGACGTAGCCGACGGCGAGTTCGGCGTCGGTGCCGGTGCCGAGGAGGACGGCGACGGCCTCCCGGACACCGGGGTGCTCCGCGAGCGCGGCCTCGATCTCGCCGAGCTCGATGCGGAAGCCGCGCAGCTTGATCTGGTGGTCGAGCCGGCCGAGGTAGTCGACGGCTCCGTCGGGCAGCCGGCGCACGCGGTCCCCGGTGCGGTAGCAGCGTCCGGCGCCGGCGAGCGCGGGATGGGTGGTGAACAGCTCGCCCGTGCGCTCGGGGTCGTTGCGGTAGCCGTCGCCGAGTCCGGCGCCGGAGAGCCACAGTTCGCCGGGCACCCCGGTGGCCGCGAGCCGTCCGTGGCGGTCCACCACGTGGGCCGCGGTGCCGGGCAGGGCGGTGCCCACGGGCACACGGGCCCGGTCGTCCGCGGGGCCTGCCCGGTGGGTGGTCGCCAGGATCGCCGCCTCGGTCGGGCCGTAGCCGTTGACGACGACCCGGTCCCGGGCGAAGTGGCGCGTGTCGTGGACGTCCGCGGGCTCACCGGCGACGAGCAGTACGCGCACGTCACCCAGGTCGGGACGGTCCAGGGCGCGCAGCAGCGAGGGTACGGTCACCATCACGGTGACCCCGGCGGTGCGCAGGGTGCGGGTGAGGGCCGGGCCGTCGGAGCGGGTGGCGTCGTCCGCGTACACCAGGGTGGCGCCGGAGACGAGCGGCATGAACTGCTCGAAGGCGGCCACGTCGAAGCCGGGCGAGGTCAGTTGGAGCCAGACGTCGTCCGCGGTGAACGGGTGCCGGTCCAGGCAGGCGAGGAGCGTGTTGGCGACCGCGCGGTGGGAGACGGCGACGCCGCGGGGGCGCCCGGTGCTGCCGGAGGTGTAGATCACGTACGCCGGGGCGGCGGGATCGCCGGGGTCGCCGCGATCTACGGCGGGCGCGGTCTCCTCGCCGGGGGCGGCGAGGGCCTCGATGTCGAGGACGGGCGGGCCGGAGGCCTCCGTACCGGGGCCGAACAGCGTGTCGGCGGTGTCCTTGGCGCAGACCAGCGCGCCGGCATCGGCGTCGGCGATGCAGTGGCGCAGCCGCCGCGCCGGGTACGCCGGGTCGAGCGGCACGTACGCGGCCCCGGCCTTGAGCACGCCGAGGAGGGTCGCGGCGAGCAGCGGGGAGCGCTCCAGGCACACGGCGACGCGGTCGCCGGGCCGGATCCCGCGGGTGGCGAGGCGGGCGGCCACGGTGCCGGCGAGCCGGTCGAGTTCGGCGTAGGTGAGGCTGGTGCCGGCGCCGGTCACGGCGGTCTTGTGCGGGCGGGCCGCGACCTGCCGGGCGACGAGGGCGGGCAGGGTGGTGTCCGCCGCCCGTGGGCCCGGCTCCGGTGCGCGGCTCAGCCGTTCGTACTCCCCCGGTTCGTACAGGGTGACGTCGCGCAGCGGCGGGTCGCCGTCCGCGAGGCGGTCGAGCACGGCGGCCAGTTGACCCGCCAGCCTCTGTGCGGTGGCCCGGTCGTAGAGGTCGGTGCTGAACTCGACCTCGACGTCGAGGCCGTCGCCCTCCTCCTCGAAGGTGAAGGCCAGCTCGAAGGTGGCGGTGGCGCGGCCGCCGGCGTCCCAGGGCTCGGTGCGCGCACCGGACAGCTCGAGGGGACGCGGCCCGCGTTGCCGGTGGTTGACGACGGCCTGGAAGGGGACGGCCGCCCGTGCGGTGGTGGACGGCGCGAGTTCCCGGCCCACGGCCTGGAAGGGGACGTCCTGGTGGTGCAGGGCCTCGGTACAGGCGGTGCGGACGCGGGCGAGCAGGGACCCGGCGGTGGTGTCCGCGTCCGCCTCGACGCGGACGGGCAGCAGGTTGACGAAGCAGCCGACGAGGTCCTGCGTCCCGGCCCGGTCCCGGCCGGCGGCGAGGGCGCCCAGGGTGAGGGTGTCGCGTTCGGTGTGGGCGGACAGGACCGTGTACACGCCGGCCAGGCAGAACATGTACGGGCTGACGCCGTGCCGGCGGGCGGCCTCGGCGTGGCGCGCGTGCTGCGCGGAGCCGATCCGCAGCCGCACCCGGTCGCCGGATCCGCTGAGCACCGCGGGTCGGGGGCGGTCGGTGACCAGGTCGAGCGCGGCGGCGCCCCCGTCGAGCGCGCCCTGCCAGAACCGGGTCGCGGCGGTGAGGCGTTCGGGGCGGGGCACCTGGGCGGCGCGCAGGTGCTCGGGGTAGGCGGGGCTCAGGGGCGGCAGGTCGGCGGCCGGGTCCGCGTACAGGGCGGACAGCTCGGAGGTGAAGAGGTCCAGGGACCAGTCGTCGGCGATGGCGTGGTGGACGGCGAAGTGGATCAGGGCCCGCCCCTCGTCGAGGGTGAGCACCAGGGTGCGCAGCAGCCGGGTGCCGTCGGCGTCCGGGCCGGCCGCGCGGTGTTCGGCGGCCAGGGCGCGGGCCAGGGCCTGGCGTTCGCCGGCCGGAACGCCGGAGAGGTCGACGTGGCGCAGCGCGGCGCCCGGGTCGGCGGTCAGGCTCTGCCGCCAGCCGTCGGCGTCGCGCCGGACGACGGTCCGCAGGGCGGCCTGGCGCCGGCCCAGCAGGTTCAGGGCGTTCCGCAGCCGGTCCTGGTCGAGCGGGCCGTCGACGGCGTAGCCGCGTCCGATGACGTACCGGTCGGTGCTCGCGGTGGCCTCCTGCTCGAACCAGATCCCCTCCTGGGCGGGCGACAGCGGCAGTCCGGCGGGGTCGGCCGCGGGGGCGACCGCGGGGTCGGCCTCGGGGTCGGCCTCGGCGGCGGAGCCGTGCTCCGGTGCTACCCCCGCGGTGGCGGCGGCCACGCGGGCCGCCAGGGCCCGGACCGTCGGGGTGGTGAACAGGTCGGCGATCGTCAGGGCCGCGCCCTGGTCGCGTTCCAGGCGGGCCAGGATCGCCATCGCGGACAGGGAGTCCCCGCCGGCGGCGAAGAAGTCGGTGTCCGGGCCGACGGAGCGGCCGAGGACGGCCTCCCAGTGCGCGGAAACGGTGTGCAGGGCGGCGGCCTCCGTACCGGCACCCGCCGGGGCGCCGCCGGCCGGGCCGGGAGCCGCCGCGGCCGCGACGGCCGCCCGGTCGGCGAGGGAGGCGAGGCGGCGCCGGTCGGTCTTGCCGTTGGCGGTGGTCGGCAGCTCCGCCAGCACGGTGACGGCTGCCGGGACCGCCGGTTCGGGCAGGATCCGGGCGGCGTGGGCGCTGAGGACGGCCTGGGTGCTGAGAGCGGCCTGAGTGCTGAGAGCGGCCTGGGCGTCGGACCGGGCGTCGGCGTCGGCGGCCGCGTCGCCACCCGGTGCCAGCACCACGTACGCGGCCAGCCGGCGCGCGTCCGCGGCGCCGTAGGGGACCACGACCGCCTCCCGGACCGCCGGGTGGGTCAGCAGCGCCCGTTCCGCCTCGGCCGGTTCGACGCGGTGGCCCCGGATCTTGACCTGGTCGTCGAAGCGCCCCAGGAAGGCCAGTTCGCCGCCGGGGAGCCGGCGGACCCGGTCGCCCGTCAGATAGGCGGTGTGGTCGGGCCGGCCGGGCTCGGGGACGAACCGCTCGGCGGTCTGCTCCGGCCTGCCGCGGTAGCCCCGGGCGACGCCCGGGCCGCCGATGCAGAGCTCGCCCTCCTCGCCGGGCCCGGCCGGGGTGCGGTCGGGGCGCAGGACGTGGGCAGTGGCCCCGGCGAAGGGACGGCCGATCGGCACGTCCCGCCAGCCGCTGTCCCAGTCGTCCGGGGTGTCGAAGGTCTGCCAGCAGGCGTAGACGGTGGTCTCCGTGGGCCCGTAGCCGTTGACGATCCGGCAGCCGGGCAGCTCGCGCAGCGCGGTCCGCACCGCGTCCGCGTCGGCCCGGTCGCCGCCCGAGACGCACAGGCGCAGCCCGCGCAGGTCCGCCGTGATGTGCTCCATCGCCAGCCGGAACAGCGGGGCGGCGAGCCGCAGGACGGTCACCCCGTGGCGGGCGCACTCCCGGCCGATGTCGTGGACGCCGGGCCGGTCGGACGCCGGCAGCACGAGCCGGGCGCCGTTGAGCAGGGCGCCCCAGATCTCGAAGACGGAGGGGTCCACGTGGAGCGGGGCGAGCTGGAGGACGGCGTCGTCGGCGGTCAGTCCGGCCTCGGTGGCGTGGGCCAGCGCGAGGACGGACCGGTGCGCGACCTGGACTCCCTTGGGGGCGCCGGTGCTGCCGGAGGTGTGGATGACGTAGGCCGGGGAATCCGGCCCCGGCCCCTGACTCTGACCCTCACCCTGACCCTCGCCCGCAGGGGCCTCCGGGACGGCGTGCGGGGAGCCGTCGCCCGGCTCCGGTGCGTCCTCGTCGACGGCCAGGACCGTCACTCCGGCGGGCAGGAGGGCACGCAGCCGCGGAACGTGCGGCCCGGCGGCGAAGACGGTGCGCAGGTGGTTGTCGAGGACGAGCGAGCGGATCCGGTCGTCCGGTGCGTCGGGGTCCAGCGGAAGGTAGGCGCCCCCGGCCAGAACCGTCCCCAGCAGGGCGGCGATGGTGCCGGGCGAGCGGTGGGCGCAGATCCCGACGGGCTCGCCGGGGGCGGTGCGGCCCGAGAGGCGGCGGGCGGCGGCCGCGGCCCTGGCGGCGAGTTCCGCGTAGCCGATCCGGAGGTGGCCGCGGACCAGCGCGGTGCGGTGGGGGTGGGCGCGGGCCACTGCGGTGAAGGCCGCGCCGAGGGTGGTTGCGGTGGTGTTCACGGGGCCGCGGTCACCTCCTGCGGGTCGCGTTCGAGCGCCTCGACGACGCTGGCGGTGTCGAAGAGGTCGAGGTAGCGGGAGATGAGTCCGTCGCGGACGGTGAATACGTTCATCCACGGGGCCTCGTAGCGTGCGCCGTTGGCCAGGACGTGGGTGCGGCTCACGCCCAGCACCACGACCCGGTCCCCGGCGTCGAGGTAGTCGTAGGCGTCGCACTCCTGGACCCGGATCAGCTCGCGGACGATGGCGAAGAACGCGCGGAATCCCTCGACGCCGCGGTAGACGCCCGCCCACGGCAGCGAGGCGGGGCCGTGGTAGACCCATTCGAAGTCGGGGGCGAGCAGCGGCTCGATGTCGGCGAGGCGGCCCTCGTCGAACAACCGGAAGAAGGTGCGGATCACTTCGACGTTCTCTGTGCTCATACGGTGCTCCTCGACGAGTTCGCGGGGGTGCGGGACGGGCGCCGCTCCGGCCGCCGGGACAGGCGCCGGGACAGGCGCCGGGACAGGCGCCGGGACGGGCCCTGGGACAGGCGCTGGCCCAGCCGGAACAGGGCGGCGTGGGCGAGGAGCCGGGCCGGGCCGGTGCGGGAGAGCCGGCGGGCGCCGCGCATGACCTGGGAGATCTCCCGCTCGGTGGCGGTCAGGGGCAGCAGGAACACGTCGTAGACGACGAAGGCGCGGGCCCGGTTGATCCACCAGAGGATGAGGGCGTACGTCATCCACTCGCCCCCGGGATCGACGAGGCGGCCGAGCACTCCGGGTACGCGTGGTTCGAGCCGGCCGAGCATGCCTTCGGCGAAGCGGCGGCCGACCACTCCGCGCGGCCCTTCGTCCATGGCGGCGAGTCCGGCGCGCACGAGGTCCGACAGGGCCCCGGCGCGTTCGGGCACGCCGAGGGCGTCGACCTGGCGGATGGACTGGAGGGCGAAGTGGGCGCCCAGTCCGTGGGCGTGGTGGGTGCGCAGTTCCTCGACCAGCCGCGGGTTGGCCCGGCGCGCGGCGTCGTGGACCTCGTCCGAGACGAGGGCGGCGCCGGTGGGGAAGCAGCCGTGGCTCAGTGCCTTGGACAGGCTCATGAGGTCGATGTCGGGGAGCCTGCCGTGGTGGGCGAAGCGGGTGCCGCAGCGGTAGTAGGACGTCAGGACCTCGTCGACGCCGACGAGGTAGCCGTGCTCGGTCCGGCCCTCGGTGACGGCGTCGAGGAGGGGTCCGGGGATCGGGGCGTAGGCGTCGGAACTGCCGTGGACCAGTTCGATCCAGACGAGTCCGATGTCGCCCGCGGCCGCCTCCTCGCGGAACTCCTCGACGGCGTGCGGAGTGAAGGGGTCGATGTAGCGGATGTCTTCGTAGAGCGGTCCGAAGGGCGCGCGGGTGCGGTCGGCGGCGGTGGCGAGCAGGGAGACGAGGGTCTTGCCGCCGTAGTTGTGCTTGAAGACGACGATGCGCCGCTGCCGGGGGCGGGCGAGGCGGGCCAGGGTGATGGCGCTCTCCACCGCGGACGCGCCGCTGACGGCGGGGAAGGCGTGGGGCAGGCCGGTTTCGCGGGCCAGGACCCCTTCGAGCTCGCGGACGTGGTCCCGGGCCGGGTCGTGGCCCCGTACGACGTCGGTCAGCGCGTCGGCGGGGTTGTGGCCGGCCACGCCGAGCCCGGCTCCGCAGAGCCCGTCGACCAGGTCCAGTTCGCGGCCGGAGTCGAGGCGGACGGTGAGCCGGGAGCCCTTGGCCCGGACGACGTTCAACGCGCCGTGCAGCTTGCGCTGCATGCGCGCCGCCATCGGGTTCACGTGCCGGGCGTACAGGTCGAGGGTGGCCTGCCGGTCGGCGGCGGCGGCCGCGAGGACGCGGTGCACCGGGGCGGTGGCCTCCCAGCGGGGCAGCAGCCGGGCGACGACGGCGCGCATGGCGACGGTGTTTCCGCCGTAGGTGTTGGAATGCAGGAAGCCGGTCCGCGGGGTGCTCCACGGCGCGAAGGTGTCGTGGGTGCCGGTGAAGGCGCCGAACGGGACCTCGTGCCCGGTGAGGGATTCGCCGAGGACGACGAGGTCGGGGCGCAGCGCGGTGACGGCGGGGTCGGTCGCGGTGTCCGGGGAGATGTCGCTGAGGTCGACGACGACGCGGGCTCCGGTGGCGCGCGCGGCGCGGGCCAGTTCGGCGACGGCGGCCAGGTCGCTGTCGTCGAGGAGTTCGGGGGCGCGTATGACGAGCCCGCACACCGGGGTGCTCCGCAGGGCGGTGCGCAGGCCCGCGACGGTGGTGTGGGTGGGGAGGCCGGGGGCGAGGGCGCGGTCGGGGCCTTCGCCGAGCGGGTCGGTGCGGCGGGCGAGGGTGCCGTCGGGGTCGAGGACCAGGACGCGCCCGCGGTGGGCGGCCGCGGTCGCCGCGGCGCGGTGGCGCAGCAGTTTGACGGCGCCGTGCAGGGCCTCGTAGCGGGAGTTGGCGAAGAAGCTGCGGTAGCGGGTGCCGGCCGGACGGCCGCCCAGTTCCCGGACGAACTCGCTGAGGAGGTGGCCGGCCTGCGCGGCTTCGGTGGTCACGAACCAGGACGGCATGGCGAACACGGGCTGTTCCCGCGCGATGAGGTCGGCCAGGATGCCGAGGGTCTGCGGACCGGCCGGGCGCAGGTGCGGCACGGGACCGGGCTCGGCGTGGGGGTTCGGGTTCATGACGCCATCTCGCTCGTGGGAGGAGTCCCGGCGGCGGGTGCCCGCGGGACGCGGTGTTCTCGGCGGGACCGGTTGCGGGGTCGGCCTCGGCGCGCGGTCGGCGGTGGCGCGCCCGGGAGGGCGGGGGGGTGGGTTGGGGCCGGGGCCGGTTGGGGCGGTAGGCGAGCTCGTTGGGGAGGTAGCCGCCGCCGCCGCCCGCAACGGCGCGGGGGCCGGGGGTGGGCCCGTCCGTGCGGTCCACGGGGCTGTCCTGACCTGCGGGGATCTCGCTGACTTCGGTGTTCAGCAGCACCGGGTACGGGCTCTGGACGGCGGTCATGGCGTCGGTGGGGAGGGTGGTCCGCAGGAATTCCGCTCCCGGGCCGAGACCCGGCGCCGTGACGGGGTGCGCGTACGTGCCCCCCGAGAGTGGCAGGCCGAGCGTGTGTTCTTCCAGCACGACGGGTGCATGCGGCCCTGCCCGCAGGTGGAGGCGCCGGCGGGGGCCGCCGCGACACGCGCGGCGGGCTGGCTGGCCGGCCGCATCCTCTTCTGAGAGACGCCGGTCCGCTACCCGTTCACTACGGCGATCGTCGAGTCCTACGCGGACCCGAAGTCGCGGGGGCGGCAGGGGCCGCCCCCGCTACTTCGCGTCCGCGTAGCACTCGACGATCGCCGTCGTGAACGGGAAGCGGACCGGCGTCTCGCCGAAGGTGATGCGGCCGGCCAGCTCGCCCGCCGCGCGGATCGCGTCGGCCACCGCCGGCGCCTCCTCCTGCGGGCAGTGGACGATGACCTCGTCGTGCTGGAAGAACACGAGCTCGGCCCGCAGTCCCGCCGCCGCGATCGACTGGCGCAGGGCCGCGAGCAGCAGCAGGGCCCAGTCCGCGGCGCTGCCCTGCACCACGAAGTTGCGGGTGAAGCGGCCGCGGGCCCGGGCGTCGGTCGAGGCGTAGCTCGGCACCCAGCCGTCGGGGGCCTCCTCGGCCTCGCCGGGCTCGGCCGGCGGCGGGCAGGTCCGGCCGAGCCAGGTCCGTACGAGCCGGCCCTCCTCGCCCGCCTTCGCGGCGTCGTCCACGTACGCCACGGCACGGGGGAAGCGGCGGCGCAGCGCGGCCAGGTTCTTCAGGCCGTCGCCGGAGGTCTGCCCGTACACCGCGCCGAGCACGGCGAGCTTGGCCATGTCCCGGTCGCCGGAGAAGCCCTGGCGGGAGATGGAGGTGTACAGGTCCTCCGGGCGGCCGGCCACCTCCATGAAGGCGGGGTCGCGGGAGATCGCGGCGAGGACCCGCGGCTCCATCTGGTCGGCATCGGCCACGACGAGCCGCCAGCCGGGGTCGGCGACGACGGCCCGGCGGATCACCTTGGGGATCTGCAGGGCTCCGCCGCCGTTGGTGACCCAGCGGCCGGTGTAGGTGCCGCCGGGGATGAACTCGGGCCGGAAGCGGCCGTCGTGGACCCAGTCGGCGAGCCAGCTCCAGCCGTGGGCGGTGTAGATCCGGTAGAGCTTCTTGAACTCGACGAGCGGGGCCACCGCCGGGTGGTCGAGCTCCTGGATCTCCCAGCGCCGGGTGGACTTGAGCTTGATCCCCGCCTCCGCGAAGGCCTTGATGACGTCGGCGGGCAGTTCCGGCCGCACGCGGCGGCCGAACGCGGCGGAGACGGCGTCGGCGAGCTCGGCGAGCCGGCGGGGCTGGCCGCGGCCCGCGTACCGCTCGCCGAGCATCTCGGTGAGCAGCGCCCGGTGTACGTCGGCCCGCCAGGGCAGGCCCGCCCGGTTCATCTCGGCGGCCACGAGGAAGGCGGCCGACTCCGAGGCGACGAGCAGCCGCATCCGGGCGGGATGGGAGGTGGCCTCGAGCCGCTTCGCCTGGTCGGCGTGGATGGCGGCGAGGGCGTCGAGGGGCACGGGGGCCGGCTGGGGGTCGAAGAGGGAGTTCTGTGCGCCGGGCTCCGCGGCGCGTTGCGGGGGGTCGGCGGGGACGGGCGCGTTCGTGAGGCGGGCCCAGGCGGCGGCCGCGGAGCGGGGCTCGCCGAGGCGGCCCTCGTGGGCGAGGAGGAGGAGCTCGGCGTCCTCGATGTCGTGGCAGCGCTCGACGCGGGTGCCGGAGGCGAGGAGCCGGGGGTAGACGGCGGCGGTGGACCGCCAGATCCAGCGGGTGCCGGCGGGCGCGGCGCGGATCGCCTCGGCGGGGTCGGCTGCGGTGATGCGGGCTCCGCCCGACGCGGGGTCCAGGGGCATGGCCTGCCACCGGCCGTCGCCGTCTTCGGCGAGGACCCACCTCGGGGTGTGCTCGGTCATGAGTGCGAGTGTCCCACCGGGGGCTGACAGGCCCGCTCCGCGCCGCGCGGGCGGCTCCCCGCGGGGCCCCGCGCGGGCGGCTCCCCCGGGGCTCCGCGCCCCCGTACCCCGGGGCCTCGCGCCCCGCACGCCGGGGCCCCGCACCCCTGAGCCGGGGTGTCCCCGGTGCGTGCCAAGCTGGAGGGGTGAGAGACATCGTCGACCGGGCCTGCGAGGCCGCGCTGTACGGGCAGGATGACGCCGGGCTGGACGCCGGGGCCTCGGTGCTCGTGGCCGAGGGCGAGCGGTGGGCCGGGGTCGGCCAGGCGCTGCTCGCGCGCGGCGAGGAGTACGTGCGCCAGGCCTGGGAGCGGGGGTGGCGGCCGCAGGACGTGCTGCGCCTGGTGCGGCGGGACCTGGCGCCGGTGCACGTGCGGATCTGCGAGGACCTGGTCGCCGCCGAGGCGCGGCGGTACGCGCGGCTGCCCGAGCGGTGGACGGACGCCGAGCCGTGGTGGGGGGACGACACGCGGTACGGGGAAGCGCTCGCGGGGCGGGAGCGGACCGACCGGTTCACCCTGGCCGGGGCCGTGCTGGAGGTCTTCCGGCTGCTGATCCGGCTGCCGTCCATAGAACCGGTCGGACCCCTGCCGGGCGACGCGGCCGGCCTGCTCGAACACGCGCACATCGAGCCCCGCATGCTCGGCCGCATCCGGGCGCTCCTGGCGAAGGCCGAGGCGACGAACTTCCCGGAGGAGGCGGAGGCCCTCAGCGCCAAGGCGCAGGAACTCATGGCCCGGCACACCGTCGACGAGGCCCTGCTCGCCGTGCGGACGGGCGTCAAGCAGATGCCCGGAGCCTGCCGGATCGGCGTCGAGGCCCCGTACGAGGAGGCCAAGGCGGTCCTGCTGGACGCCGTGGCCGGCGCGAACCGCTGCCGGGCCGTCTGGAACAGCGCGTACGAGTTCTCCACCGTCGTCGGCTTCGAAAGCGACCTGGAGGCCGTCGAACTCCTCTACACCTCGCTGCTCGTGCAGGGCACCGCCGCCATGACCCGCGCCGAGGCCGGGCAGCGGGCGGGCGGGCGCAAGCGGACCAAGACCTTCCGGCAGTCCTTCCTCCTCGCCTACGCGAGCCGGCTGGGCCAGCGCCTCGCCGAGACCGCCGAGCACACGGTGGCCGAGGCCCCCGACAACCTGCCCGCCCTGGTCGCCCGGGACGTGGCCGTCACCTCGCGGGCCGAGGAGATGTTCCCCCGGACCACCACGACCCGGCTGCGCGGGGCCACCGACCTCGCGGGCTGGGAGGACGGCACGGCGGCCGCCGACCGCGCGCACATGGCGGACGGCGGGCGCCCGTCCCTGCGCAACTGACCGAGGGGGCCCGGGATCCGGGGTCCCGGGCCCCCTCGCTCGGCGCTTGGTGCTTGGCACTCGGTGCTCGGCGCCCCGCTCGCTCGGCGCTCAGCGTTCCGTGGCTGGTGCCGTCGCCTCCGGCTCCTCCCGGAGCGCCCGCGCCTCCGCCTTCAGGATCCGCGCCGACCTGCCCAGCCCGCGCGCCATCTCGGGCAGCTTCTTCGAGCCGAAGAGCATCAGGCAGACGAGTACGAGGATGGCGAGGTGCCAGGGTTCCACGGCGTTCCTGAGCATGTGTGTTCCCGTCTTCCGGAGGCCGCCGGCGCGGTGCCGACGGGCCGATGATCGGCGCTTCCGGGCGAAAACACCATGGATCGGGGCATGTCTGAAGAAGACCTGAAAGCCGACCCGGGCGTTACCCTTCGTGCCATGAGCTGGGTCCGGGCGCTGAAGGACACCGCCCGATCCGGGCTGAGGATCGAGCGGACCCGTCTCCAGCCCCTCGTCGCCGTCCGCGCCGCCGCCGGCCTCGCGATCGTGGTCGGCCTGAGCCTGGCCTTCCTCGGGCCCGGATCCGCCGCCAGCTCCGCCTTCGGTGCCTACATGGCGGCCATCGCCACCTTCCAGAAGAGCTGGCGGCCGCGCCCCGTCCTGGCGCTGGCCGCCGGACTGACGCTGGCCGTCTCCACCTTCATCGGCTACCTCGTCGGGTCCTCGCACGTCTTCGCCTTCATGCTGCTGCTCGCCGTGTGGTGCTTCGCGGCGGGCCTGATGTGGGCGGCCGGGCCCACCGCCGGCATGATCGCCTCCGGCAACGTCGCGATCATGCTGGTCACGGTCACCCTGCCCACCTCCGTGCCGCAGGCCGCCGGGCACGCCGCGCTGATCGCCGCCGGCGGGGTGGTCCAGGCCCTGCTGATCGTGCTCTTCCCCATCGGCCGCTGGGGCGCCCAGCGCGAGGCCCTGGCCGACGCGCTCGCCGCCGAGGCCGACTACGCGCGCCGCCTGCGCCACGACCCCGTCGCCTCCTTCGACCCGCAGCCGCTGATGAGGGCGCGCGACGCCGCGACCGTCACCTCCCGCCAGGCCCGCCGGCGCCCCGCCGAGCTGCACGGCGCGCGCGGGCTCGCGGAGCGGATCCGGCCCGTGCTGGCCTCGCTGGCGGACCCGGCGGTCGGCGCCCCCGCCGAGGGCCCCGCGCGGGACCGGGTGCGCGAGCTGCTCGCCGCGGCCGGGTCGGTGCTGGACGCCGCCGCGCTGGCGATCCGCCGCGGGGAACCCGTACGGCTGCCCGCGCCGGCCCTCGCGGTGCTGAAGGCGCCCGACACCGAGGACCTGCTGCGGGGCGCGCCGCTGCGGGCCGCGCGCCGGCTCGCGGCCCTGCTGGACGACGTGCTGGAGACCGCCGAACCGGGTTCCGGGCGCACCGCCGACCCCGGGGAGTCGATGCTGCGGCCCAGCCTGCCGGCGCTCGTGCCGATGGTGCTGGCCGCCGTACGGGCCGAGCTGCGCCCCGGATCGCCGATCCTGCGGCACGCGCTGCGCGTCACCGTCGTCGCCTGCGCGGGCTACCTCATCGGCCACGCGCTGCCGTTCGGCCACGCCTACTGGGCTCCGATGACCTCCGTCATGGTGATGCGCCCCGATTTCACGCAGACCTACACCCGGGCCGTCGCCCGCTTCGGCGGCACCCTGGTCGGGGTGGCCTTCGCGACCGCCGTGGTCCAGCTCGCGCATCCGGGGATGTGGCTGTCCGGGCTCCTGGCCGTGATCAGCGCGGGCCTGATGTACACGCTGATGCGCACCGGATACGCCGTCTCGATGGTCTTCGTCTCCGCGTACGTCGTCTTCCTGCTCGGCATGGGCGGCGTCCGCTGGGAGCAGACCGTGCCCGACCGGGTCGCCCTCACCCTGCTCGGCGGGATCCTCGCGATGGTCGCCTACGCCGTCTACCCGGCCTGGGAGACCCCGCGGCTGCGGACCCGGCTGGCGGACTGGGTGGCGGCCAACGGGCGGTACGCGGCGGCCGTGCTCGGGCAGTACGCCGACCCGGCCGGGGCCCGGCGCGGCGAGGTCCGGGAGGCGCTGCTGGCGGTCCGCGACGCCCGGGTCGCCTGGCAGGACGCGGTGGCCAGGGCCGAGGGGGAGCCCGTGCGCCACCGCGGGATCTCCCGGGCGGCGGCCGACGACGCGGGCCGCGCCCTGGCGGCGATGGGCCGGCACGCGATGCTGCTGGAGGCCCACTTCCCGGACCGCGGGCAGGCTCCGGTCCCCGGCGCGGCGGACCTGGCCAGGGCGCTGAGCACGGCGACGGAGGCGGGCGCGAAGGCGGTGCGCGAACGCCGGGTGCCCGAGTGGGACGGGGTCCGCGCGGTGCCGGCCGACTGGGGCGCCGGGGCGCCGGGCGTGCTGCGCGGGGCGGCCGGGCAACTGCTGGAATCACTGGACGAGGTCTCCGACGCGCTGCGCGGCGGACCCCGGCCCGGACCCCGGCCCGGACCCCCGCCCGGACAGGGAACAGCGCCGGGAACAGCGCCCGAGTCAGCGCCGTGAACCGGGCCGGGTCCGGGGCCGTGTCCCTAGCGGCGCCTGTGCCTCCGCTCATGCACGTGCATCTGCCCATGCATGCCGTCTTGAACACAGCTATGATCCCGTGCAGTTGACATCTGCACTATCGGGGGCTTCCTGTGGACCACGCGTACAACGGGATGGCAGCTGCAGAGCTTGACGGGGTGACCTGGCAGAAGAGCAGGCACAGCAACTCCCAAGGTTCCTGTGTGGAGTTCGCCAAACTGCCGGGCGGCGATGTCGCCATGCGCAATTCCCGGTTCCCGGACGGGCCGGCGCTCGTGTACACGCCGGCCGAGATAGAAGCACTGCTGCTGGGCGTCAAGGACGGCGAGTTCGATCACCTGATCAGCTGACAGAACCGGAAGACCGCCTGGATTCAAGCCATGCACGTGCACTGGCCGGGACCGATCGCAATGATCAATCCCGGCCGGTTGCCGTATTTGTGGCGGTTCAGTCCTGGAGCGTGAACAGCGCCCAGACGACCTTGCCGGTCAGCCGTCCCGCGAGCGGGTGCCAGCCCCAGCTGTCGCTGTAGGAGTCGACGAGGAAGAGCCCGCGCCCCGACTCCAGGTCGCAGTTGCGCTGCGCGGCCTCGGGCTGGAAGTTCCCGCCGGGCCGGTCCTCGCTGGGGTCGCGCACCGCACACACCAGCCGGGTGCTCCACCGCATCAGGTGCAGCCGCACCGGCGGCTCGCCCTCGCCCGCCGCCGACCCGGAATCCTCGGGCAGGGCATGGCGCAGCGCGTTGGTGACGAGTTCGGAGACGACCAGTGCCACGTCGTCGAAGCGTTCGTCGAGGCCCCACTGCGCGAGGGTGGAACGGGTGAAGGTGCGTGCTCCGCGCACCGCCTCGTAGCGGGCGGGCAGAGCGCATGAAGCGGACCCGGAGACAGCCGTGGGGTCGACCGGGGGAAGCCCCTGCCGTAACGGCTCGAGCATGGTCGATCCATTCGTCCCCATGCGAGGCACTCCCGGGATTCGAAAGAACTGCGGGGCACGCAGGTGCGCGGGACCATGCTTCCGAATGCGGAAGCCGGATGCAAGGGCAGATGCACGTGCACGCGCCGGACCTGTCCACTCCCGTGCCGATTCTTGCTCATTTCTTCCTACGCGTACTTACGGACTTCTTTTACGGCGGGGCGGATTCCGTTACAGAACGAGTACGGTCCGATGCGTTTTGGTGGCAGACTGCGGGCCCTGAGGGGCACGGGGGCCTCTGCGACGCAGCCATCAAACGGTGCAGTCATCAAGCGCCGTAACCGAGACGTGGGGAGGGCAGGACTAGTGACCGCAGAAGCCAGTGGTTCTGTGGTGCGCCGCATCCTCCTGGGTTCGCAACTCAGGCGACTCCGAGAATCCCGCGGCATCACCCGTGAGGCGGCCGGCTACTCGATCCGCGCATCCGAATCGAAGATCAGCCGCTTGGAGTTGGGAAGGGTGAGCTTCAAGTCCAGAGACGTCGAGGACCTCCTCACGCTCTACGGAGTCACGGACGGCGCGGAGCGGGAGTCCCTCCTGGGGCTGGTCCGCGAGGCCAATGTGGCCGGCTGGTGGCACAGCTACGGCGACGTCCTGCCGGGCTGGTTCCAGACGTACGTCGGACTGGAAGGCGCCGCCTCCCTCATCCGCATCTACGAAGTCCAGTTCGTGCACGGCCTGTTGCAGACCGAGGCCTACGCCCAGGCCGTCGTCAGCCGCGGCATGCCCGGCGCCGGCCGCGCCGAGATCGACCGCCGCGTCGCCCTGCGCCTGGAGCGCCAGAAGGTCCTCGTCTCCGAGAACGCGCCCGTCTTCCACGCCGTGCTCGACGAGGCCGCGCTGCGCCGCCCGTACGGCGACCGCGACGTGATGCGCGGTCAGCTGGAGCACCTCATCGAGGTCTCACAGCGGCCGAACGTACAGCTCCAGGTCATGCCGTTCTCCTTCGGCGGACACTCCGGCGAGAGCGGCGCCTTCACCCTGCTGCGCTTCCCCGAGTCCGACCTGCAGGACGTCGTCTATCTGGAACAGCTCACCAGTGCCCTCTACCTGGACAAAGACGAGGAAGTGGCGCAGTACGAACGGGCGATGCTGCGCCTCCAGGCGGACTGCCCCGACCCCGACCGGACCCGGGATCTCCTCCGCGGTCTCCTCCAACTGTCTTGATTCGCACGTAGTATGACGTCTGATCAGTGCATGACGATGACCGTTGGGTCTCCGGTGCAGCGCAAGGACGCGCGCTCGCAGTAAGGGATGGCATGTCCATATTCGACGACCTGGCCCACCAGTACATCGACGGCGAATGGCTGGCCGGCAACGGTTCGTGGGACATCATCGACGTCAACCCGTACAACGGGGAGAAGCTCGCGGCCATCACCGTGGCCACCGTCGAGCAGGTCGACCAGGCGTACCGGGCGGCCGAGCGCGCCCAGAAGGAATGGGCCGACACCAGCCCCTACACCAGACGAGCCGTCCTGGAACGCGCCCTGCGGATCACCGAGGAGCGCGAGAAGGAGATCGTCGAGGCGATGATCGACGAGCTCGGCGGGACCCGTCCCAAGGCCGAGTACGAGGTCCACCTCGCCAAGGAGTTCCTCCGCGAGGCCATGCAGCTCGCCGTCCGCCCCGAAGGCCGCATCCTGCCCTCGCCCGTCGAGGGCAAGGAGAACCGGATCCAGCGGCTGCCCGTCGGGGTCATCGCCGTGATCAGCCCCTTCAACTTCCCCTTCCTGGTCACCATGAAGTCGGTCGCCCCGGCCCTGGCGCTGGGCAACGCGGTGGTCGTCAAGCCCAACCAGAACGCGCCCGTCGTCGGCGGCGGGGTCATCGCCAAGATATTCGAGGAGGCGGGCCTCCCGGCCGGCCTCCTCAACATCCTGGTCACCGACATCGCCGAGATAGGCGACGCGCTCCTGACCCATGCCGTCCCCAAGGTGATCTCCTTCGCCGGCTCGGACCGGGTCGGCCGGCACGTCGGCGCGGTCGCCGCCCGCCACTTCAAGCGCACCGTCCTGGAGCTCAGCGGCAACAGCGCGCTCGTCGTCCTCGACGACGCCGACCTCGACTACGCGGTGGACGCGGCCGTCTTCAGCCGCTTCGTCTACCAGGGCCAGGTCTGCATGGCCGCCAACCGCATCCTGGTCGACGCCTCCGTCGCCGAGGAGTTCACCGAGAAGTTCACCGCCCGCGTGCGCGCCCTGAAGACCGGCGACCCGCACGACGCCGACACCCACATCGGCCCCCTGATCAACTCCTTCCAGGCCGACGCCCTCACCGCGCTCGTCGACCGCGCCGTTGAGGCCGGGGCGAGCGCCCTCGTACGCGGCTCTACGCGCGGCAACCTGGTCGAACCCACCGTGCTGGCCGGCCTTCCCGAGGACTCGCCGCTGCTGGCCCAGGAGATCTTCGGCCCCGTCGCGCTGCTGGTCGTGTTCGACGGCGAGGACGAGGCGGTCCGCCTCACCAACGCGACCCCCTACGGGCTCAGCGGCGCCGTCCACACCCGCGACGTCGAGCGCGGGGTCCGCTTCGCGAAGCGCATCGAGACCGGGATGATCCACGTGAACGACTCCACCATCGGCGACGAGCCGCTGGCCGCGTTCGGCGGGGAGAAGGCCTCCGGCATGGGACGGCTGAACGGCGAGGCCACCATCGAGGCCTTCACCACCCAGAAATGGATCTCGGTTCAGCACGGCCGGACCCGGTTCCCGTTCTAGCGGCGCGGGCGTCCTAGACTCGGGCGGGTCAGGCCAGCACCGTCCGGGGGAGAGCCGAGTTGAGCAACATACCGGAGACCGGGCGCACGCCACGGGTCCTCAACCGGCTCGTCATGATCCAGATCGTGGTGTTCTCGCTGCTGCTGACCCTCGGCGGGCGCCTGTGGTACCTCCAGATACGCAACGGCCAGGAATACACGGACGAGGCGAAGAACAACCACACCCAGCAGGTCGTCCAGCCCGCCGTGCGCGGCGCCATCCTCGACTCCCGCGGGATCCCGCTCGCCGACAACGAGACGCGCATGGTGGTCTCCGCCAGCCGCACCGAGCTCTCCAAGACGAAGGACCGCGGCAAGCAGACCCTGACCGAGCTCGCCGGGGTCCTGGGCCTCGACCCGCAGAGCGTGATCGACGGCGTCCGGCTGTGCGACGCCAAGACCCCCAAGCCCTGCTGGAACGGCTCCCCGTACCAGCCGATCCCCATCACCGACGAGGCGACGACCGACCAGGTCCTGGAGATACGGGAGCATGCCGAGCGGTTCCCCGGCATCACCGCCGAGCCCACCGCCCTGCGCCGCTACGCCGGGCCCGACGGCGCGAACACCTCCCAGGTGCTCGGCTACC
This sequence comes from Streptomyces sp. ICC1, assembly GCF_003287935.1. Lineage (GTDB taxonomy): Bacteria > Actinomycetota > Actinomycetes > Streptomycetales > Streptomycetaceae > Streptomyces > Streptomyces tritrimontium. The sequence continues at coordinate 5,228,485 of NZ_CP030287.1, forward strand.
TCTCGCCGGTGACCGACGAGGAGATCACCAGGGCGAAGAGCTCCGACTCCCCGTACCTGCGCTCCGACCAGGTGGGCCGCAGCGGCCTGGAGCGCACCTACGACAAGGAGCTGCGCGGCAAGGCGGGCATCACCCGCTACGAGGTGGACAACCTCGGCCGCGTCCTCGGCGAGGGCGTGAGCGACAAGGCGCAGCCCGGCGCGAACATCGTCACCTCGATCGACTCCCGGGTGCAGGCGGTGGCCGAGCGCGAGCTCAACAACGCGATGATCGAAGCCCGCAAGGGCTACGACAAGAACACGCGCCGCAACTACGAGGCCGACTCCGGCGCCGTCGTGGTCATGGAGGCCAAGACCGGCCGGGTCGTCGCCATGGCCTCCAACCCGACGTACGACCCGAACGCCTGGGTCGGCGGCATCTCCGCGAAGGACTACGCCTCCCTCACGGACAAGGAGTCGAACCACCCGCTGCTGAACCGCGCCATCCAGGGCCAGGCGGCCCCCGGCTCGATCTTCAAGGTGGTCTCCTCGACGGCGGCGGTCAACGCCGGCTACCCATTCAACGCCCGCTACGGCTGCCCGAGCAGCTACTCGGTCGGCAGCCAGGTCTTCACCAACTTCGAGTCCCAGGGCTACGGCGACATCACCATCGGCAAGGCCCTGGAAGTCTCCTGCGACACCGTCTACTACGCCATCGCCGACAAGGAGTGGAAGAAGGACGGCGGGATCAAGCCCAAGGCCCAGCCCGGCGACTGGTTCTTCAAGACCGCCCACGAGTTCGGCCTCGGCAAGCCCACCGGCATCGACCTGCCCAGCGAGGTCCCCGGCCGGGTCCCCGACCGCCAGTGGAAGAAGGACTTCTTCGAGGCGAACAAGGCCGCCTGGTGCCGCGACGGCAAGAAGGACGGCTCGTACGCCGAGAAGATCGCCTACGAGAACTGCCGCCAGGGCAACCAGCTGCGCGAGGGCGACGCGATCAACTACTCCATCGGCCAGGGCGACACCCTCGTCACCCCGATCCAGATGGCCTCCGTCTACGCCGCCATCGCCAACGGCGGCACCCTGCACCAGCCCAGCATCGGCAAGGCCGTGGTCAGCGCCGACGGCACCTCGGTCAAGGAGATCGCGCCGAAGGAGCAGGGAAAGCTCCCGATGGACGCGAAGCTCCGCGACAACATCGACGGCGCCCTGGCCGACGTGGCCACCACCGGCAGCGCGGCCTGGCGCTTCGGCGGCTGGCCGCAGAAGCAGATCCCGATGCACGCGAAGACCGGTACGGCCGAGGTCCAGGGCAAGCAGACCACCTCGTGGTTCGCCTCGTACACCGAGGACTACGCGATCGTGATGACGATCTCCCAGGGCGGCACCGGATCCGGGGCCTCGGGCCCGGCCGTCCGCAAGATCTACGAGGCGATGTACGGCCTGGACGCGAAGGGCGCGCAGGACCTTTCCAAGGCCCTGCTCCCCGAGCCGCGGACCGAGCTCCCGCCGGTCCGCCAGGAAGGTCAGTGATCCGGCTTGATTCAGGACGGAACCTGACCGCAAGGCTCCGTAACGTGATTCTTGTCAGCAGGAGCAAGAACCACGGAAAGCAGGCGGTCGGCCATGGCTCAGATTTCCACGGAGGTCCCCGGTGACGAGCGCGGCACGCTCCTCTCCTTCGTCGAGGCCCAGCGGGCCGCCCTGCGCGAGGCCGCGCAGGGGCTGACCGGGGAGCAGGCGGCGAGCCGGCCCAGCGTCAGCGAGCTCTCCCTGTCCGGGCTGCTCAAGCACGCGGCGCAGTGCGAGCTCAACTGGCTGCGGATGGCGCAGCAGGCCGCGCCCGGCGAGGGCGAGGGCCGGGAGGAGTCCTGGGGCGATGCCTTCCGCCTGGTCGAGGGCGAGTCCGTGGAATCCGTCCTGGCCTTCTGGGCCGGGGTCAGCCGGGAGACGGAGGCCTTCATCGCCGCCGTCCCCAGCCTCGACGACAGCTTCCCGCTGCCGCCGGCCCCGTGGTTCCCGGCGGACGCCAAGGTCTCGATGCGCTGGATGCTCCTGCACCTGGTGGAGGAGTTCGCCCGCCACGCGGGCCACGCGGACATCATCCGCGAGTCCATCGACGGCACCCGCGCCATGGGCTAGCACGGCCGGTCCCCCGTAGGGCTTGCACCTCACGCCGCGTGAGGGACCACAGTGAAGGGCGTACCCAACCAGAGGAGCGGGAAGATGGGCTACTCCGTGGGCCAGGTCGCCGGATTCGCCGGAGTGACGGTGCGCACGCTGCACCACTACGACGAGATCGGGCTGCTCTCCCCGAGCGGCCGCAGCGGTGCGGGGCACCGGCGGTACGACGACGCCGACCTCGACCGGCTGCAGCGGGTCCTGTTCTACCGGGAGCTCGGCTTCCCGCTCGACGAGGTCATGGTCCTGCTGGACGACCCGGAATCGGACCCGAGGGAGCACCTGCGCCGGCAGCACGCCCTCCTGACCGACCGGATCGCCCGGCTCCAGCAGATGGCCGAGGCCGTTGAGCACGCCATGGAGGCGAAGAAGATGGGCATCAACCTCACGCCCGAGGAGAAGTTCGAGGTCTTCGGGGACAAGGACCCCGAGCAGTACGCCGAGGAGGCCGAGCGCCGCTGGGGCGGCACCGAGGGCTACGCCGAGTCGCAGCGCCGGGCCGCCGGCTACACCAAGGACGACTGGAAGCGGATGCAGGACCAGGTCGCCGACTGGGGCGCCCGGTACGAGGCCCTCATGGAGGCCGGTGAGAGCGCCGAGGGCGAGCGCGCGATGGACCTGGCCGAGGAGCACCGCCTGCACATCTGCACGTGGTTCTACGACTGCACGTACGAGGTGCACACGGGCCTGGGCGAGATGTACGTGGCCGACGAGCGGTTCAAGGAGTTCTACGACTCCATGCGCCCGGGCCTCGCCGAGCACCTGCGGGACGCGATCATGGCGAACGCCGTCCGCAAGGCGTAGGTGAAGTGGTCGTGCCGGTCCCTGGAACCAGCCGGGGGCGGTGTGCGTTCATAATTGGACGGACACCCCCCCCGATTCCAGGAGAGCCCGGAACTCGTGAACACGCTTGCGCTTGGCCCTGAGTGGATCTCCCCGGAGTATCTGATCGGGCATTTCGGTCTGATCGGCATCCTGGTCATCGTCTTCGCGGAATCGGGCCTCTTCGCGTTCCTGCCCGGGGACTCCCTGCTCTTCACGGCGGGCCTCTTCGTCGCGAGCGGCATCATCAGCCAGCCGCTGTGGCTGGTCTGCACCCTGATCGTGGCCGCCGCGATCCTCGGTGACCAGGTCGGATACATGATCGGCAAGGTCTTCGGGCCGAAGATCTTCAACCGGCCCGGCTCCCGGCTCTTCAAGCGCGAGAACCTCGACGCGGCACACGACTTCATGGAGAAGCACGGCCCCAAGGCCATCGTGCTCGCGCGCTTCGTGCCGATCATCCGCACCTTCGCGCCGATGGTCGCGGGCGCCACCGCGATGAAGTACCGCACCTTCCTGATGTTCAACATCATCGGCGGCATCCTGTGGGGCGCGGGCGTCACGATCCTGGGCTACAAGCTGGGCCAGTTCGAGGTGATCAAGAACAACGTCGAGCCGATCTTCATCGGCATCGTCCTGATCTCCGTGATCCCGGTGGTCTTCGAGGTGCTGAAGGCACGCAAGAACAAGAAGGCGGCGGGGGAGGCGGGCGCGCAGTCCGGCTCCGGGGACGACCCGCAGGCCTCGGGCCAGCGCAGCGGCCGCCACGCGAAGCGCTGAGGCCCCGCCAGGCCCCGTACGCACGATGCCCCGCGCGGCCGGATCCCCGGCCGCGCGGGGCATCGGCGTGTCCGGGCAGGTCCGGTCCGGGCCGGTCCGGTCCGGTCCGGTGGACCTTTCCGGTCACGGCACTGGCCGGCTGGCCGGCTAGAAGCCGCGGGTGCGCTTCGCCGCTCCGCGCTTGGCCGCGCTGGCCGCTCCGGGGATCCGCATGAACAGGCGGGACACCTCGGAGCCGAGGTTGACGCCGATCGCGATGGCGAGCGCGATGGCCGCGGCGTTCGTGAGCGAGCCCAGCCCCTCGTTCAGCCGGTTCTCGGCGATCAGGAGCAGCCCGTAGTACGTCGCCGAGCCCGGCAGCAGCGGGCCGATCGCGGCCGTGACGAAGGGGAGGGCCGAGGAGAACCGGTGCCGGGCCAGGAGCTGGCCGAAGAGGCCGACCAGTCCGGCCGCGATCGCGGTGGACGGCACCGGCGGCATCTTGGCGGCGTAGTGCAGGGCCCCGTAGACGACCCAGGCGACCCCGCCGTTCAGCGTCACGAACCACACGGTGGAACGTTCCTGCTGGAGCAGGATCGCGAACGTGAACACCAGCACCATCGAGGCGGCGATCTGGAGCAGCGGCCGCTGGTCGATCTGGAGGACGTCCTCCGGCTGCGGATCGGAGCCGAACTGGACGCCGACGAAGAGCACCACCAGGACGCCCATGATGATGCCGATGAAGAGGTACATGACCTCCAGCAGCCGGGCGGAGGCGGTGATGTAGTAGCCGGTCAGACCGTCCTGCACGGCTGCGACCAGGGCCCGCCCCGGCAGCAGCGCGAACAGTCCGCCGGTGATCACGGCCGACGAGCGCACGTCGAACTCGGTGAGCTTCAGGGCCACGCCCATCGCGGCCGGCGGCATCGCCGCGACCACGAACTGGTAGAACTCCGGCAGCCCGCGCCCGGCGCAGAGCCAGGCCAGCCGGTCGCCGAGCATCGCCCCGAGTGCGGCTGCGAAGAACACCAGTACGCCACCGCCGACCAGCGTGGAGGCCGCGCCGGCGAGCAGCCCGGCGGCGGCGGTGAGCATCCAGCCGGGGTACGGGTGCCGGTTGCGGCGGATCTCGGCGAGCCGGCGGTACGCGTCCTCCAGCGAGATCTCGACCTCGTGCGCGGTGATGTCGTTGACGAGGCTGAACACGGCCGAGAGCCGGGTGTAGTCGGTGCCGCGGCGGCGGACGGTGCGGTTCGCCGAGACGGGGTCGTCCACCAGGGAGGGCTGGTGGGTGATCGAGAGCAGGGTGAAGGTGACGGTGGGCTCGCAGCGGTCCAGGCCGTAGCTGCGGGCCACGGCGAACATCGCGGCCTCCACGTCCTCGGCGCCCTCGCCGCCCGAGAGCAGCAGCTCGCCGATGCGCAGCGTCAGGTCGAGCACGCGGCCCACGGCGGGCCCGGTCTCCGCGGCCAGCCGCTGGGCGGGCTCCGGTACCGGCCGGACGTCGACCGGCATGCGCAGCATCGTGCGCATGCGGTCCTGCCAGGGGGACTCCTTCATCCGGGTGACGGGGAAGCCCTGGGGGCCCGTGTAGGCGGGCGGGGAGTGCGCGGCGCTGTAGGTGTGCGGGGTGGCGAAGGCGGAGGCTGGGCCATCGGGGTCCACCGGCAGCGAGGCGAGCCCGTCGGGGACGGCGAACTCCGAGGTCGGCTGCTCCTCCTCGGCCACCTCGGGGTCCACTCCGACCCCGTCCGGCCGCGAGAAGGCGCTGCGCGCCTCGTCCGACTTCGGCTTCCGGTCCTCGGTCCCGGATGCTTCGCCCTCCGCCACGCGTCCTCCAGTCCCCGGCCAGCCCGTATCAGTATGCGGAACGCTTCGGTCCCGGGCGAAAGCGAGGTGCGGCCGCGGCGTACCCGGGCACGACAACGGGCGGCACCCCCGGAGGGGTACCGCCCGCGGTGTCACAGGGGCGGTCGGGCGAACCCGGCCCGCCCGTCACCGAGCGGAGCTCAGTGGTGGTCGCCCTGCGCCTCGAGGCGCTTGTAGGAGGCCTCGATCTCGGCCTCGGCCTCGGTGCGGCCGACCCAGTTCGCGCCCTCGACCGACTTGCCCGGCTCCAGGTCCTTGTAGACCTCGAAGAAGTGCTGGATCTCCAGGCGGTCGAACTCGGACACGTGGTGGATGTCGCGCAGGTGCTCGACACGCGGGTCGGAGGCCGGCACGCACAGCAGCTTGGCGTCGCCGCCCGCCTCGTCCGTCATGTTGAACATGCCGATCGCGCGGCACTTGATCAGGCAGCCCGGGAAGGTCGGCTCGTCCAGGATGACCAGCGCGTCCAGCGGGTCGCCGTCCTCGCCGAGGGTGTTCTCGACGAAGCCGTAGTCGGCCGGGTAGCTGGTCGAGGTGAAGAGGCGACGGTCCAGGCGGATCCGGCCGGTCTCGTGGTCCACCTCGTACTTGTTCCGCGAACCCTTGGGGATCTCGATGGTGACGTCGAACTCCACGTCCTGCTCCTCCATGATCAGCTTCATTGCTTTCGAGACTGCGTTTGATTCACCTGCGTGCGCGGGCGCCCCGGCCCTGTCGGGTGGGGTGCCATGCTCGCGGCAAGACGCAGTGGTTAAGTGTCCCTCACGCATATGTGTGATCGCGAAAGGGGCTGGTCCGAGGTGCCATTGGTCAAGACGTGGCAGCTCATCGCGGTGTCGGCCGTCGCCGGCCTCGCCCTGTCGGCCGCGACTGTCGCCGCCGCGGGTCCCTGGGACTCCGGCCAGCGTAAGGCCGAGCGGGACGAGGCCGCCTCTTGGGGCCGTACGGGTGGCGCAGATCACGGTCGCGGCGGGGACGGAGCGCAGCCCCAGGCCGCCCCGAGCGCCCCCGGAGTGCTCCCCGGCGTACGGTCCGCCCCCGCCGGCACGGGCACCCGCGCCGAGACCGTGGACGCCGGATCACTGGCCGCCGCGCTGCGCCCGCTGCTCGCGGACCGGTCCCTGGGCACCGCCCGCGGCGCCTCCGTCGTCGACACCGCCACCGGCGAGGTCCTCTACGAGTCCGGCTCCCGCGAGGCCATGACACCCGCCTCCACCGTCAAGATCGCCACCGCCGCGGCCGCGCTCGCCGCGCTCGGCCCCGAGCACCGGATCCGCACCACGGTGGCGCCCGGAGCCGGCCCCGGCAAGATCGTCCTGGTCGGCGGCGGCGACCCCTCGCTCACCGCGAAGAAGAAGGCCCCGGCCGGCTCCGGCGGCAGCCTCGTCGCCCTGGCCGCCGACACCGCGCAGGCGCTCAAGGCCGCCGGCACCGAGAGCGTCTCCCTCGGCTACGACGACTCCCTCTACACCGGCCCGGCCCGCCACCCGATCGGCGTCAACGACAACATCGCCCCGGTCACGGCCCTGACGGCCGACGAGGGCCGCCCCGACGAGTCCTTCTCCGGACCCGTCAGACGCAGCGAGGACCCCTCCCGGGACACCGCCCGCGCCTTCGCCGCCCTGCTGGCCGAACGCGGCGTCAAGGTGACCGGCGAGCCCGCCCGGGCCAAGGCCCCCGCCGGCGCCGTACCGCTCGCCGAGACCCTCTCGCCCCCGCTCGCCGGACTCGTCGAGCGGATGCTGACCCACAGCGACAACGACATCGCCGAGGCGCTGGCCCGCCAGACCGCGCTGGCCGCCGGAGCGCCCGCGAGCTTCGAAGGCGTGGAGAAGACGCTCGGCGCCAAGCTGGCCTCGATCGGCGTCGACACCTCCGGCTCCCGGTTCGCCGACGGCAGCGGGCTGAACCGCGAGGACAAGGTCAGCGCCGGACTGCTGACCGCCGTCCTGGCCAAGGCCGCCGATCCGCAGCGGCCCGAGCTGCGGCCCGTCCTGACCGGACTGCCCGTCGCCGGCTTCACCGGCACCCTGCGCACCCGCAACGCCGGCAGCTCCCCGGCGGCCGGCCTGCTCCGGGCCAAGACCGGCACCCTGACCGGTGTGAACTCCCTCGCCGGCACCGTCGTCGACCCCTCCGGCCGACTGCTCGCCTTCGCGTTCCTGACCGCGAACACCGCCGACGCGGGCGCCGCCGAGAAGGGCCTCGACAGGCTCGCGGCAGCCGTGGCCGGGGCTTCCTAGCGCAGGGCCGCCCGCGCCGGGGGATCCCGCCCGCGCGCCGGTCCACGTACGGTTGACGCATGACGAGCATCGGTGGTGCGGAGATGGTCGACTGGAACCTCGCGGTGGCGACCGCGACCCGGCTGGTTCGGCCCGGCCCGGAGGTCAGCCGGGAGGAGGCGCGCGCCGTCGTGGCGGAGCTGCGCAGGCACGCCAAGACCTCCGAACGGCACGTGCGCGAGTTCACCCGGATGATGCCCGAGGGCTCGGCCCCGCCCGACACCCCCGTCCTCGTCGTGGACCGGGCCGGCTGGGTGAAGGCCAATGTCGCCGGCTTCCGCGAGCTCCTGGCACCGCTGCTCGGCAAGATGCAGGAACGCCGCGCGGGCACCCCCGGCGGCGCCGTCCTCGGCGCGGTCGGCGGCAAGGTCACCGGCGTGGAGCTCGGCATGCTGCTCAGCTTCCTGGCCTCCCGGGTGCTCGGCCAGTACGAGACCTTCGCGCCGGCCGCCCTGGACCTGCCGGGCGCGGCCGCCGGCGGCCGGCTGCTGCTCGTGGCGCCGAACATCGTGCACGTGGAGCGCGAGCTGGAGGTGGACCCGCACGACTTCCGGCTCTGGGTCTGCCTGCACGAGGAGACGCACCGTACCCAGTTCACGGCCGTCCCGTGGCTCCGCGAACACATCGAGGGCGAAATCCAGACGTTCCTCGGCGCCACCGAGGTCGACCCGATGACCGTCCTGGAGCGGCTGCGCGAGGCCGCCCAGTCCTTCGCCGGAGCCCGCCCCGAGGCGGAGGGCGGCGACGAGGGCCGCTCGCTGGTCGAGCTCGTCCAGACCCCCGAGCAGCGCGAGGTGCTGGCCAGGCTCACGGCCGTCATGTCCCTGCTGGAGGGCCACGCCGACTTCGTCATGGACGGGGTCGGGCCCGAGGTGGTGCCCTCGGTCGCCGAGATCCGGGAGAAGTTCCAGCAGCGCAGGGCCAGCGGAGCGGGCCGGCTCGACGGGGCGCTGCGCAAGCTGCTCGGCCTCGACGCGAAGATGCGCCAGTACCGCGACGGGGAGCGGTTCGTCCGCGCCGTCGTCGGCCAGGTCGGCATGGACGGCTTCAACCGGGTCTGGACCTCGCCGAACACGCTGCCGACGAAGGCGGAGATCGCCAAGCCCGCGGACTGGGTCGCCCGTGTCCACCGCAAGGGGAGCGAACAGAGCGAAGAGGTGTGACGGGAGAGGCGTGAAGATGTCCCTCTGGGGGAAGCAGCGTCACCCGTCCGAGGGACCGTGGGGCGTGGAAGGGCGTGCGATGCTCGGGGAACGGCTCGGTTCTGTCACCATCATCGCACTCTGAGTGACAACCCCCCGTCCGCGGGGGGAAACCGGACAGCACCCGGCACAGCACCCTCCCCCACGCCTCCCGAGCGCCTCCGAGGCATCCGAACTCCACCGAAGGGCACCGGCACATGGGTCCCCATCCTGCGGTCGCGGCGATACGCCTGGCGGTCCGCCGCGCACTCCACGACGTCCTCACCGACCTCACCGACCGACCCGCTCCCGCACCCCGCGTAGGCCGCCCCGGCCGCGATCCACCGCCGGCCCGCCGCCGCGGCCGCGGTGGGCGCGCGCTGCTCCTCCTTCAGCCAGCGAACCAGCGCACGGGGCGCGGGGCGAGGTTCTGGTACACGTGTTTGGTCTCGCGGTACTCGGCCAGGCCCGACGGGCCCAGTTCGCGGCCGGTGCCGGACTTTCCGAAGCCGCCCCACTCGGCTTGCGGGAGGTAGGGGTGGAAGTCGTTGATCCAGACGGTGCCGTGGCGCAGCCGGCCCGCCACGCGGCGGCCGCGGCCCGGGTCCGAGGTCCACACCGCTCCGGCGAGTCCGTACTCGGTGTCGTTGGCGAGCGCGACGGCCTCGGCCTCGGTACGGAAGGTCTCGACGGTCAGCACCGGCCCGAAGACCTCCTCCCGCACGACGCGCATCCGGCGGTGGCAGCGGTCCAGCACCGTCGGCCGGTAGAAGTAGCCGGGCGCGTCGGGGCGCATCCCGCCGGAGCGGAGTACGGCTCCCTCGGCGAGGGCGGAGGCGACGTACTCCTCGGTGCGTTCGCGCTGGGCGGCGGACACCAGCGGTCCGCACTCCACGCCCGGGTCGGTTCCGCGGCCGAGGCGGATCCGGTCGGCCCGGCGGGCGAGTTCGGCGACGAAGCGTTCGGCGACGCTCTCCTCGACGATGAGCCGGGAGCCGGCGGAGCAGACCTGGCCGCTGTGCATGAAGGCGGCGTTGAGGGCCTGGTCAACGGCGGTGTCGAAGCCCTCCTCGGTGGCGCAGGCGTCCGCGAAGACGACGTTGGGGTTCTTGCCGCCGAGTTCGAGGGCCACCTTCTTGACCGTGTCGGCGGCCGCGCGCATCACCTTCGTACCGCTGGTGAGTCCGCCGGTGAAGGAGACGAGGTCGACGTCGGGGTGGGCGGCGAGGCGCGCGCCGACGGGTTCGCCGGGGCCGGTGACCAGGTTCGCGACGCCGGCCGGCAGGCCGGCCTCCGCCAGCAGGCCGATGAGGGCCACCGTGGACAGCGGGGTGATCTCGCTGGGCTTGAGCACGAAGGTGTTGCCCGCAGCGAGGGCGGGGGCGATCTTCCAAGAGGCCTGGAGGAGCGGGTAGTTCCACGGGGCGATCAGGGCGCAGACCCCGACGGGCTCGTGGACGACGACGCTGTGGACGTCGGGGGTGCCGGCGTCGATCACACGGCCGGCGCTCTCGCCGGAGACGAGGTCCGCGAAGTAGCGGAAGGCGTCCGCGACGCAGTCCACGTCCACCCGGCCCTCTTCCAGGGTCTTGCCCGCGTCGCGGCTCTCCAGCAGCCCGAGGGGTTCGCGGTCGCGCTGGAGCAGGTCGGCGACGCGGCGGAGCAGGGCGGCCCGCTCCAGGACGGGGGTCTGCGGCCACTCCCCGCCGTCGAAGGCCGCGCGGGCCGCGCTGACGGCCGCGTCGGTGTCCGCGATGCCGCCCTCGGCGACGACGGCGAGGACCGTGGCGTCCGCCGGGTCGAGGACCTCTCGGGTGGCTCCTGATACCGCTGAACGCCAGGTCCCGGCGATGTGGATGGTCGTCTGCTCGGACACGACGCGCTGTACCTCCGATTCCGCCACCGCGGCGTGCCCGCGGTGGTACTGCTCGTGCCCGGTTGCCCAGGTCCGCGGAAGCCATGTCCCAAACGTCACCGGAAGTGACGGGAGTCACTCCCCGTCGCCACGGGGAGAGACGAGACAGATCGGTATATATCGGATGCCACTGGAGGGCCTCCCCCGGCCGGTTCGGCGCAGCACGAGGGTCGGCCCGCACCTGCGGGTGCAGCGCGGCCGACCGCGGCACCGCCTCCCGGCACTCGGCGTCGCCGGTCCTCCCGGCCGTCCGGTGAAGACGCAGGTCATCCCGGCCGGCCGGTGCCTGAGAGCGCGGAGACGGCCGGGCCGTCCGGTCGGGCCGGACGGGACGAGGCGTCCCGCCCGCGGCCCTTCCCTTGTCGGCCCCTCCTGCGTACCTTCGCCGCTGCCGAGCGCACCGCCCGGCAGCATCGACACGGGGGAGAGCGATGAGAGGCACACGCAGAACACGCACCGCGCACACCACACACACCACGCGCACCGTACGGGGCCGCCTCGCGGTGGTCGCCGCGGCCGTCCTGGTCGCGGCCACGGGCCTGCCGTCCACACCGGCCGCCGCGCACGCCGGCCACGAACCGCTGCGCGCCGCCATGCGCGCCGCCATGCGCGCCGAGGCGGGAACGGCCGTCGGCGGCGACGGGATCCCCGGGGTGATCGCCCGCACCTACAAGGACGGCGTCTCCTGGACCGGTACGGAGGCCACGGACGCGGGAACACCCGTACGCGATCCGGACGGCCCCTTCCGGGCCGCCTCGATCACCAAGATCTTCACCGCGACGACCGTGCTCCAACTCGTCGCCGAGGGCCGGGTCCGCCTCGACGACGACGTGTTCGGCCTGCTGGGCCCGGTCCTGAAGACCAACCCCGCCGCGGGCTGCAACCTGGGCACGGGACAGTGCTTCAACCCGCCGCCCGGCAGCCCGCCCGTCACCGTGCGGAACCTGCTCCAGCACTCCAGCGGCGTCTTCGACTACCTAGGCGACCTGGGGGTGCTGGCGAGCGCCGGCAGCAGCTTCCCCCACCTCCCCGAGTACTCCGCACAGCAGCTCGTCGACGAAGGCGCCTCCCACGGACCGCAGTTCGCGCCGGGCGCCGGGATGCACTACAGCAACACCAACTACGTCCTGCTCGGCATGGTCATCGAGCGGGTGACCGGACAGCCGTGGGCGGACGAGATCACCCGCCGGGTCATCCAGCCGCTCGGCCTCAGCCACACCGTGCTTCCCGGATCCACGGCCACCCTGCCGACTCCGCACGACCAGTTCTTCACCAACTACCTTCGGCCGCGCGGGCTGTTCGGGCACTTCTCCGTCCCGGCAGCCGACTGGAACCCGTCCATCGGCGGCGCGGCCGGAGCCGTCGTGTCCACCAGCGGCGACCTGGTCACCTTCATCCGCGCCCTGCTCGGCGGCCGACTCCTGCCCCCGGCACAGCTCGCGCAGATGATGACCGACCTGAACCCCACCGGGGCCGGAGCCCCCGGCCCGCTGCCCGGCATCCCCTGCGACCCGGCCCGCGCCTGGCCCGAGTGCATCGTCAACCCGGCCATCAGCACGGCCAGTTCGGGCGACAGGGCGACGCCCGGTTACTGGTACGCGAGCCGCCCCTGGAAGGCCGTCCAGGCCGATTACGGACTCGGCCTCACCCGCCGCACGATCACCTGTGCGAACGGCTCCACCGTCACGCTGTACGGGCACAACGGGGGCGGATTCGGCTCGTTGAGCTACCTCTACTCCACGGCGGACGGCAGTCACGCCATCGCGCTCAACATGAACGGCGACTGGCCGCTCTGGGAGATGTACAGCCTGAACGGCATGCTGGCGGCCGAATTCTGCACCGCCTGACGGCCCCCGACCCCAGGTGCGCGAAGCTCCCCCGACACCGCGCGCACGGAGGGAGACACCGGGGGCGAATTCAACCCGGCCAAGGGCGTCTACGTCGGCCTGTGCGCGGTCACCGGTGCGCCGGCGCCGCCAAGCCCACGCCCTGCCTGGGCGGTTCGGACCGGGCAGGGCACCACCGGCGCCTCTCGCACTGGGTCAACAACACCTTCGGCGGCACCCTGCCCAACACCTCCGCCTTCGGGGCCGGCGGAACCTTCAACGTCACCATCCACGTCAAGGCCGACCTCGGCAACGGCCAGATCTGCGGCGAGACCGTCGAGTGCGCGATCGTCACCCGCGCGGACCACTTCAACTCGAGCAACCGCAAGTACGACGTCCACGTCCCGATGACCTTCAACTAGTGCTGTGGAGCCCCGTCCCACCCACTCCCCCAGGTCACGCCACGAGGATGTCATGACACCCCAGCGCCCCGTCACCCCCGCCCGTGCGGGCGCCGCCTCGGCGGCACCCGCGCTCGTGCTCGCCTCCGCGGCCTCGGCCTCGACCTCGGCAGCCTCCCCGGTGAACGCCGCCGGCACGGAGCGCACCGCACTGGGACCGGGCGGACAGCGGTTGGCCGTGTCCGCCGCGTCCGGTCTGGATCCGCGCGGCCAGACCGTCCGCGTGACGGGGGCGGGGTACGACCAGGCGAAGGGCGTGTACGTCGCCCTCTGCAAGGACAACGGCGACAGCCGGGTCCCGGCCCCCTGCGCCGGGGGCGCCGACACGTCCGGCGGCGCCAAGTCCTCGCAGTGGTTCGTGCCCAAGGGGGATCCGCACGCAGGGGCGTTGGGGGTCCCGTATGGCGAAGGGGGCCGCGCGACATGCTGCTGCACCCCGACTCCCGCAAGCTGTACGGCGGTTCGGCGGACCGGCGGGACACCGCCGACGCCAACGAGAGCGGGCTGCACGTCCTCGACCCGGCCGACGGCACACTGCGCGGCAGCGTCACGCAGGCGCCCGGGCCCACGGGTGCGCCGGGCCGGCGGGCCGTGCGGCAGCTGATCGCCCCGCTGCCGGGCGACGGGGTGGTCTTCTCCTACCCGCTGCGCGGGATCGGCACGGCCAAGGACGGGGACGCGGCCGCCGCGGGCGCGTGGGTGCCGGGCGGCGGCGTCACCGACGCCGCACCCGGGGTGACCCCCGGCACGGTACTGGTCGCGCAGGGCTCCGTCCTGTCCGAGGTCGACATCGCGACGGCCGCGGTCAGGCGCACCCTCACCCTGGACGGCGGAGACGGCTTCGCGGTGGACGCGGCCCGACGGTCTCGGTCTGGTTCACCGACGCCGACCACCGCAAGGTGTACCGGGTCGACACCGCCACCTTCCAGCTGACCGCCACCGTCGAACTCCCGCCGGGCGAGGGCTACACGGGGTTCACCGAGGTGGATCCCGCGGCGGGCGCGGTGTGGGTGGGCCTGGACACCTCGGTCGTCGTCCACGACGCCGACAGCAGGCGGACGGGCGTGATCAAGGGCACCGACCTGCCCCGCGCGGCTCGGTTCGACGCCGCCACGCACCGGGCGTACGTGGTCTGGCAGGACTCCGGGGATACGTCGCAGCCGGGCAGCGACAACAACGGGGTACCCGCTGTGTACCACGCCACCGACCTCAAGGAGGCAGCGGCGACGACCGTACTGCCCGCAAACCACGGCCAGTTGGGCTTTGCCTCGCTCGCGGTCGCGCCCGGCGGCGCGGTGGTGTTCGTGTCGAACCCGGCCGAGGGGCGGATCGCCCGGCTGGAGCGGTCCGTCTCCCCCACCGTCACGCAAGGTCCCACCGACCGGACGGTGACGGCGGGCGAGCGGGTCGTGCTGACCGCGGACGCGTACGGCACCCCAAAGCCCGCGGTGGCCTGGCAGGTCAGCGCGGACGCGGGCAGGACCTGGCAGCCGGTGGAGGCGGGCACCTCCGTCCACTCCTTCACGGCCCAGGCCGCCGACAACGGCCGTTGCTACCGGGCGGAGTTCCGGAACACGGCGGGCACCAGCCGCACCAAGCCGATCACCCTCACGGTGACCGCGGCCGGGACCGGCACCGACGGCGGTACGGGCACTCCCGGCACTCCCGGCACCTCCGGCTCCACCGGCGGTGCCACCACCGCGGCCGCGAGCACGGGCGCCGCCTCCGCCTCCGGCTCCGGCTCCGGCGGCACGGTCGGCGGCACCGGCGCCACGGCCAACGACGGCTCCCTCGCCTCCACCGGCGCCGGCGCTGCCACCCTCGCCACCGCCGCGGCCGCGCTCACCGCCACCGGCTGGATCCTCGTACGCCGACGACGGCGCACCGGGTCACCGCGGGCCGCGTCATGACGTCTTGTACGCCACCGGCAGCTCGACGAGGCCCCGCGCCCGCAGGGACGGCCTCCACCGGGCGTCGGGCTCGGCCAGGTCCAGGCCGGGGAACCGGTCGAGGAGCGCGGCCAGCGCGATCTCGACCTCGGCGCGGGCCAGGGGTGCGCCGATGCAGTAGTGGATGCCGTGCCCCAGCGCCAGGTGGCCCGAGGTGTCGCGGTCGAAGTCGAGCTCGTCCGGGTGCGCGAAGCGCGCGGGATCGCGGTTGGCGGCCGAGAGGGACAGCAGGACCGTTTCACCCGCGGGTACGCGGACCTCTCCGATGGTGACGTCGACGGTGGGGAAGCGGCGGATCGCAAGGAGCGCCGACCCGTCGTAGCGTGCGAGTTCCTCGACCGCGGCCGGGAGCTTCGAGGGATCGCGGCGGAGTTGTGCCAGGCGTTCGGGATCGTCCAGGAGTGCGTGGATCGCGTTGCCGATGAGCTGGACGGTGTTCTCGTAGCCGGCGACGAGGATGAGGAAGGCGAGCGAGGTCAGCTCGTCCTCGCTGAGCCGGTCCCCGTCGGTGTCGCGGACCGCGATCAGGTCGGAGAGCAGGTCGCCGGCCGGGTTCTCCCGCTTGTGTGCGATGAGTTCGACGAAGAAGGTCAGCATCGACCCCACCGCGTGCTTCGCGGCCTGGGGTCGGCTGGGGTCCGGCGCGATGAGTGCGTCGGTCCAGGAGCGGAAGTCCTCGCGCCGGTCCTCGGGGACTCCGAGCAGGTCGCAGATGACGGTGATCGGCAGTGGGGCTGCGTAGGCCGCGATCAGGTCGGCGGTGCCGTCCGGGCCGAGCGCGTCGAGGAGCCGGTCCGCGGTCCGGCGGATGGGGGCCCGCAGCCCCTCCACCCGGCCGGGGGTGAATGCGCGGCTCACGAGCTTGCGCAGGCGGGTGTGGTCCGGCGGATCCATGTTCAGGAGGTTCGCGTCGAGGGCCGGCGGCAGTGACAGCCCCCGGTAGCCGCCCTCCCCCGCGTTCTTCTTGTCGAGGGACAGGCGTGGGTCCGCGAGCGCCGAACGGACGTCGTCGTACCGCGTGACGAGCCATGCCGGCTCACCGCCGGGCCCCGCGATCCGATGCACCGGCTCCGTGTCACGCAAGTACCGGTAGGCGGCGTGCGGCTGGTTGATGAGCTCGCCCTGAAGATCCATAGGGTCACCCTAATGCCGTGATCGGAACGGTCTTCTTGGAACTCATCTCATTTGGCCAGTCTGCGGTAGCAGATAAGGGTGCAGGCGATGCCGGCGAAGGCGAGAAAATGCTCGGCCTCGCGTTCGTAGCGGCGGTGCGGCCGTCGACAGCCGGCGAGCCAGGACATGGTCCTTTCGACGACCCATCTGTGGCGACCGAGCCGTTGTGAGGACTCGACACCTCTGCGGGCGATGCGGTGCTTGATGCCACGTCCCGCGTAACCATCTCCGCAGGTGGGCAAAGTCGTATCCCTCACTGTCGTGCGGGTTCGCACCCGAAATCCTGACCGACAGGGGCAGACCGGTCCGCTCCGTGATCAAGTAGATCTTCGACCCGAACTTGCCCCGGTCCACAGGATCCGGACCTGTCAGGTCCCCCTTTTCAGAGCCCGCATGTTCACCGATTCGATCGCACAGCGGGACCAGTCCAACTCGCCGCGGGCGCCGAGCTCGTCGAGGACCAGGCGGTGGAGCTTGGCCCACACCCGGGCCCTGCTCCACTCGGTGAACCGCCGGTGAGCTGTCGCCCCCGACGGCCCGAACGATGCCGCAGGCACCTGCTGCCAGGTACAACCCGACGTCCCAACGAACACGATCGCGGCAAGCACCTCCCGGTCGCCGTGCCGGCGCCGACCACCGCCCTGCGGCCGCGACGGCGCCTCCGGCACCACCCGCTGGAACAGCTCCCACAACTCGTCCGGCACCAGCCGTTCAACGATCCCCACCATGGCCGACAGCCTACCGCGAAGCCCAAATGAGATGACTTCTTAGACCGTGTCCTATGTGGTGAGGCGTCGTTGACCTCTATATGGGGCGGGGTACTTGGAGTTGGATTGTTCCGGACGGGTTGTGGGAGATCGCGGAGCCGCTGATCCCACCATCGAAGGTGCGGTCGCAGGGCGGCGGGACGCGGGACACGCCTGATGAGACGCTGTTCGCGGCGATCATCTACGTGTTGGTCAGCGGGTGTGCCTGGCGGGCTCTGCCACCGTGTTTCGGGATATCGAAGTCGACGGCCCACCGCAGGTTCCTGATCTGGTCACGGGCCGGAGTGTGGGGCCGGCTGCATGAGGAGATCCTGCACCGCCTCGACGACGCCGGCCTCCTTGACCTCTCCCGCGCGGTCCTCGACTCCGCCCATGTGCGGGCTAAAAAGGGGGCGAACTCACAGGTCCGAGCCCCGTGGACCGGGGCAAATCGGGCTCCAAGATACACGTCCTGTCGGACGCGAACGGCCTGCCCCTCCTCGTCGGCGTCGCAGCAGCCAACACCCACGACAGCCTCGCGCTGAAGCCCATGATCATGGGTCACCAAACGAGACACGACCCCTACCGGGGTCGCCACTTCAAACCCCACCGCCTCCACGCCGACAAGACATACGACGTCCCCCACCTGCGAAAATGGTTACGCGGTAAACGGATCGGGGTCCATATCGCACGCAAGGGAGTCGAGTCATCGGAACGGCTCGGACGGCGAAGGTGGGTGATCGAGCGGACCATGTCCTGGCTGACCGGCTACCGCCGGCTCAACCACCGCTACGAACGCCATCCCCGCAACTACCTGGCATTTCTCGGCCTCGCGGCAGCCCTCTGCTGCTACAAGCGCCTCGTCCGCCTCACCACATAGGACACGGTCTTATTCGGAGGCGGTGGGCACGTCGGCCGTCGATGATGTGCCGATGAGCCAGAACCAAGTCGACGCACTGCGACGGGCCGGATCCGCCACCGGACACCCCGAGTTCGCCGAGCGCATGGTGGAGGCGCTGCGGGAGGGATTCCGGGTCCTCGAAGCCCTGCCACCAGAGGATGCGTTCTGGCGCGGCTGGGCGAATGGGCACGCAACGGTCCACAAGCTCGGCGTCCTCGCCGAGGAGCGGCTGCGGCGCGATCCCGCGGACCGGACGGCGCGGTGGACGCTCGTCGCCCTCGCGCTCGCCCACGGCGCCAATGACGGCGGGCTGTCTCTGCTCGGTCCAGCCATTGCCGACGATCCGACCGTCGTGGCAGACGCGCTGGTCATTGCGGACTGGGCCGGTCAGGAGATCGGACTCGACCTCACCGCCGAGTTGCGCGAAGCGTGTGGGTGGGGGGATCGCAACGCGCTGGAGTCGCTGGGACGGGTGGAGGGCGGGGAGGCCGCGCGGGTGGCGTTGCGTGTTCTGGAGCCGCTGGCTGCTCTTCCCGGCTCTGCCGGTTCCGGCGGAACGGCAGTGACATTCCGCGGAGTTGGCGGAACTGCGGACGAACTTTTCGCCGGGGCATTCCGTGAGATCGCCGC
The DNA here is from genome assembly GCF_003287935.1 of Streptomyces sp. ICC1. Lineage (GTDB taxonomy): Bacteria > Actinomycetota > Actinomycetes > Streptomycetales > Streptomycetaceae > Streptomyces > Streptomyces tritrimontium. The sequence goes on from NZ_CP030287.1 coordinate 5,247,158, forward strand.
GGATGCGGATGCCGTGCCCTGTCTGATCGCTCTGCACGGCCGCCCCACGCGGGAGGTCTTCGAGCGCGCCGCGCGCCTCCTGGCCTGCGAGGATCCGGTCGAACGGGAACTGGGAGCAAGGGTCTTGCGCGAGCTGGGCCCGTACGACGCCGAGGGCCGTCGGCCGTTCCACACGGAAACCGTCGATGTCGTCGTGGCCGAGATGGGCGACGAGCCCGATCCGGGGGTCCTCGGCTGGATGATCTCGGTGCTCGGGTACCACCGTGCCCGCCGGGCCCTCGACCTGGTGCTCGACCTCCAGTCTCATCCCGCGCAGCCGGTACGGTTCGCGGTCGCCGCCGCGCTGCCCGGACTGGCGGATCCGGAGCGGACGGAGCGTCGAGTCCTGGAGGCGCTCCTGCGGCTGGCCGAAGACGACAGCGGCGCTGTGCGCTGGTACGCCCTGTACGCGTTGTTCAACGAGACGGCCGGGGTCGGCTCCGCGCAGCGCAGAACGTGGGCCACTCACTTGACCGGGCGAGCCGACGCCGACATCGACATCGACTCGAACTCCGGCCCCGAGCGCCGCGCAGAGCTATCGCAGTTGGCCACGGCCCTTGACGACCAGGCCGATGCCGCCCTGCTCGACATCCTCGCGCAGACGACCGGCCCGACCGGCCCGTGAGGACGGCCGGCTCCTCGGCGGTCAGTCGGCCCGGCGACCCCGTCCGGTCACCGCACCGGACACGACTTCGGGAGCACCCCGGTGGGCGCTCCCGAAGTCGGCGGGACCGGGGTCAGTGGAGTCGGATGGCGTTCCAGTCCCAGCCCGCGCCGGCCGGGACGACGGCGCTGACGGTGAAGGGCTGGATGTGGCCGGCGGAATCCGCCCGGCCGGTGAACATCCGGATGGCACCATCCCCGAACCGGTACATCATGCCGATGTCGGTACGCCGGTCGCCGTTCAGGTCACCGGCGACGAGCTTCATCGACGCGCGGTCCCAACTGTTCACCGGAACCGTGTAACCGAGCGTGAAGTCGTCGAACCCGCCCGAGGAGTTGCCCAGCGAGGTGTAGAAGCCGATCGCACTGTTCGCATGGTGGTAGACCATCACCGCGTCCGAACGGCCGTCACCGTTGAAGTCCCCGGAGTGCAACTCGATGGCGTTCCAGTCCCAACCCGCACTCGCCGGAACGACAGCACTCACCGTGAACGGCTGGATGTGACCGGCCGCATCGGCCAGGCCCGTGAACATCCGGATCGAACCATCCCCGAACCGGTACATCATGCCGACGTCGGCACGCCGGTCGCCGTTGAAGTCACCGGCGACGAGCTTCATCGACGCACGGTCCCAACTGTTCACCGGAACCGTGTAACCGAGCGTGAAGTCGTCGAACCCGCCCGAGGAGTTGCCCAGCGAGGTGTAGAAACCGATCGCACTGTTCGCATGGTGGTAGACCATCACCGCGTCCGAACGGCCGTCACCGTTGAAGTCCCCGGAGTGCAACTCGATGGCGTTCCAGTCCCAACCCGCACTCGCCGGAACGACAGCACTCACCGTGAACGGCTGGATGTGACCGGCCGCATCAGCCAGGCCCGTGAACATCCGGATCGAACCATCCCCGAACCGGTACATCATGCCGACGTCGGCACGCCGGTCGCCGTTGAAGTCACCCGCGATGAGCTTCATCGACGCACGGTCCCAACTGTTCACCGGAACCGTATAGCCGATGGTGAAGTCGTCGAACCCGCCCGAGGAGTTGCCCAGCGAGGTGTAGAAACCGATCGCACTGTTCGCATGGTGGTAGACCATCACCGCGTCCGAACGGCCGTCACCGTTGAAGTCACGGGGGGTGGTCGTCCGGACCGTCTCCTGGATCCAGCCGTTCAGGTCGTCGGCACGCGCGCTGAAGGCACCGGTGCGCGCTTCCGTGGCGGGGGCGCCGAGGCACCCTCCCTGCCAGGAGCGGCTGTTGATCCCGATCAGTTCGCCCGCGGGGTTGAGCAGGGGGCCACCGGCATCCCCTTTGCAGATCACGTCGGCGCCCTTGCCCGTGAGGGTGAGGGACGTGGCGTCCTTGGTGCCGAGGGTGAAGGTGCCGGTGTGGATCTTGTCGGGCACCCACTCGGTCTTGGTACGGCCGAACCCCGCGGCCGTGAGGTCGCCGGTGAGGGCGGGCGCCGCGGCGCGTTTGACGGGCGCGATGCCGTCGACGGGTGTGGCGAGGCGGGCGAGGGCCAGATCGCGGTCGGTACGGGGCGCGAGGTCGGCGACCTCGACGGTGCGGCCGTCGCCCAGTGTCGCGGTGCCCTTGAGCACGGGCCTGCCGGCCGGGACCGACGCGCCGGGGGTGGCGGCGAAGCAGCTGGCGGCGGTGGCGATCCATGACCGGTCGACCAGGACGCCGGTACAGGAACGGGAGCTGCCCTCTTCGCCGATGGTGAGTTTGACGAGGGAGGCGAACTGCCCCGTGGCGGCTTCCGGGCCGGTGGCCGCAAGGGCGGGGGACGAGCTGAGCAGACCGGCCGAGACCGCGAACGCGGTGACGAGCGGCCCTGCGATCCGCGTGGGGCGCGGGCGGGGAGCGGGCATCAGGTTTCCTTCGCTTGTGCAGAAACGTGGGACACCGTTCGGCATGAATGCCAGGGCGGGACGGAAGTCTCCGACAGATCCGATGCGGGGAGTGTGGGGAGTGTGGGGAGCGTTGAATTGCAGGAGAATTGAACCGGCTCACACGGCGCTGCTACTTCACCGTCTTTATTTCCATGAGCATGAAGTCGCGCCCCTGTTCGTCCGCGCTCTCACCCACCGGCGTCCACGCGTTCTTGTTCACGTCGTACGCCTTTTCTTCGTCACCTGTGACCATGTCGACGTGGGTCGAGTAGCTGTTGCCCTTGATCGCGAATACCGCGGGAATCTCCAGCGCCAGGTAACCGGTGGTCCCGGTGGCGCGGAAGCAGATCTTGTCGTTGGCGCGGGACCAGACCTCGAGCTGATCGGCCGCGCTCCCGCAGTCGGCGAGGAGGATGTGGCCGTCACCGCGCTTGAGCGTGATGCCGCGCTCCGCGAGGATCCTGTCCGCATGGGGATAGCCGAAGTCCTCGATGGCATAGCCAGGGCCTTCGTCGGCGACGGCCGTCATCGCGGAGCCGTGCGGGGAGGCCCCGCCGGTCGAACCGCCGGCGAACTCGATCGCGACCAGGGCGCCCGCGCCCACGGCCGCTCCAAGGCCCCGGACAATCTTCTTCTTCCGTACCCTCATCACCTTCATCGCTGTCCCAGTCGTCGGTTCGGGAGAACCCGAACGAGTGTCATCGCGGACGTGAAATCCTCCGCTCAGCCAAGGAGGGGGAAGGACCCGTCCGAGAGTTCATTCCCCAGGGGGGGAGCCCCCGCTGTCGAATGGATCCTAGCCTCGCTCTAGCGGGTTCTGAAACGATCGAAAACGGACACCGGGATAGGACTGTAGGCCCTTTATGGGCCGCGTCGAGGCATCCTGTACGGACTACTGAGTTCCGCATCGAAGGCCGGACGGCCACCTGTGTATTCGGCTGAGGATTCGGTCGAATCCGCGGATTCACGGAATCCCTATTCAGGGCAATGCTTTCGCTGTATGGTCGCGCTGCGCCCCCTTTCACCCTCCCCGACTTCCCTGCGGGGTGAGGGACTTGGGCGTGGCGAAGCCCCCATTCCGTCCGGCGATGTGTCGCCGCGCGTGCGCGGCTCGGCGGGCGCTGACACCGAAGGACCGCTTTGGACACCATCTTTTGGAGCAGGCGTCGTATTCTCGGCGCCGCCGCGGCCACCATGACCGCCGCCGCCTCTTCCAGCCTCGTGCTCAACCCCTCGACGGCCTGGGCCGCGACGCCCTCGCAAGCCGCCGACGACGGCGACCCGTTCGGCCTGCCCGACACCGATCGGGCCAAGGCGGTCAGGGCCTGGCTGCTGGGCGGCCGGGCAGTTCGCGCCTCCGCCGCGACGGCGCTGGCCGGCACGGACGCCGACGTGAGGAACTTCCTGGCCGTCAGGCTCCCCGCGGACACGGCCACGGACAACCGCGCGGCGATCGTCACCTCGCTGGCGGTGGCCGGCAGGGGGAACCGGCGCGAGGCGACCGCCGCGCTGGGCGGCGGGGACTCCGCCATCGCCGGCTATCTCGCGGGCGGGTACAAGTCCGCCCTGATGGAGGACTTACGGGTGGCCACCACCACGGTGATGGCCGTGGGCGGCAAAGCCGTCAACCGCGAGGGCAACACGGCCCTGAACAACGGTTCCCAGTCGGCGCTGGAGTCGTTCCTCGGCGATCGCGAGTACCCGGCTCGCGTCGAGGACATGCGCGTGGATGCCTCCAAGCTCTCCTTCCAGGCGGGGCCTGAGGTGCAGAAGTACGCCTCCCGGGCGCTGTCCGGCAGCGACAAGGACCTCGAGTGGTTCCTCGAGACGGGCCAGCACATCGCACGCGCCCGGGACCAGGAGGCCATGAAGATCCAGGAGCTCGTCGCCGTCGTCCAGCGCGAGGGCAAGCGGGCCGACGCCATGACGAAGCAGGCCGAGGAGGCCTGCGCCCGCGCGGTGACGGCCGCGGCCCAGGCCAGGGAGATGGCGGAGCGGGCCGCCGCCGAGGCCCGCGCGGCTCAGGAGGACGTGGCCAGGGCCGCCGGCGCGGCACGCAAGGCGGCCGAGGCTGCCTCCGGGGCCGCCCGCGCCTCGCGCGTCGCCATCACCGCCTCGCAGGCCGCGGTGCAGGCGGCCCGGCGCGCCGGGTACGCGGCGGCGGCCACGAGCGCGGCGGCCGCCAACGCCGGAGCCGCCGCGACCCGTGCCTTCAACGCGGCCCTCGACGTGTCCCGGGACGCTTCCCAGGCGCAGAAGGCCAGGGAGGCAGCGGTCGCCGCCCGTACCGCCGCGGCCCAGGCACGCAGCGCGGCCGTGGCCGCCGAGGGCGCGGCGGCGGCCTCGGACCAGGCCAGGATCGCCGGCGACTGGGCCGCGGCGGCGGCCCGTGACTCCGCCGCCGCCGCGAGGGCCTCTGCGGACGCGGCCGACGCCTCCGGCGCGGCGCAGCACGAGGCGGCCAACGCCCGGCGCGAGGCGCAGATCGCGAGCGCCAACGCCCAGATCGCCACCAACGCGGCCGGCAACGCGGTGCGGCTGGCCAACACCTCCGCGCAGGCGGCGCGCACCGCACGCGACGCCGCGAACGGCGCGGCCGGACATGCCGAGAAGGCCGCGGCCGCGGCCGACTGGGCGGTCCAGTACGCGGGCCAGGCGGTGGACTACGCGAACAAGTCCACCGAGTTCGCCAACGAGGCCAGCAAGGCCGCCGACCTCGCGACCGACGCCGTCACCCAGGCCGTGGCGGTGGAGAAGGCCGCGCGGGACGCCGAGGGGCAGCGCCTGGAGCAGGACCTGCGGCAGGCGGTCGAGGAGATGCGCCTGCTCGCCCGGTTGGACGCGGAGCAGCGGGCGGAGTACACGGGCAAGCGCACCGAGGCCGAGCAGACGACCCAGGCCGCGAGGGATCTGGTCGCGCGTGCCGGGGCGGCGCTCCGGGCCGGTGACACGGCCCTCGCCACCACGACGGGACGTCAGGCGGCCGTGGCCGTCATGGATGCGCGCGGTACCTGGTCGCGGCAGGCGGCCCGGTTCGCCCTGGCCGGCACGGAGGCGGACGTCCACATCTGGATCGACGCCGACCGGCTGATCGCGGAGCGCCTGGACGACCGGGAGCGCGCCCTCTACCTCGCCAGGAGGAGTTCCCCGGGCGTCATCGACGCGGCGGGCAAGGCCCTGGCGAGCACCGACCCCGACGCCACGGCGACGTTCCTCGGCACCGGCGTCGTACAGGCCGCGGCCATGGACAACCGGGTCGCGATCTCCCGCATTCTGGCCGGCCGGCCCGGCCGGGCGGTGGCGAAGGCGGCGAACGAGGCGCTGGACGCCGGGTCCGCCCAGGCCCTGTACGGGTTCTTCAGCGCCTCCTTCGAGGCGGCTCAGCGGGAGGACGACGCGGTCGCCACCGCGACCCTGCTCGGCACCGCCGGCCCCTACACCAAGGCGCACGCCCAGGCGGCGCTCGAAGGACCGGCGTGGATCCGCCGCAACTTCATCGCCTCGGTCCAGCACCGGACCGCTGAGCTCGACCACGACTCCGCCACCCACATCGCCGCCATGCAAGGGGCGATCAGCGCCGCCGCGAAGATCGCCCACAAGGCGCAGGAGGACGCCGCCCGCGCCCAGGAGGCGGCGGCCAGGGCCCGCAACGCCGCGGCGGAAGCGGTCACTTGGGCGGACAAGGCGCTGAACTGGGCGGCGCAGGCCGCCTCCGCCGCGCGGCAGGCGGACTCCTACGCGGACTCCGCCGAGAAGTCGGCCCAGGACGCGCGGGTCTCGGCCGGCAAGGCGACCCAGGCGGCCGCCACCGCCCGGACCGCCATGCGCTCGGCGAACTACTCCGCGAACCGCGCGGTCGAGTCCGCCCGCAGCGCCGTCGCGTCCGCCAACGCCGCCCAGGCGTCGGCTGCTTCCGCGTACGCGACCTCCCTGCACGCCGACGGGGACCGCGTGGCCGCCGCGGAGGCAGCGAGTGCGGCGCAGACGATCGAGAAGGACAAGCGGAGGAACGAGATCGGGGAGGAGGTCAGGAAGGCGCTCGAGGAGGCCCTCAAGGCCCGGGCGGAGGGGAAGAACCCGGCGGACAGCCCTGAGAACGACTCCGTGGGCGGTGGTCTTCCCCAGTGGCAGCAGGACGCCCGGACGCTGGCGAACATTCTCGAATGGGCCTCACTGGCCACCTCGGTGGCCGGCACCGGACTGGAGATCGCCGGCGTGTGGTTCCCGCCCGCCGAAGTGGCGGGCCTCTACTTGAGTTTCACGTCTGTGGGCCTCTCCCAGCTGTCGACGCTGTTCACCGGCATCGGCTACGGGTTCACGAGCAGCGAGTTCCAGCACGCGATCGGGAACTCGGTGCTGCACCTCGTGACGTTCGGCCAGTCCCAGTGGATCAAGAAGCTCGACGCCGGCAAGGTCCTCACCGCGATCGAGGTCGGCGTACACGGGTCCCTCTCGGTGATCACCAGCGGCCTGCACCTCTTCGGCTGAGACCCGACCGCTCGGTTCGCCGTGTCCGGTGTCCCAGAAAGGCAAGGCACAAAGGCCCCAAAGAAGGGACCAATGCCCGGCCGGGGCACCGGAGAGCCGTTGTTAGGGTCGCCTTACCAGTCGAACGCAAAGGGGTTGGGTGCTGCCTTCCCGAGCAAAGGAGCAGGTGGGGCATGCACGGACGCCATCGGGCCCGAGGGGCCGCCGTTCGCGCGTTGGGCCTCGTCGCGCTGCTCGCCCTTCTCCTCCTCACGGTCTGGGCGAGCCTGATGGTCGGCTCCGGGCGGGTCGCCGCCGCGGACCTGCTGCCCGCGCTCCTGCACCCCGACCGGACGGACAAGGCGCACCTGATCCTGCTCGAGGTCCGGATCCCCCGGACCGCCGCCGGCGTACTGGCCGGAGCGGCCCTGGGGCTGGCCGGCGCGGTCATGCAGGGCATCGCCCGCAACCCGCTCGCGGACCCGGGCATCCTCGGCGTCAACGCGGGCGCTTCCGCCGCCGTCGTCTTCGCCCTCTCCGTCCTGGGCATGACGGATCCCGCCCACTACATCTGGTTCGGGTTCCTCGGCGCCCTCGTCGCCTCCCTCCTCGTGTTCGCCATCGGCTCCCTCGGCCGCGACGGTGCCACCCCCGTCAAACTGACGCTGGCCGGCGCCGCGACGAGCGCGGCCCTGCTCTCGCTGACCACGTCCATGCTGCTGACCGACTCCAAGTCCTTCGACCAGTACCGGTTCTGGCAGGTCGGTTCACTGACCGGCCGCGAGCCCGCCGTCCTGTGGCAGGCCCTTCCGTTCATCGTCGCCGGCGCCCTCCTCACACTGTTCCTGGGCTCACGGCTGAACGCCCTCGCCCTCGGCGACGACATCGCCCGGGCCCTCGGCCAGCGCGTGGGCCCGACCCGTGTCGTCTGCGCGGTGGTCGTGGTCCTGCTGTGCGGCGCCGCCACCGTCGTCGCCGGTCCCATCGCCTTCCTCGGCCTGGTCGTCCCGCACGCCGTCCGCCTGTGCACCGGCCCCGACCACCGCTGGATCCTCCCGTACAGCGCTCTGGCGGCTCCCGTACTCCTGCTGACGGCCGACATCGTCGGCCGGCTCATCGCCCGGCCCGGCGAGGTGCAGGCCGGCATCGTGACGGCCGCCATCGGCGCCGTCCCCTTCGTCCTGCTGGTCCGCCACCGGAAGGCGGCCGGACTGTGACCGCGTCCCCGAACCTCCCGACGGAGGCCTCCGTGTCCCACGCCGATCCGGCGTCCCGCGCCGCCGCCGTCGCCGGCCTGCGCACGATCCGCCGGGCACGGCGGGCCCGCGGCCTCACGGTCGGGCTCGTGCTGGCGGCCGCGCTCCTCGCCGTGTCCTGCGTCGCCCTCAGCGTCGGTGACCTCGACGTGCCCCTCCGCGACGTCATCGGCGCCCTCACCGGTGCGGCGGATCCCGGCGTCCACTTCATCGTGATCGAGCTGCGCCTGCCCCGGGTACTGCTCGGCTTGCTCGTCGGCGCCGCGTTCGGCCTGTCCGGTGCCCTCTTCCAAGCCCTGCTGCGCAATCCCCTCGCCAGTCCGGACGTCATCGGGATCAGCCAGGGCGCCGCCGCGGCGGCCGTCATGGCCTCCCTCGGGTTCGCGGTCAGCGGCATCGCCCTGTCCGCCGCGGCCCTGGCCGGAGCGCTGCTCAGTGCCGCCGCCATCCACGCGCTCGCCCGCCGGGGACACGTCAGCGGCGCGCGCTTCGTCCTCGTCGGGGTCGGCATCGGCGCCGCCTTGTCCAGCATCACCTCCTACCTGCTGACCCGGTCGCAGGTGGCCGAGGCCCAGAACGCCCTCCTCTGGCTCACCGGCAGCCTCAACGGCAGCACCCTGGCCCAGGTGTGGCCGCTCCTCGGCGCCCTCCTCGTGCTGCTGCCGCTCACCGCCGTCGCCGCGCGCGATCTGGAGGCGCTGCGTCTGGGCGAGGACACCGCCGCCGGTCTCGGAACCCCCGTGGCACGCTCGCGCCTCGCGCTGCTCGGCTGCGCGGTGGCCCTCGCGGGGGTCGCCACGGCCGCCGCGGGACCCGTGGCGTTCGTCGCGTTCGTCTGCGCCCCGATCGCCCGGCGCCTCGCCCCGGCCTCCGGCGCCGCGCTGGTGCCCGCCGCGCTCACCGGAGCGCTGCTGGTGACCGTCGCCGACTTCGCCGCGCAGCACCTGCTCTGGTCGAGCCAGTTCCCCGTCGGGGTCGTCACCAGCCTCATCGGGGCCCCGTACCTGCTGTGGCTGCTGGCCCGCGCCAACCGGACCGGGCGCCTCGGATGACTCCCGCCGCCGCCACGAAACCGCCCGCCCCCGAGCCCACCACGGCCGCACACCACGACGAGGACACCGACATGCCCTGCGGCGGACCCACTCTGGGCACCCGTGACCTCCGCCTCGGCTACGACGGCCGCGAGATCGTCCACGGCCTGACCCTCGACATCCCGCCGGGCCGGATCACGATGATCGTCGGCCCCAACGCCTGCGGGAAGTCCACGCTGCTGCGGTCCATGGCCCGCCTGCTGCCCCCGCTCTCCGGCAGCGTCCTGCTGGACGGCCAGGACATCCACACGCTGGCGACGCGCGAGGTCGCCGCACGCCTCGGCATCCTGCCGCAGACCCCTGTCGCCCCCGACGGCATCACCGTCGCCGACCTCGTCGGCCGCGGCCGCTATCCGCACCAGGGCTGGTTCCGCCGGTGGACCTCCGAGGACGACGCGGCCGTCGCCGAGGCCCTGCTGGCCACCGACGTCCTCGAACTCGCCGACCGGTCCGTGGACGAGCTCTCCGGCGGCCAGCGCCAACGCGTCTGGATCGCCATGGCCCTGGCCCAGCGCACCGACATCCTCCTGCTCGACGAGCCCACCACCTACCTCGACGTCAGCCACCAGCTCGACGTCCTCGACCTCCTCGTCGACCTGAACCGGGACCACGGCACCACGATCGCCGTCGTCCTCCACGACCTGAACCTCGCCTGCCGCTACGCCGACCACATCGTCGCGCTGCGCGACGGCCGCGTCATCGCCGAAGGCCCTCCGGCCGAGGTGGTCACGGAGGAGTTGGTGACCCGTGCCTTCGGCATGCGCTGCATCCTCGTGCCCGACCCCGTCTCGGGAACCCCCCTGATCGTCCCCATCGGCCGCCACCGCACGGACCGGATGGACCTGACGACCTGACGGACCTGACGGACCCGGGCAAGGGCCTGAGCACCACCAGGCGCACGCGCGGGGCGTGAAGCTGACCGGCGCGACCGCCCAGTACGTGAGGGCGAACCTCGACGAGGGCCCGATCATCGAGCAGGGGGTCGGGCGGGTCGGCCACGGGGTCGGCCACCGGTGCGGCGGACGCGATCGCCGCCCGGTGCAGGCAGCCCGGGGCGAGCAGGCAGCCGCAGCGGATGGCGTCCGCCGTGGTCACCACCCCGGCGGGGGCGTGGAGTTCCAGGCCGGTCTCGTCGTCGACCGCGATCCGTACGGTGTCGCCGTCGCGGATGACGGGCCGGTCGGCGATCTTGGTGATGGCGGCGTCGAGCCGCTTGCGCAGCCTGGGCGAGAGCGCGCCGACGATCTCGGCGGTCACGGCGGGCGCGACAGCGGGCAGGTGCTGGCTCATGCGATCTTCTCCCCTACCCAGCGGGCGAGTTCGAGCGGGCTGAGGGCGGCGACCGGCATCCCGGCGGCGACGAGCTGCCCGGCGACGCCGGTCGAGTACCGGGGGCGGCCGGCGTCGTCCAGGCTCGCGCAGCCGAGTACATGGCACCCGGTTCCGACGAGGGTGCGCACCTCGGAGAGGAGCCCGCCGACCGGATGGCCCTCCTCGAAGTCGCTGATCACGACGACCAGGGTGCGGGACGGCACGGTCACCAGGGTGCGGGCGTGGCGCAGCCCGGCGGCGATGTGGGTGCCGCCGCCGACCCGTACCTCCAGCAGCAGGGACAGCGGGTCGTGCACGTGGTCGGTGAGGTCGATGACCTCGGTGGAGAAGGCGAGGAAGTGGGTGGAGACGGTGGGCACCCCGGCCAGGACGGCGGCGGTGAGGGCCGACCAGATGGTGGAGGCCTCCATGGAGCCGGAGACGTCGGTGACCAGGATCAGCCGCCAGTCGGCGGCGCGCCGGGCGCGGGAGCGGAACACCGGGTGCTCGGGGATGACCTGGACGCTGCCGTCGGGGGCCCGGCGCGCGGTGGCGAGGTTGGCGCGCAGGGTGCGGGCCAGGTCGAGCTGTCCGCCCGGGCGTCGGCTCGGGCGGGGCAGCATCATGCCGGTCAGGGCGGGGCGCAGCCGGGTGGCCAGCTGCCGGGTGAGCTCGTCGACGAGTCGGCGGACCAGGGGGCGGAGTGCGCCGAGCCGGGCCTCGGGGAGGCCGCCCGCGTGCTGGAGGACCGTGCGCAGCAGGTCGACGGAGGGGCGGACGCCGGCGGGGTCGAGTTCGCCCAGGACGTCGCGGCGGCCGGACGCGGCGGCCGCGGCGAGGACCTCCTCGCGGATGCCGGGGCCGAACAGGGCGGACAGTTCCTCGGACCATTCGCGGACGCCGGGGTAGGGCGCCTGGCGGCCGCCGCGGTTGCCCGCGCCGAAATCGCCGCGGGAGCCCTCGCCGCGGCCGTTGCCGTACAGCTCGTCCAGCGCGGTGGCCAACGGTGCCGCCGATGGGGGCAACTGGTCGGTGCGGCGGCCGAGCACCAGCCGCCAGCGGTCGGCGGGGGCCAGGACGCGGTCCCGCGCGGGTGCGGCCTTCCCGACCGCTCCCCCGGACACGGCGGGCACCGCCGGGAAGGCTGCCGGCGGCAGACCGGCCCGCTGCGCGGCCGCGCGGTCAGCGGTCGCAGCGGCGTCCGGGGCCGGTGGCCGGCCGGGGGCGTGCGGTGGCGTACCGGTCGGATCGGGGGCCGTGGGCTCCGCCTGGGGGGCTGGTGACGGTTCGCCGGGGCGGTCATCGCGGTCGTGCGGCCGCGTCGCGGACGGTCCGCAGACGTCGGGACCCGCCGGGAGGGCGGGGGGCAGCAGGCCCAGCCGGTCCAGGGTCTCGCGGGCGGCGAGGTCGGCGCGGGTCCACAGCGCCAGCGCGGCCGGGTCGATGCCGTCCGTGTCGGTGACCCGGCCCCCGGCGTCGCCGAGCCGGTCTTCCACCGCCGTGAGCAGCCGGTCGCGGGCGGCGGGGCTGAGGGTGTCGAAGCCGCCGCGCAGTGCGGGCAGGCGGTCCAGGAAGGCGGTGTCTCCGAGGTCGGTGACGCGGTCCAGCACCGGGTCGAGGACGGGCGCCATGGTCTCCAGGAGTGGGCCGGCCGCGGTGAGCAGGCCGGTGAGGCGGGCGGTCAGCGCGGTCCGGGTGGCGGCGTCGGTGGCCGCGTCCACCCAGGACGCGGTACGGGTCCCGAAGGCGTGGGCGTCCTCGTGGCCGAGCAGGACGCGGACGGCTCCGGCCGCGGCGGACATCAGCGGCGAGCCGTCGGCGGCCAGCCGGGTGAGGGCGTCGGTGAGCCGGATCCCGCCGAAGACGTCCGCGCGGTGGGCGAGTTCGAGCAGTGCTCGGGCGTCGTCGGGGTCGTCGGAGCCGGTGAGGCCGTCGACCTGACGGACGGCGGCCGAGGTGAGCAGTTCGCCGACCGCCGCCGACCGTGCGGCGCGGGCCTGGTCCGGGCCGAGTCCGGCGACGTGGCCGGCCCGGATGCGGTCCAGCAGGTCGAGGGCGGCCAGCAGTTGGGGCAGCGTGCCGGTGGCCGGGACGCCCTCGCCCAGTTCGGTGAGGCGTTCGTCGGCCAGCGCGGGCAGTCCGCAGGCGGCGGCCTCCGCGAGGCCGTCGATGCTCTGGGCGGCGGTGGGCCCGCCGTCGTCCTGTTCGGCGCGGCGCCTTTCGCGCAGCAGGCCTTCGGCGGCCTGGGCCGGGGTGACGCCGCGGATTCCGGCGGCGGTGAGCATGGCGGCGGTGGCCGGGGTCCAGCGCACCTCCCACCGGGTGGTCACGGCCTCGCCGGCGCCCGCGCCCGTCACGGGCGTCGACGTGGCGTAGGGGATGCCGCAGACCGTCATCCGGCGCAGCAGGAGTTCGCGGCGGCGGTCGAGGTCCGAGCGCAAGGGGTCGAGCCGCAGGTCGCGGGCGGCGGGGCCCGTGTCGGCGGGGCCGGGCAGGCCCAGGGCCGCGACCTCGTCCTCCACGGCCGGTGCCAGACCGCTGCGCGGGGCGGCGGGCGCGGGCCGGCCGGAGCGGGTGCCGACCAGGACCCGTTCCAGCGACCGGGCGACGGCGCGCCCGCGGCCGAGCGGTTCGCCCTGGGCCAGTACGGTCTGCACGGCCTCGATGAGTTCGCCGCGGCCGGGCGCGGGCAGGCCGCGCAGCCGGGCGAGGTCGCCCGCCAGCCGGACGATCTCGCGGGCGTCCGCGGGCCCCGAGGGGTGGTCCTGCGCGCGCAGTTCGCCGCAGATCCGCACGGCCGTGGTGAGCAGTGCCTCATCGATGGCGGCCGGACGGCCCGCCGCCTCCAGGACGAGGTGCTGCCATTCGGGGTCGCGGATGCCGGCCGGGTAGCCGGACCGCTCGTCCAGCAGCGGATAGGTGTACGGGATGAGGGAAACGGTCCAGGCCGGACCGCTGGGGAGCGCGTCCGCGGGCGGCACCGGGCCGGTCCCGGGGCCCAGGCCGTCCAGCAGCGCCGGGGTGTGGAAGGCGCCCACGACCACGGCCGCCCGGCGCCCGGCGGCCGTGGCCTCGTCGATTCGGGCGCGCATCCAGCGCTCGCGGGCCAGGTCCGACTCGGCCACCGCCCCGGCCCGTTCGGCGTCGTGCCGCAGCGCCCAGCCCGTGAGCAGGGCGGCGCGGCGCAGCGCCTCGGGCGGGGAGCCGGGGGCGGCGGTTTCCACCAGGCGGTCCCACAGGTCCTCGCCGGGACGGCCGGTGAGGCGGGCGGTGAGCGCCTCGCGCAGCCCGGGCCCGTCGTGGCCCGCCCCGGCCGGGCACCGGGGCTCGTGCCGGGGCTCGTGCCGGGGCCCGTGCCGGGCCGGGTCGGACAGCGGCAGGTCGCAGGCGATCACGGGGATGCCGTGGCGGGCGGCCCAGCGCAGGGCGACGAGTTCGGGGGAGAAATCGGCGAACGGGTAGAAGGCGGGCCCGCGCCCGTCCCCGCCGCCGTTCCCGCCGGAGGTGGCGGGGACGGCGGCCAGGGCGACGGGGGCCCGGGTGTCGGCGTGGGCGAGCCAGGGCAGCCACTCCTGCAGATCCGCGGGCAGCTCGACGAGCAGCACCTCGGGCTTCGCCGCGTCCAGCAGTTCCGGCATGACGGCGGCGAGCGACGGCGCGTGGTGGCGGACGCCGATGAGGTACGGGGCGGTGGGGTCGGTCAGGGCCTCCACCGCCTCGTCCGGAGTCATGGCCGGGGCGGTGGAGTCGTACGGGGCAGTGGAGTCGTACGGGGCGGTCGAGGCTTCCGCGGCGGCGGCCGGAGACGGAACGGTCATGGCGTCAGCTCTCCAGGACCGGGCGCAGGTCCCACAGGGTGCGCCAGGTCGCCGAACCCTGCTCGGCGCGGCGGCGCACCGCGCCGTCCCAGTAGCCCAGCAGCCGGGCGGCGTCGGCCGGGTCATCCTTGCGGACCACGCCCAGCAGGTGTCCGGCGAGCAGGGACAGCACGTCCCGGTCGCCGGGGAAGTACGCGGCGGCCAGGGCCAGCGAACCGGCCACGGACACCGCCTCCGCGGTACTCATCACCGTGGACGGGCGCTCGACCTCCCAGCCTTCGGCCGACCGCCCGTCCCGCAGGTCGCGGAAGGCCGTCACGAGGGCTTCGAGGATCGCGTCGTCCACCTGGAAGGGGGCTCCGGCCCGGGTGACGGCCGCGTGGGCCTGGCGGCGTACCAGGGCGGTCTCGGCGTCCAGATCGCCGATGGGGCCGACGGTCTCGAAGTTGAAGCGGCGCTTGAGGGCCGCGGACATCTCGGAGACGCCCTTGTCGCGGAGGTTGGCGGTCGCGATGAGGGTGAAGCCGGGTGCGGCGTGGGCGAGGGCGTCGGCGCTGCCGGCCAGTTCCGGGACGGCGATGCGCCGTTCGGACAGCAGCGAGACCAGGGCGTCCTGGACCTCGGGCAGGCAGCGGGTGATCTCCTCGACGCGGGCCACCGCGCCCCGGGTCATGGCGGTGAGGACCGGGGAGGGCACCAGGGCCTGCCGGGTGGGGCCCTGGGCCAGGAGCAGCGCGTAGTTCCAGCCGTACTTGAGCTGGTCCTCGGTGGTGCCCGCGGTGCCCTGCACCACCAGGCCGCTGGTGCCGCACACGGCGGCGGACAGCAGCTCGGAGAGCATCGACTTGGCGGTGCCGGGCTCGCCGACGAGCAGCAGCCCGCGTTCTCCGGCGAGGGTGACGACGCAGCGTTCCACCAGGGCGCGGTCGCCGACGAACTTCTGCTCGACGACCAGCTTGCGCGGGACGCCGTCGGGCGTCGCGGCGCCCTCGGGCAGCCGCAGGGCCTCGCCGCCGCTGCCCATCACGAAGGTGACGACGGCGCGCGGGCTCAGCAGCCAGGCGGGCGGCCGGGGGCCGTTGTCGTAGGCGGCGAGGAAGGCCAGTTCGGTGGTGTGACGGTCCTCGGGCGGGCTGACCTGCCGGGCGGGCGGAGGTACGGACGGGGGTGCGGAAACGGTGGTGTCGGTGGTCATCGGCGGCGGCCCTTCCGGGTGGCACGGGTGGTGAGTTCTTCGAAGGCGGGGGCGTCGTCGTCCTTGACACGGCCCCATGCGCGGGCGAACAGGGCGGGCACCGGCAGGTGTGGCACGGCCCGGGTGTGGTCGCGGAGCGGGTAGAGGGGTTCCTTCCAGGTCTCCACCGGCAGGGCAGGTGCCTTGAAGTCGTGCCAGCCGCAGGGCAGGAACAGGGTCCGGCCCGCACGGGACCGCTTGGCCTCCAGGACCAGGCCGGTGGCGGCCAGTTCGGTCCTGGCCTTCTTCGACCGGCCCGGCGTCCAGCCGGTCCACCGGGCGCGGTCGCGGTCGGTCGGGTCGGGCAGTGCGAGCAGTTGCAGGTAGAGCGCGGCCGCGTCGTCGCCCAGCCCGTGGGTCGCGGCCACCTCGGCGACCAGCTCCGGTACCGATCGGGCGGGGTCCTGGGCGTAGCCGGTGAAGCCGCCGGGAGCCGAACCGGCCAGGACGGCCTGTTCGAGGTCGTCGCCGAGCAGGGCCCGCACGGCCGCCAGGGAGTGGCCGCGGCCCGGGCCGACCAGCCCTTCGAGCAGCCCGAGGACGGGATCGTCCGCGCCGGTGATCCCGGCCGTACGCACCAACGTCATCTCGGTGTCGCCGTACCAGGGGCGCAGCACGAGGGCGTCCCCGAGCCGGGTGAGGCCGTCGGCCCCCGCCCCTCCCGTCGCGGGCATACCGTACGCGGTGCGCAGCGGGACCGCGGTCGCGGTGCCCTTCTCCGTCCACTCCACGTCCAGGTTGAGGATGAGGCCGGGGTCGGCCAGGCGCCGGCGCAGCGCGGCGAGTCCGGCCGGCAGATGGGCGCGCAGCGGATGGCCGTACGGCAGTCCGTAGGCGAGCCCGCTGAGCGCGGCCACCGCGCTGGTGAGGCGGCCGCCTCCCGGGACTGCGGCCGGGTCCTCCGCCACGAGGTGGCCGTCCTTGTCGAGCCGCATCGGGGTGGTGCGGCTGAGCCACGCGGTGCGATCGGGGTTGAGGACGGCTTCCGCCGCCACGGTGGTGACACCGGCCAGGACGTCTCCCAGGTCCTCCGGCAACCGCACCAGCGATCCCAGGCGCTCCGCCCAGGTCTTGGCGGCCGCCGCGGTGTCGGGGCCGGTCTCCCACAGGTCGGCGGGGTCGGCGGGCAGCAGCGCGTCCAGCAGCGCCAGCCGGTTGGCGCCGCCGAGCGCGCTCAGCCTGGCGTCGGCCCCTGCCGCCTGGCGGGCCTTGAGGCCGACCAGGGCCAGCCCTGCCGCGTCCGGTTCACCGGTCCCCGCCGCGACGAGCAGTGTCGCCTGTGCGGGCCCGATGCCGGTGGCGGCGTCGAGTGTGACGGGTGCCTCGGGCCGCCACGGCGCGGCGCCGCGCTCGCGGACGAGGCGGATCAGCGGGAGCAGGCGCTCGTGCGGGAGGGCGGGGGTGTACAGCTGGTCCTCGTGGTGGGTGAAGTCGGCGATCTGGCCGAACGCCCCTTCCGGGTCGTGGTCGAGGGCGAGCCAGTGGACGCGGTCGTCGCGGTGGGTGTGCTCCCGGCCGAGGATCATCACCGTGCGGTCGCCGCGGCGCAGCACCTGGCCGAGCCGCTGCTTCTGGCCGGCCTGCTCCTTGCTGTCCTCCTCGCACAGCAGGACCTGTCGCAGGGCGCCGGCGGGGTTGGCGAGCGGGCCGGTGGCGACCGCTTCCAGGAGGAGCAGCAGCGCCTCCCGGTGTTCGTCGGTGGTGGTGGGGGCGGCGGCGCGGTAGGCGAGGGGGCCCAGGGCGTCCAGGAACGGCAGCCAGGCCAGGTCGATGCCGGGGACGGTGCGGGTCTCGCTCGTCCAGCCGTCTCCGAGGGCCGGCAACGTGGTGGGGTCGGGCAGCGGCTTGCCGTCGGCGGGCTTGCCGGACAGGACCTGGTTGACGGAGAGGATCTGCTGGAGTCCGCTCCACTTCGCCTCGTGCCCCCAGTAGCGGTATCCGCCCGGTGCGGCGATCCCGTCCACGGCGGCGGTCAGGGTGGTGTCGTCCCCGTGGACGGGCCGGTGGTCGGCGTACATCCCGTCGCCGTGCCGCTTCCCGCCGTGCGCCTTGTCCTGCGGGGGCGTGGCGTACGCGGCGGTGGCGGCGCGGTGGTGGGCGGCCGTCCGCACCAGTGCGCTCACGCCGGTGAGCAGCCGGGCGTCGGTCAGCGCGGGGAGCGCCGTGGCGACGGCTGCCTCGATGAGCTCGTCCGCGGTGGGGCCGTCGTACGACTTGTCGGCGGCGACCGCGGCCTTCCGCCCGGCCAGTGCCGTGTCGACGGCGTCGAGGAGGGTCGCGATCTGCGCGTCGGTGACCGCGCGCAGGGCGGCCGAGCCCCGCTCGTCGCGCGGGCGCAGGGCGTGCCAGAACGCGGGCGGCGGGACGTACCGGGTGCCGGCGGCGTACTCGCCGCCCTGCTCGCCGAGGGGGACCGATCCCAGCGCGTCGGTGGTGACGGCGCCCGCCGGATAGAGCTCGACGTTGCCGCCGACGACGGCGGCGAGGGGCGCGGCTCCACCCGGCAGCCGCAGGGCGCCCAGCGGTACGGGGTGGTCCCGGCGGCCGGGCGCGACGGCCAGGGTGACGGTCCGCCCGTCGGGGGTCCCGGAGGTGACGCGGCGGTCGGGGTCCTCGCCCTCGGTGCGTACCCAACGGCCCAGGACGGTGCCGTCGGTGCCCAGCGGCGTGGTCTCCAGGCCCGGGAGCAGCGGCAGGACCTCGCATTCCTCGGTCACGAGGCGGGCGCCGTCGCGGATTCCCGACTGCAGGAAGGCGGGCAGCGAAGCACGCCCGTGGGTGCCGCCCGCCGGGTCGTACTCGACCCAGCAGTGGTCGCGGCCCTGCTTGCCCTGGCGCCAGTGTCCGGTGCCGTCGCCCAGCACGGGGCGGGTGGACGGCAGGGTGGTGTCGCCGGCGTGCAGGGTGCGGCCGCCGGTGGCGCGGCCGCCGCCGGGCAGCGGCAGCGACGGGGAGCCGACCTCCTGCCCGTTCCACCACTGCGGCAACTGCTCGCCGCCGAGGGTGAAGGGTTCGGCGGGGCGGGTCGACCAGTACGCGCGCTGCTTGCCGTCCTCCGCCCAGATGACCAGCAGTTCGCCGTCGGTGTACCGGAAGCGGGGGCGCCGCCAGCGGTCCAGGTCGGCGGGCAGACGCAGGTCGTGTTCGAGCAGCACCCCTTCGGGGCCGACCACGACGGCCGTGTGGCGGTTGGCGAGGACCAGGGCGGGCCAGGCTTCGGCGACCACCATCCAGTGGTTCTGGTCGGCCCGGTCGGTGTCGAGGCGCCGGTAGGTCTCCTCCAGGGCGGGCCAGCCCAGTTCGTCCAGGACGCCGGCGCGCAGGGTGGCGCCGAGGACCGGCGCCAGGTCGTGAGCGGCGACCTCGGCGACGGCCTCCGGGTTGACCTGGCCGGCGACCGCGCGGAAGGACGACAGGCGCCGGAGCGCCGCTCGCGAACCGGGCAGTCCTGCCGCACCGGTGAGCTCCGCGGCGCGATCGCGCAGCCAGTCGTGGAGCACGGCGCCGAGCACCGGGTGGGCGGCGATCGCGGCGAGTACGGAATCGTTCAACCGATGGCCGTTCAGGCCGTTCAGCGCGTCGTACAGCAGTCCGCGGAAGCGGGGGCGGCCGGCGACGGCCGTCAGGTCGCGGCGGCCCGGGGTGTCGTCACCGATCCAGCGCTCCAGCGGGAGGTGGACGTTGGCACCCGCCGCCGGCTCGGTGACGGGGATGTCCCAGGCGACGCAGGCGTCGAGCAGGTCCAGGTCGGCCCCCGCGTGCCAGCGTCCTTGGAAGAGGTCGGCGGGGCGGCCGTCGGAGCGCAGCCGGGGGGCCATGCGCTCGACTAGGGCGAGGGTGCGCGCGCAGCGCTGCGAGCTGGACGAACCGTGCTTGCGGTGCAGTGCCCAGCGGCTGAGCCAGTCCGCCGGGTCGACGCCGTCCGTGCTCCGCGCGTCGGTGAGCAGGGCGTCCGCGCCCGTCTCGGCGAGCAGCGACAGCCAGGCCTCGTCGGCCTTCCGGTCGTCGCCGAGGCCGGCCGGCATGATCTCCAGCAGGCGGGTGCGGATCTCCGGTCGTGCGGCGGCGAGCGCCACCAGGGTCGGGCGGTAGGCGGTCCAGAAGGACGCGGGGGCCCGGACGATGCTCGGTGAGGCGATCAGGTCGCCGACGAAGGCGCTCTCGGCGGTCTCCCGGTCCAGGCCCGCGGCCTTGATGAGCGCGCGGGCGTCCTGCGGCAGGGCGGCGTACGGCGCCATGCCCGCACCGCAGCGTTCGACGGCGAGCTGCCGGAACTGCGCCCAGGCCTCGGCCGGGTCGAGGCGGCGCGACAGGTCCTGCGCGTGGTCCTTGAGCGCCTTGACGGTCAGGGCACCGGCGAAGGCGAACTCCAGGAAGACCGCCCGCTGCCGCTCCTCGTCGACCGGCAGGCCGTGGACGCGCTCGGCGGCGCGTGCCTTGCCGAAGAGCGTCGCGGCGTAGGTGCTGTTGTCGTGCTGGAGGAAGACGCGCGCGGCCTGCTCGTAGAACGTCGGCAGGAAGTGCGGTACGGCGCGGCCGAGCCGGGTGGCGAGTGCCTCGAAGCCGTCCTTGGCGGCGCCGGCCCGGGACTTGGCCTGGCGGGCCAGCCGTTCCATGTCCTTGACCAGGGCCAGTGCGTGGTGGCCGTTGGCCGGATCGTTGACCAGGGCCCAGGCGGGGAAACCCAGCGTCTCGCGGCGCACCTGCCCCACCTCGGGGGCGTCGGGCTCGCGGGCGAGTCCGAGGAAGTCCAGTGCCAGGTCCTCGGCCTCGCCCAGGGTGCCCGCCACCAGGCGCACCACGCGCCGGTCGTCCAGGGCCGGGTGGGTGTAGGTCCGGGCGGTGAGGCTGTCGGCGTCGTCGCGGGCGACGGTGCCGGCGCGCAGGATCGCCCCGGCGTCCAGCAGGGCCGCGGCCCGGGTGGTGGTGTCGGTGTTCATGCCGCCTGCTCCTCGTCCTCGATGTCGCGTCCCGCGTACAGGGCCGCCGCCATGCGCATGCCTTCCGACCAGGCGACCGGGCCGACCTGTCCGGCGGTCAGGGCCCGGCCGGCGGCGTCGGTCCAGGTCAGCGAGCCGGTCTCGGTCCGCTCGTAGCTGTCGTAGTCTCCGATCCAGATGCGCGCCTCGACCGTCGCACCGTCCTCGACGACCGGGCAGACCGCTTGGCCGCCGCGGGCCCGGTAGCCGAGCTGGGTGGTGCGCCCGTGCAGGAACCGCAGTTCCTTGAAGGCGCCGCCCGCGTAGTCGTCGACCGAGGCGGTCTCCGGGTCCAGGTCCGCCGGGCGGTGCCAGACCTCGCGGAAGAGCTGCTGCACCCGCTGGTCCACGGTGAGTTCGACCGCGAACTCGCGAAGTTCTTCCAGGTCCGCCAGCAGCACCGGGTGCGGGATGCGGACCAGTTCGGGGCTGATGCGCACCGTGTCGCCGTCGAGGTCGACCAGGCCGAGGCCCCGGACGGGGTCGGCGTCGCGCAGGAATCCCGCGACTTCGCCGTCCTCACCCGTGACGACGAGGTCGCGCAGCGCGGAGCGCCAGGCCGTGTCCTGCCACACCTGGGCGATGGCCGCGACGGGGACGGGCAGCGAGCGCACCATCCAGCGCTCCACGTCGGTGACGCACTGGCGTTCGTGCCGGTCCAGCCACTCCACCAGCTGGCGCAGTCCGACCACGGCCGGGTCGTCCGCGAGTTTCCCCGGGACCGTCTTCAGCCGGCGACCCGCCGCGTTGCGGCAGACCACTTTCCCGTCGTCGAGGGCGACTTCGTAGTCGCCGGCCGGAACCCACCCCATGTGCTGTCTCCTCGGTCAGACGGCCTGGTCCGGGGCATGGCACGGCATGGCACACCCCCGTTCGCAGCGCCGCCGCGATCACGTTGGGGTGACTCTAGGGGCAGGCTCGGACAATGCTTCCGGCAGCACCACGGGGAGGGCGGATCACGCGTGTGAGGGTTCGTCCCGGCAGAATGTCTCGAGCAGAAGATCGAGCCGCCGGAGGTCGCCTGTGAGACGACTCTCGGCGTGGTGATGAAACCGGCAACCAGTGATCTTGAGTTGAACTTGCCACAGGTGAGGCGCTGGGGCGGATCGGCGTCGGCTGCCCGACCAGGGACAGCGATGCGCAACCGCAGCCGGAGGCCCGATCCTGTGTCACCGTTCGCAGTGGACTTCTTCGCGTACCCGCTCAGATCGTCAACGGCGCACCCGATAGCGCAGGTGAAGCACCCGGTTGCCCTGGATCACCACGTCGGGATCCTCCAACAGGTGCTGCGCGTGGACCGACCCGAAGTAGCGCTTGCCGGACCCGAACACGACGGGTACGACGTCCATGCGCACCTCGTCGATCAGGCCCGCGGCAAGCACCTGGCCACCGACGTCGCCAGCGGCGACCTCGACCAGGCGGTCACCCGCGAGCTCCTGCGCCTTGGCCATGGCTGCCTCGACGCCGTCGACGAAGTGAAACGGCGCCTCGGGGTCCCAGCCCTCGGGCTCCGGCCGGTGTGACACGACGACCACGTGGTCGATCCCGCCCGGAGGTTTCCCGTCCCAGCCGCCCGTCAGGTCGAAGACGTGGCGGCCGACGATCGTGACTCCGATCTGGTCCCAGTACGGCCGGGTGTAGTCGTAGGACGTCTGCGACACCTTCAGCGCGCCGCTCTCGTCCAACGGGACGTCACCGCTGGACAACCAGTCGAACAGCGGTCCGGGCTGGTCGTTCTCGTCCGCGACGAAGCCGTCCACCGACACCGAGCTGTACATGACCACCTTGCCCACGGGGCTCTCCTCTGCTTTGGGGTGCCCAAAATTAGCGTGCCGTGAGCTGCCGCTCTCGTAAGAAATCAATCGGCCGGCCGCAATGACGCTGCTCGTATGGCGGACCAGCCCCAGGCCAGCGGTCTCGCCAAGCCGTCGCATCAGCTCCTCCTCCAGCAGCGTCAGGATCTCGTGCGGTCCGTCCACCGCGGCGGCCTCCGCGGCGCCGAACAGAGCACCGTCGTCCTCGCCCCGGTCCTCGACTTCGTCACCGGGGTCGGCGCTCTTGGCTATCAGCGCCAGCAGCCGCGGGATCGTCTCGGCCGGGATCCGGGAAGAGATCCGGGCGGTCTGCGCCTGCTCGGCCTGCCGCAGCGCCGCCCCGATGATCCGGCGGATCCGGTCCGCGCCGGCAGTTTTGCTGGTCAGTAGCGGCGCTGGTCCATTCTTTGTGGGGCTCACGGAAAGTGATGTCAGTGGGGTGTGATGGTATGGCCGGACTCTGCTGTTGACCTGCCGGGGAGGCCACGGCGATGCCCGCAAATCCGTCTCTGACCCGCGCCCTGGCCGAGGCTTTGGTCAGTGTCCTGTGGTTCGTCGAGGGCAGCGAAGACGAACAGATGGACCGGACGATGCCGTGAAGGTGCTGGAGGGTGTCGCCCATCTGTTCAGCCAACTGTCGCCTGATCAGCGACCCGACGGGATTTCCTGGAAGGGTTCCCTGAAGGATTTGGAGTGGTGACGGATGGGACGGGTGCAGCCGTTCTGGTTCTCTGCCACCGCGACGCAGGACCGGAACGACTCCCGGACGGGTGCCTGTCACAGGATGACGGGGGAATCCTCCGGATATGAGTGACGCATGCGCATGGTGCGGGTCGGCGATCACGACCGAGTTCCCTCGTCTGGAGAGACATGAGTTTTGACATCTTCGTAATGCGGTTCGACAAGGGCGAGACGACTCCGCTGGACATGGCCGTCGCCCACGAGGTCCTCGACCCCTACGCGGTGGCGCGGGACCCCGAGACGGACGTCCTGTGGGTGAGGACGGCAGAGGGCGAGGAGGCGGACGTCTACCTCCAGCCCCCTGACGGCATCACCTTCAACCGCTTCGGCGGCGGCGGGATCATGGACCTCCTCGCCGACCTGCTGCGACGCCTCGACGCCGTCCTCGTCGTTCCGGGCGGGCCGGTCGTGCTGACGCGAGACGAGGCCCGGCACCAGCTGCCGGAGGCCATGGTGGACCACTGCCCGGTGGTCGTCGCCCGCACCGGCGCGGAGATCGACCGTGCGATCAGGACCGCCTGAACGGGCCGTCTGATCGGGCCGCATACGAGGGGTCCTCCCCGGTGCGAGAAGCACCGGGGAGGCCCCCTTTCCTTGCGTGCGTGTCAGCCCTGGGCTGACCTGGACTTCCATCCATCTCAAAGGCTCCGGTCCACTTCTTGCGGCTCATGACAGAGCGTCACGACTTTCGGTGAGTGAACAGCATGGAGCGTGACGTGAACGGGTGCCATGATCGTGCCTTGGCGCATGTCGGGGGAGGGTGAGTGGAGCACTACACAGCCGATCAGCTTCGGGTGATGGTGTTCGAGGAGCACGTGCGGGCCCGTCCGGCCATGTACTTCCGTGTTGAGCGGGATAGCCCCGAGCTACCCACTGAGGTGCTTCAGCGGGTGGTCTGGGACGCGCTGCACCGCCGTGACGGTATGCATGGGCAGATCAGTGTGGAGATCACATCTGACCTCAGCTTCACGGTGGAGGACGATCAACTTCGCAGCGTCGACGAGGAGCAAAGGCTCCTTCCCGGGTTCTGTGAATCGCTGCTCGACAAGGATCGATGGGCTCCTGCAGCGGCAGCCGCGCTCAGCGTCCGCACGGTCATTGAGGTCTGGCTGGACGGCCGTGGTCACCACCAGGAGCTGGCTGGGGTGGCTCCCGTCGGCGTGTGGGAGGAGTGCCCCGTGCGGAGGCCGTACGGAACCAGGACGACGTTCCACCTCGATCCCTCGTACTTCGGCCCGGGCGAGGCCATCGCCTGGGCACTGCGGCCAGAGGAACTGCACGGAGAGGGATGCGAGGCGCACCTCTCACTCGCGACGTTCCCGATTCGCGATCTGCGCTCAGGAGACGACGGCTCAGCGGGCGAGTAGGACCCGTTTCCGTAGCAGATCGTCGGGCGGAGCTGGTCGGCCCACGGTGGGTGCCCGCGGAGGGCCGGATCGGGACGGGGACCGGGGCGCGCCACATCCGTCACCGGCCCGGCGGTCACGGCGGCTCGATTGCCACCATTGCCACACAGGATTCGGCGCGGAGGGGGGCTCAGTGTGAGCCTCCGCCGGGGGGTGCGGCTCGGTCGCCTTGCTGGTGTCCGGGTGGAGATGACGGTCCCGGTCCTCCTTCACCGGGACCTCGGGGGGACCTCCGTGTGGGAGGTGGATGTGACGTCGCCGTGGCGGTCCTTGCTCGTGATGTCCCTGGTCTTGGATCCGTCGGGCCTGTCGTGTTCCGTCACGGTGCTGGACCGAGTGACATGGCCACCGGCGTCCCTGGCCGTGTTTTCCATGGTCCTGCCGTCCTGGGTGGGCGTGGTCGTCCGCTCGACGCTTCCCTTGACGTGATCGTGTGCGTCCCTGCGGACCGTTGTCTCGTGGTGCCATCCGTCGTTGAGATCCGTCGTCGTCTTCGTCTCGCTGCTGGTCTTGTGCCCGTTGTGGATGTTGGTTTCCGTGCGCGTCTCGGTCCGGCCGTCGTTCGTCGCGTGCGATTCGACGTGCTCCTTGCCGGTGACCTTTCCGTCGGCGCCTCTGGTCACCGTGTCTTCGGTGCGCTGTCCGTCGTTCGTCACCGTCGTCTTGGTCGTGTCGCTTCCGGTGACCTTGTCGTTCGCGTACCGCGTTTCGGTGCGGGTCTCGTGCCAGCCGTTCTTGTCCTGGTGGGATTCGGTGTGTTCGGTGCTGGTGACCTTGCCGTTGGCGTTCTCGCGCACCGTGTCCACGGTGCGCGTGCCGTCGGGTCTGGCCGTCGTCGTGGTCGTCTCCGTGCCCGTCAGCTTCCCGTCCTTGAAGTCCTTTTCGGTGCGGGTATCGGTCCAGGATCCGTCCGACAGCCGCTCGGCCACGTCGTGCTCCGTGCTGGTGATCTTGCCGTCGGCGTCCTTGTTCACCGAGTCCGTCGTGACCGTCCCCCGGCTCACATCCGTCGACTGGGTCGTCGTGGTCGAACCGGTCAACTTTCCGTCGGCGTCGAAGTGATCCGTCGCGGTGATGACCGTACCGTCCTGCTTCTGGGTGGTGGTCGTCTTGTCCGTGCCACCGTCCCCGGTCTTCGTCTCACTCTTCGAGCTGTAATCCCCTGCTCCGTTGTAGCCGGAGGAGGACGATTCGCTGCTGGTGCCGTGCTTGCCCGCGTCCGAGCTGGAGGAGCCCTGGGAGGAGTCGCCGGCCGTCATGCGGGTGTCGACGCCGCGCATGCTGTGGTCCTTGTCTTTGTCTTTGTCCTTGTCTTTGTCCTTGCTTTTGTCCTTGTCCTTGTTCTGGTCGTCCTTCGGCGACGACTTGTCCTTCGTCATGGCCCACGCTCCTCGGTGCGTTCGGCCAGGGCCAGCAGCTGCGTGAGCACCCGCCGGTCCCTCCCCGGGTGGGCCCACTTCTCGGCGGCGAGCATCTGCTGGGCGAAGCACAGGGCCGTGCGGTCGGCCGTCCCCCGCAACTGCTCCGTCAGGTCCGGTGGCGCGTCCTCCTCGGGCAACTCCACCAGCTGGTAGGCCGCGTCCCGGCAAAGGTCCCAGGTGGCGGCAGGGCGCCCTTCCGGTGAGGTCCGGTCCGCTTCGCGGGCCTCCCCCCACACTCCCGAGAAGCCTCCCTCCGCCACCAGCTCCGCCACCGGCAGGGCGCACAGGCAGGGCGCAGGCCTGCCTGCCCAGATACGGGCGCAGCCCTGGAAGGGTCCCGGCCCGCCGCCTTGGAGGGCGAGCAGCACGAGTCGCAGTCTGGCCACCTCGTCCGAGGTCGCCACGCCCGCCAGGTGTCCCGTCAGCGCCGCGTCGAGCAGTACCGCGACTTCCCTGACCTCGGCGTACGTCCACCCCGCTCGCGCGCCGCGAACGTCGGCGAGGTGCCATGCGCCGTGCCGGGCCAGACAACCGAGCAAGGCCTGACGGTCCAGGTCACGCGGTCGGCCCGGCTCGACCAGGGCCTCCACGTCCCGCCAGGCGCGTTGCAGACCGTTCTGGTTCAGGACGGCCGAGAGTGCCACCCGCCCCAGCGCCCGCACCACCGCCGGTACCAGCAGGACGGACCGCGCCGCCGCGCACGCGGGCGCCGAGGCCAGACAGCGGTGGTCGCAGGCCACCGAGGCCGACAGCAGCTCGGACTGCTCTCCGTGGGCGGGGTGCGAGGCCATGTGTTCGCGCACCTCCGGGTGCGACGGCCAGGTCCCCGAACCGCCCTTGGACCGTGGCACCTGGATCAGCAGCGGGGCGTCCTCACCGTCGGTGAAGACCGCTGCGCGACCGATGGGCAGGGTGGCCAGGGCCAGGCTCTGCGCCGGCGTCATCGCCATGCTCGCGCCGAGCAGGTCCCGGTCGTCGCCGGCGACGATCCGGTGCACCACCTTGAGGTTGGTGTTCTTCAGGACGTCGGACGCGAGCTTGGTCGGGACCTGATCGACGACCACGACGCCCTGCCCGTACGCACGGATCTCGGACAGCATGTGGGTGAAGGTCTCCACGGCCTTGCCCCGCGCGTCCGACTCGGCCTCCTCGCCCCGCCTGCCGCCTGCCGAGGCCCCGGCGAGGAGCCGGTGCGCCTCCTCGACCACCAGCAGGTGCCGCAGTCCCTCGGCGTCACCCTGGATGCGGCGGTGTTCGGCGAGGCGGATGAGCAGCAGGCCCATCATGAAGGCCTTGTCGTCGTCGTCCCCCATGCCTTCCAGCTCCAGGACGGTGGGCCGGGCGAGGAGCTCGTCCATCGACAAGGGGCGTCCGGAGTCGAGCATCCGGCCCTTTCCTCCGGTCCGCAGACTGTTCAGGCGGGTCCGCAGTGCCGCCCGCAGGTCGCTGGTGACCCGCTCCTCGTAGCCGAGGCGGGGGACCAGTTCCTCCACCTTGCGCACGAGGTCGGTGAGGGTGGGGAAGGCGAGGGAGCGGTCTCCGTCGGCGGCCAGCCGCCGGTTGGTTCCGGCGGTGATGTCCCAGCCCCGGTCGGCGTACACCTCGTGGAGGGACGCCTCCAGCACCTGGGGCAGCGGGGTCCACATGCCGAAGCTCACCTGGAAGACCGAGCGGAGCAGGTCCAGGTGCACCGCCACGGGAACCCCTTCGGGGACTTCGAAGGGGTTCAGGCGCAGCGGCGAGACGGTTTCGTTGCCGAGGGTGAACACCTGGAGCCGGCTGCCCAGTTCCTCGTCCCGGAGCAGCACCCGGTACTCCGTCTTGGCGGGTTCGAGGACCAGGAAGGGGACGTCGTGCCGGGCGGCGAGGCGCAGCAGGTGGAAGACCGTGTTGGTCTTGCCGGAGCCGGTGACGCCGGTGACGAAGGCGTGACGGGTCAGCTGTGCGGCACGGATGCCGTACGGGACGGCGGTGACGCGCCGTCGTTCCACCACGGATCCGAGGAGCAGCGAGTCGGCGCTCACGGGCGGGGGCACGGTGTCGAAGTCGGGTACCTCCGTGATCGCGAACCCGTTGGTCTCCACGGTCGGCAGGTGCACGTAGGCCGCGAGCTGCGCGGAGCTGAGCAGCGACTGGTGCTGGAAGGGGTGCCGGTACCGGCTCGATGCCGTGTCGGCCGACGGGTCCGGGTCCGGCAGCGCCCAGGAGCGGGTGAGCGCGGGCACCTCTTCCCGGTCCCAGACCCGCACCGGCTCGGGCAAGGAGCGCTCGCCGGAGAACAACCCCCGCCACAGGCTGGCGACCTGCGGGTAGCTCTCCTCGTCGCCCAGGAGGTACACGGCGGTGCGCCAGGCTCCGGTGCCCTGGGCGTCACCGAGGCTCTTCAGCTGGGCGGTGAGCAGATCGACGTAGTGGTCGGCGAGGGGGCTCGGTGCCCCGCCCAGTTTGGCGGCGGTCTGGGCCCTGCGCATCTGGTTGATGACCTGCAGTTTGAGGTTGCGCACCACCGCCTCGCCCACGGGCTGGGCGAGTACCAGCGCCGACCAGCGGGCCTGCCCGAGTGCGCGCAGGAGCCGATCGACCTGGCGGACGCCGTCGTTCTCGTCCGGGGGTTTGGCGGTCGGGACGCCGAGCGCGAGACCGCCGCGCGCCCACGGGCCGGCGGCTGTTGCCGGCTCGTGGGCATCGTCGCTGCCGGGGCCTCCGTCGGTCAGGTCGAGGACGGGGTACAGGGTGCGCAACGCGCTCTCCAGGACACGGCGGTTGCGCGCGACGACCGCCGGGGCGCCCCCGGCGGGCAGCCAGGTCCCGAAGCGGATGCGGGCGCGGCCGGACTCCGCGCCGATCTCGAACGCGAGGGGGACCTTGCACTGGTAGAGGCTGACCAGCAGGTCCCGGGTGGGGGGTGCGGCAGCGGAACCGTCGATGCCGCTCACTTGTGGGTCGGGGCGTACGGCCGCGCCCTTGTGCAGCCGTCCGATGCCGTTGACGCGCATGAGGTCGCGCAGGTCCGCGGGTGCCTCGGTGAACCGGGCTCCGGGGCCGGGTCGCGGAGGCTCGAAATCCGCGCGCTGGAGGTGGTCAAGGTCCTCGGCGGTGAGTTCTTCGATCCCCATGGTCGATGCCCCTGGATGTCTCCGAGCGCGGTCAGGTGGGAAAGTCCGACGGCGGCCAGTCCGGCGGCGGCCCCGTGGGTGCGGTGATGAGCTGGAAGGCGATGTAGGCGATCCACAGCACGATGGCGGCGAAGAAGACACCGGCGATGACGAGGAGGACCTTCGGGATTCCCTTGGCGGTGACGACCGCGCCGGTCGTCTCGTTCTCGACGCGCTTGACGCGGAAGGTTCCGGCCTTCATCGTGCCGTGGGCACGCACCCAGTCGCCTTCGCCGAGTCCGCCCTCGAAGGAGATGCCGCGCATCTCGACCGGGACGAGCGTCACCCGCTGTCCCGCGGCGTCGTAGCGCTCCAGGCGGAAGGTCCACACCGACTCGTATTCCGATTGCCCGCGCTGCTCGGTACGCGCTTGGAGATTGCGCACCTGTCCCTCGACCGTGTGCCCGGCCGGTACCACCAGCTGGCGCGGGACGTCCTCGCGGCGCGGAACGTCTTCGTGTCGGGGAGGGTCCTCGTGGCGGGGCCCGACCTCGTGGCAGGGGGGCGGGGTGGCGGCGTGCGCGCCCGCGGGAGGCAGGACCGCGGTGACGCCGAGCAGGGCGGCGATGAGGGCCGTGCGGCGGAAGATCATCATGCCATGTGACATTACACAGAAGGGGTGTTGGCAGGGCAGGCGATTTCGGGGCAAGCGCGGGACACGACCGGCCAACGCCGGCCGCCGGGCCGCGTCCGGCTCCCCGGTTCCCCGACGGCCCGGGCGGGGGAGAGGGTGTGGGGTAAGACGTCGCCGCTACCGGGGAGCGCTGACCGCCGGGTCTACGGGGCGGGCTTGTCAGGCGGTGGCACCAGCGCGGGCAGGAGCGTGGCGATGACCGTCTCCATGTACGCCTCCGGCAGGGGGCGGGTGCGCAGGAGCCAGGTGTGGTAGATCGGCCCGTAGAGGAGTTCGACCGCCATTTCGAGGTCGAGGTCGGCGCGGATCTGCCCGGAGTCGCGGGCTTTGGCGAGGCGGGCGACACACGCGTCGATGGAGACCCGCAGGATGCGGGTGACCCCCTCCGCCGCGTCCTCATCGGATTGTGCGGCGCCGATCAGCCCGCGCCAGATCGTGCCGAACGCCGTATTGAACAGTTGCATGACGCTTGAGGTTTGAGCGACCAGATCCGCACGGATGTCACCGGTATCGGGAAAGCCGGCGGCGGCATCCCGAGCATTCTCGACACCCTCGATGAGGATGGCGGCTTTGGACGGCCACCACCGGTAGATGGTCGTCTTGCCGACACCCGCTCGGGCCGCGATCCCCTCGATCGTGATCGAGGCGAAACCCCGCTCGGCGCAGAGGCCGACAGCGGCCTCGATGATGGCCTGACGGGACTGTTCGCTGCGGATCGCGGGGGGCACGGACCGACTCTATCCGAGTGCAACGCTACGTCTCGTGTTGACAGCGTCCCGGTCCAGCCGCACACTGATGACGCAACGATCCGTTTCGTATCGATTGCTTAGCGGGGGCGCCCCCGGTACCCGTACCCACGGGTACCGGAACGGCGCCCACCGGATCTGACACCTCAAGACGCCGTGCAACACAGCTGCTCCAAGACCATGACCTCGGCGCTGATCCAACTCCTCGTCCAGGACGGCAAGGTCCGCCTCACCGACCCGGTGTCCGACTACGTGCCGGGTGTGCCCAACGGCGCGAGGATCACCCTCGCCGAGCTGCTGGAGATGCGCAGCGGGCTGTACGACTACACCGACGCGCCCGAGTTCCGGCGGCCGCCCGCTCGCCCAGCAGTTCAGGGACGGGCTGTTCACCCCGCTCGGCCTATCCGGCACCTCGCTCCCGGGTACCCGTGACACCTCCCTGCCCGCGCCGTACGCGCACGGCTACATGTCCGGAGGTTCCGCGCACGCCGTGACCGACGAGCCGTACCCCGCCGACGTACGGGCCGCGGCCCGCTCGGGGAAGCTGAAGCCGCTGGACTACACCCACCAGAACCCCTCCTACGCCACCGCCGCGGGCGGCGCCCTCTCGACGGCGGACGACATGGCCGCCTGGATCAAGGCGCTCGCTACGGGCGAGGTCGTCGACCCCGCCTCCCAGAAACGCAGGCTCGACAGCCCGCGGCCCCAGGATCCGGCCGCTCCCGAAGCAACCAGGTCTACGCGGGGGTCTCCTACCCCACCGTCACCGACCACGACGACCCCGGCCGGCAGGGGCCGGGCGGTTCCTGACCGCCCTCGAGCCGTCCCTCAGGTCAGGCGCGTCGTGTCGCGTAGCAGAAGAAGTGCTCCTCGGGCCCCGCGAGGGGGTCTGCGGGTACGAAGGACGAGGTGTGATGGTGGAGCACCTCCAGGCCGGCCGCCGTCAGCTGCCGCAGGTGCTGGTCCGCGGACAGGCTGCTGACGGTCACCGGATGGCCCATCCACTCGATGTCCAGCTCCCGGATGTCTCCCGGGACCGTGGCCAGCACGAGGTACCCGCCCGGCGCGACCCAGGACGCCATCCGGTCGAGGGCCGCCGCGATGTCCGGCTGGTCCATGACCAGGAGCGGGAAGAAGGAGCACACGGCGTCGAAGCCGACCGCCTGGGGCACGTACGTGCGTACGTCGGCCTGCTCGAAACGCGCCCCCGGAATCCGGGCACGGGCCGTCTCGACCATGGCCGCCGAAACGTCGATCCCGGTCACGGCGTGCCCGGCACGGACGAGCACCTCCGCCGTGGGCCTGCCGGTGCCGCTGCCCACGTCCAGCACCCGGGCCCCGGCGGGCAGCCGCCCCACGAGCCAGTCCAAGGCCTCCAACTGATCGGGCACGGTCCCGAACAGGTCCTCGTACCGTTCACCCAGCGCATCGAACACCTCGGCCGCGCTCTTGCGTCGGGTCATGTTCCCCACCTCGTCTCGGCTGCTGCCACGCTACCCGCGGGCCACCTCGACCCGGCACCCCCGCTCTCCCCCTTTGTCCCTGTCGGCCGGTCGGCCAGACCGGGTTGTGAGTTCATCGTGCCGCGGCCCCCGGCGCGGACCGCCGGGGGCCTCTCGGGGCCGCTCAGCGCAAGGCTGTGGTCCGGCTCGGCGCGTGGACCAGCCTGGTGTACGCCTCCGCCAGAGCGGTCGTCGTCCTGCCCACCGTGAACTCGTTCGAGTCGATGGCGCGGACGGGCTGAACCTCGTAGGCGGTGCCCGTGAGGAAACACTCGTCGAAACCGCCGAGTTCCTCGGGGCGGATATGCCGTTGCACCACGCGGATCCCGAGCTCACACGCCAACCCGAGCACGGTCGCCCGGGTGATGCCCGCGAGGAAGCAGTCCGCGACGGGGGTGTGCAGCTCATCACCGTCGACGAAGAAGATGTTGGCTCCCGTGGCCTCGGCGACGTGGCCGCGGTAATCGAGGAGCAGCGCGTCGTCGAAGCCGGCGGCGTCGGCAGCGTCCCGTGCCATGGTGCAGATGTTGTACAAGGACGCCGCTTTGGCCCGGACGGGCGCGGTGTCCGGATGGGGGCGCCGCCAGCGGGAGGTGCCCAAACGGATGCCGGCGTTCTTGGCATCGGCGGAGAAGACGTGCGGCCACTCCCACGTGGCGATCGCCACGTGGACGGAGACGCCGGCGCCGGACACGCTGATCTGCTCGCTGCCGCGCCATGCCACCGGCCGGACGTAGCCGTCGCGGATGCCTTGTCTGTCGACGAGTTCGAGCGTCGCCTCCTCCAGCTCGGTGACGGAGAAGGGGATGCGGAAGCCCAGCTCGAGCGCTGACTCGTGAAGCCTCTGCGAGTGCTCGGTCAGCTTGAAGACGTGGCCGTCGTAGACCCGTTCCCCCTCGAATACCCCACCGCCGTAGTGGAGTCCGTGGGTCAGTACGTGCAGGCGGGCGTCCCGCCAGGGTACGAAGCGGCCGTCGAGCCAGATGTGTCCGTCGCGGTCGTCGAGCGCCGCAGCGGTCACTGCTGTCCCTCCACGGGTGCGTAGTCGATACGGACGGTCTGCTCGATGGTGCGGTGGAACTCCTCGGCGTCCTCGGCGCACGGGTGGTGCGAGAGGATGAACGCCGGATAGCCGGTGAACTCCGGATAGGGCCGTACGACGTCACCCGGGTGCAGCATCTGGAGAACGTGGTCCACCCGGGGGTCCTCGGCCAGTTCGTCGAGGCCGTGGATGGCCGTGATCCGTCCGGAGCCGCCGCAGGGCACGATGTAGTTGGCCGCGGCCCCGGTCGCCCGGGCGGGTTGCGCCGGCGGTCCGGGCAGGGGGCAGGGGTCGAGTCCCGCGGCAATGCGTAGTGAGTCCGCCGCCAGGTCGGCTCCGGTGACGTGTGCGGCGATGTAGTGGGAAACGCCGGAGCCGCCGACCCGGGCGCCGAGTTCCAGCAGGTAGGGACGTCCGCCGTCGCGCAGCCGCAGTTCGGTGTGGGTCGGGCCGTCGGTGACCCCGAGGGCGCCGTGGGCGGCGACGACCTCGCGCACCAGGTCTTCCTGCACGTGGGGCGGGAGCGGAGCCGGTGCCTGGTAGATGCCCTCTTCGAAGTGCGGGCCGACCGGCTGGCCCTTGTAGCCGATGGACAGCACCTGCACCTCGCCGCGGTGGGCGAGGGACTCCACGGCGAATTCCGGGCCGTCCAGGTACTCCTCCACGACCAGACCCGCGACGTGGCTCAGGTTGTCCCGGCAGATCTGCCAGACCTCTTCGACGACGGCACGGAGCTGCTGCGGGCCATCGGCCTTGGTCACGCCGAGGCTGGAGAAGCCGTTGGCCGGCTTGACCACCACCGGAAACGTGAGACGGGCGGCGTCGGCCCACTGGCCCGGGTCGTCGAGGACGACGAAGTCCGGTACGTTCAGCCCCGCTTCGGCCAGCCGGCGACGCATGATCCGTTTGTCCTGCACGGCCCTGGCCGTCTCGCTGCCGAGCCCCGGAAGGCCGAGTGCTTCGGCCGCGTCAGCGACGAAGGGCACCGCGGGGTCGTACAGCGTCGTGATGCCGTCGAACGGGGCGTTCTCGTGACGTTCCCGCAGGATGCCCAGTGCCTTGGCCGGATCGCCCTCCACGTCCAGGGGGAGGACCTCCACCACGGCGGGAGGCAGCCGGTCCGGGGACACGGACTCGTCGGGGCGCGGGACCAGCACGATGTCGATGCCGGCCCGGTGCGCGCCTTCGAAGATCCAGGGCAGCGAAAGTCGCTGGTAGACCAAGACGATGACGGGGCGTGAGGGGTGCAGTTTCGTCACGGCGTACTTCTTTCGGGCTTGGTCGGGATCGGGGGCTGGTCGTGCTCCGCGGCCGGCACGCGGACCGGTGCGACCGTCATCCACACCCCCGCCGAGCACAGTGCGAGGAAGAGGAGGGAGACGAGTCCGGGGGCGTCCGCCG
Source organism: Streptomyces sp. ICC1 (assembly GCF_003287935.1). Classification (GTDB taxonomy): domain Bacteria; phylum Actinomycetota; class Actinomycetes; order Streptomycetales; family Streptomycetaceae; genus Streptomyces; species Streptomyces tritrimontium. Next base: position 5,281,770 of record NZ_CP030287.1, read on the forward strand.
CGCCTCGTGCCCACTCTCCGAGGCGCACCAGGAACGGCACCACCAGTGCGACGGACGAGGTGAACAAGGGGCCCTTGCGCAGGATCAGTTCATGGGAGATGACGAAGACGGGGGCGGTGAGCAGCGCACCGAGCACCGCGACTCCCGCCCACTGGGCCGCGCTGATGGTGCCGAGCGGCACGGATACGGATGCGGTCAGGCCGAGCATGACCGTGGCCGCGCCGGTGACCGCCGGAAGGCCGGCGAGCGGCGGGACGTCGGCCATGTGCTTGCGGTAGACGTAGCCGTACAGGGCGTACGCGAACGTCCCGGCCAGGGCGAGGGCGACCCCGGACACGAGGAGTCCGCCTCCGCCGCCGGTACTCGCCGGGCCGGCGTCCAGCGCATAGCCCAGGGCCGCCGCCACGGCGAGCACGGTGCCCAGGACCCGGCGGACGCCTGCCTGTTCGCGGAAGGCGACGATGCCGATGACGAAGGTGATGCAGGGCAGGAGGGACACCACGAGGCCGACCCGGGAGGCGCCGATCCGGTCGACGCCGAGCAGCGTTCCCGTGTAGTACGCGAAGAAGCCCAGGAACGCCAGCAGCACGACGGCCCGGTGCCGGCCGCCGGTGAGCCGTATCGCCGTCCACGTCCGCGGCCGCAGCGCGGCGATCGCGCCGATGACGAGGAAGCTCGCCGCGGTGCGGCCGGCCGCGACGGCCAGGGGCGGGGTGTCGCTGACCAGCTTGCCGGAGACCACCCATCCCGCGGCCAGGAGCAGCACCATGAGGCAGGACAGGGCCGGGGTGCCGAGGCGGGCGCTCCAACGACTCTCACCGTCATGAGGCGGGCTCACCATTCCGCGCCCGCGAACCGCAGCGCGGGCAGGCCGGCCAGCGTCCGCTTGGCCCTCAGGAGGACGCTCTGATCCTCGGTGAAGCCGAATCGCTGCTTCGCTTCGCCGGGGGGCAGGTACGCGCGCACGAGTTCCTTGGCCGCGGCACGGTACTCGTCGTCCGTGCGGACCCGGTCCTCAAGCTGCTCCACGGCAGCGACGTACGCGCGCAAGGCGTCGAGGGTCTTGTCCCAGTCCAGCTGGAGCAGGCCGTCGGCCTCCGGCGATTCGGTCAGCGCATGGTGGCGGCGCAGCCAGGAGTAGAGGAAGACACCGGTGCCCGAATCGAAATTGCGGGTCGCGTCGTCGGCCTGCGGGTAGCGGAAGACGCGCTCCAGCAAGATCATGGCGATCTGTTCCCGCGCGAAGGGGACTCCGCCGTCCGCGCAGGCGAGGACGGTCTTGGCGTCGACCTTGGTCTCCTCCAAGAGGCCGACGAACCAGTTCATCTTCAACGTGATGTGCTGGTCGAACGGCCAGCGCCCCTGGTAGTGCATGGAGTCGTGCAGGTATCCCCAGATCGCACGGGCCTCGTAGCAGACCTCCGGCGCCAAGCCGGACGAGGCCCTCGGTACGGAACCCGCCGTGAGTACCGCCTCGGCTCCCGGCAGGGCGTAGGTCTCGTGGATCTTGCGCATCTTGTTGTAGAAGAACATCGCGTACGGCTGGTCTTCCACCTTGTCGCGCGCGGCCACGTTCTCGGGAAAGAACACGAGGCAGTTGCCGTGTGCGAACCCGTGGCTCCCCGCGACGAGCACCAGGGACTGGCAGTTGTTCTTGGGGTGGGGGAAGGACGTGGCCAGTTGCGGGAGGGCATCGGGTTCCTTGCGCAGTGCGAGGAAGCAGTCGAGCCGTTTGCCGACGGGCGGCACGCTGTTGGTGGTCTGCGCGGGAGCCAGGAAGAACACGTGCCCGCCGTCGGCCGGTGGTGTGAGCGCGTCCCGGGAGCGGGCGAAGTCCGGCGCGCTGTCCAGACCTTCGCAGAGCCAGCCGTCCACGTCCGCCGCCAGCGCGGCGGCCTGACCGGGCTGTCCGTTGCGGACGTACCAGGCGGTGGCCTCGTCCCGGATCTCGGCGAGCAGTTCCCCATCGGCGGTCCGCGGTGCCGTCACCGTACCGTTGTCGGCCTGCCGGAGGCGGAAGTGATTGACCTTGGGTATGAGGGATCCGGCGAGTTCCCTCGCCTCGGCGCGCAATGCTGCGCTGAGCGGGGCGGTGGCGGTGGAGGTCACAGCGCTGCTCCCGCGCCGTCCGGCCGGCCGTCCGCGGCAAGTACCTGGTGGATGGTGAAGACCATGGGCACCGGCCCGAAATCGCGAAGAATGCGCATCCCGTGCCGCTCGGCGGCGACGAGGGTGGTGATGCAGCCTTCGCTCAGGTCGGCCGCGCAGTCGATGGCGGCCTGGGAATTGCTCAGCACCAAGCGGGGCTCGGCTTCCCGCGGGACCAGTCCGATCGGGGCAGGATGCGTGGAGACGGTGCCGGGAGCATCCGCCCCCATGCTGGCCAGGACCATGTTGTGCGTCGGCATGATGAAGCTGTCAACCATGTGCAGCCGGTGCAGGTTCCCGAAGGTCAAGGTATGGAGCGCCGGATAGACGGCGCAGGCCACGAGCGCGTGCTCCCCGTCGTGCGGGACCGCCTCGAGGGCGTCCTCGAGTGACGCGTGGAGTTCGACCGTGCCGGCGGTTCCCCGGCGCCGCAGCCATTCATGGGCGGCGGCTTCGAGGTTCGTCCCGTGCGGGCCGAGCGTGTGGACGTGACGGATGCCGTCGGGACCTAAGCCCGTGCGCCGGCGGGGCTCAGCAGTCGTAGTCAAGTTTCCTCCTGGATGCGTCCCGGGCCATCACCCGGAACGGCCGTTCGTCGGGGCTACGGATCTCGCCCGTCCAAGCGATCAAACATCCCGGCGCTCTCGCACACAAAGCAATTCGCGTGTGCTTTTCGCAAGCCAAGACCCAAGTCGGCGCAATCTCGGACGATTACGACCACCAGCCCCCCCGCCGTCACGGACCTCGTCTCCTGGCTCGGAAGACCGGGTCCCTGGTCGGCAGTCGGCCCCGCGGCGGCAGCTGCCCCGCGGCGGCCGACTTTCCCCGGGAGACGGCGAGAGCGGTGCCGGCGAGGAGAACCAATGCCCCCGTTCCCCGCAGCCAGCCGAAAGACTCACCGGGCAGGATCGTGCTCAACCTCGCGGTGGGTGGCGACTGGCCAGGTGACCCGAAGGCTCGATCGTCTTCCCGAACCGGCTCGTCGTCGACCACGTCCGGGTCACCACCTGGGACGACGGGAACGGCGGCGCAAGCGGTGCGTTCGTCGGCCCGGCCGGCAAATGCCTCGACGTGGTCGGCGCCCAGACCGCCAACGGCACAGGTCCCAGCTCTGCACCTGCAACGGCACGGCCGCCCAGCGGTGGACTCTGCCCGCCTGACCCATCGGACGGAGGCCATGCCAGGGCCCGACTGGCGTCCGTGCCCGGGCCCGGGCGCCGCCTCGCCACTGAGCCCCTTCCGGCAGAGTGCCATTGGCCGATGCCGTACACGACCGGGGGAAGTCAAGGGGGGCGTGCTCCCACTCCCGCAGGTGGCGGCGTTCACGGCGTGAAAGGCCGCTGTGAGACGGGCACTTGAGTACGGCTCCCAGCGGTTGGCCCGGACTGCGATGCTCCGTCTCACAGCCGTCGGGGGCCGACACCGTCCTCAGCGAGCGTGTCTCCGGGGTTCAGCAGAGCGCACGCCTTCATCGAGAGACATCCGCAGCCGATGCACCCGGTGAGCTCGGCCTCAAGCCGCTCGATGGTCTGTCGGCGCTCCTCCAGTCGACGCTTCCAGCTCCGCGAGGCGCGCTGCCACTCCTGGTGACTCGGTGGGCGGTCGAGCGGCACGTCGGCGAACGCCTCTCGAAGGTCCTGCAACGGGATGCCGATCCGTTTGGCCACCGAGATCAATGCGACACGGCGCAGCATGTGCCGAGGGTAACGACGCTGGTTGCGATCGTCACGTTCGGACGCGATCAGGCCGAGCTCTTCGTAGAACCGCAGGGCGGAGACGGCCGCCCCGGTTCGTGCGCTCACCTCGCCGATGCTCAGCCAGTCGTCCGGGGTGGCCCGGACGTCGCCGGAACGGTTGCTCGTCATGAAATGCCTCCTGTTGACCTCAAGGCTACTTGAGGCCATACGGTCGGCTGCGTCGGAACGGCAGGCAGGAACCACCTGGAGAGGACGGCAGTTCGATGACGTTTGTGATCGCTTTGCCCTGTGTGGATGTCAAGGACAGGGCATGCATCGATGAGTGCCCTCTCGACTGCATCTACGAGGGCGAGCGCATGCTCTACATCCAGCCGGACGAGTGCATCGACTGCGGTGCCTGCGAGCCGGTGTGCCCGGTCGAGGCGATTTTTTTCGAGGACGACACCCCGCAGGATTGGCAGCACTTCAACACCGTGAACGCCGAGTTCTTCTCCGACCTCGGCGCCCCCGGCAGCAGCGCGAAACTCGGTCCGATCGGACGGGACCATCCGATCGTGGCAGCACTCCCGGCTCAGGGGGCCGTCCCTTCAATCCTCGCGATACCGCCCAATGCCTGACGGCCGCTCACGTGAAGGACAGCGGGCGGCTATCGGTACGTGCCGCGGCAGATGCCCTGTCTCAACGAAGCAAGTCGCGCCGATTCGTCTCAACGAATTCAGTCGCCGCAGGTGAGCCCGCCGCGAGGGCGGGTAACTCCCCAGGTTCTCATAGCCGGGCGCGCCCCGGGGGAGCGGTGGCACAGGCGTGGACCGCCCGGGAGGCTGGTCCAGCGGCACAGGCGGGCCGGGGCAGACAGCTGATGTTGCGTCAGCCCGTGACCCCGGGCACGACCAGGCCGGTTTCGTACGCGATCACCACCGCGTGGGTCCGGTTCTGCGCGCCGAGTTTGGTCAGCACGTTCCCGACGTGCGTCTTCACCGTCTCCAGGCTCACCCTGCACGACTCCGCGATGTCCGGGTTGGACCGGCCGGTGGCCATCAGGCGCAGCACCTCCTCCTCCCGGCCCGTCAGCGCCGCCTGCGGCAGCGCCTGGACGGATGCCAGTGGGCGGGCGGTGACCATCTGGCGCAGGGCCGCCGGGAAGAGGATCGCCTCGCCCGCCGCGACCACCCGCACCGCCTCCGCGATCTTGGCGACGGGGAGCCGCTTGAGCACGAAGCCGCTGGCCCCGGCGCTGAGTGCGGCGGTGACGTAGTCGTCGTTCTCGAAGGTGGTGATCATCACGACTTTCGGCGGGTCGGCCGACCCGGCGAGGAGCTGCCGGGTGGCCTCAATGCCGTTGCGGCGCGGCATCCGTACGTCCATCAAGACCACGTCCGGCCGCAACTGCCGCGCCCGCTCGACCGCTTCGATGCCGTCGGCGGCCTCCCCGACGACGGCGATCCCGGGCTGCATGGCGAGCAGCGTGCGCAGACCGCTGCGGGTCACCTCGTCGTCGTCCGCGATCAGGAGGGTGGTGCAACTGGAGGCGCCGGCGGTGTCAGTGGTGACGGCTGGGCTCGCGTCGGGGCCGGTCGCGACCGCTGCGCTCGCTTGTGAGCCGATCATGCGGGCAAGCGTACCGGCAGCCGGACCGCGAGCCGCCAGTGCTCCGGTCCGTCCGGACCGGCCTCGATTTCGCCGTGCAGGAGCCGCACGCGCTCCAAGAGGCCGGGCAGGCCGTGCCCGGACGTCGGGAAGGGACCCGGGCTCCTTCCGCTCCCGGCTCCGGTCCGGTTGACCACGCCGAGCTCCAACGAGTCCGGCGCGGTCGCCACCGTGACCCGGATCGGACCGCCCGCTCCGTGTCGCAGCGCGTTCGTCAGGCCTTCCTGCAGGATCCGGTACGCCGCCCGGGAAAGCGTCCCCTGCACCTGCGCACAGTCGCCCGACAGCTCCGGCTCCACCACCGCGCCCGCGTGCCGCAGCCGGTCGAGCAGCTCGGGCAGGTCGGCCAGGGTTCGGGCCGGTGCCCTCCCCACCTTCTCCTCGCGCAGCATGCCCAGCACATAGTCCAGGTCTTCAAGGGCGGCCCGGGTCGACTCCTCGATGGTGCGCAGGGCGGCCCGCGCCGCCGCCGGGTCGACGCAGAGCACCTCGCCCGCCACCGCTGCCTGGATCGTGGCGGCCGTCAGGGTGTGCCCGATCGAGTCGTGCAACTCGTGGGCCAGCCGGTTGCGTTCGGCCAGTACCCGCTCCCGCTCGGCCGCCAGCGCGAGCCGCTCGGCCGACGACGGACCCAGCAGCCTGGGCGCCAGCCACCGCAGGGCGTGCGTCACCGCCAGGCACAGAGCCGCCGCCAGCAGCAGGCAGCAGAGCGCCGCTGCCCAGCTCTGCCAGCCGCTCTCCGCCCGCAGCGACCAGCCGTTCACACTCACCCCGACCTCGGCGCCGGCCCAACCACCGGGAAGGAGCAGGCCCGCGACGAACAGCAGGATGCTCAGCTGCGCCCCCGCCCACCCCAGCACCACATGCGACAGCAGCCAGAGCGGGGTCCGCAGGCGGTCGGCGCCCGATGCCGTGGAAGGAGCCGCCCCGTCTCCGGGCGGCCGCGCACGCCGACGCTCGCCCACGGGATCCGGCAACGGCACCACCAGCATCCGCCGGGCGCAAGCGATCAGCACCCGCCGCGTGGTACGAGCCAGCCCGATCACGCCGATCAGTACGGACCAGACCAGCACGGTCAGAGCGAACTGCACTCCCGAGGAAGCGGATGGCCACGCCACCGCCGGCAGGGCTGCGAAAGGCAGCAATGGAAGGCTCGCCAACGCGCCGCAATAGGCGAAGAGCGCACCCGAATACGTGGAGCCGCGCAGCAGCGGCCGGATTCCTCTGAACATGGCCAGGCAAGTATGACCGGACGGCTCACCGGCGGCCTCCCCCGATCGGGGGAGCGAACTCTCCCGCCTTCCCGCGATGTGTCCGTGGGTTCCCGAAACCAGAATCGTGGTCTCACCAGTTGACGGGACGGAAGGACGGGCTGATGAACGCTCAGGAGATCGAGACGACGCTGAATCACACGGTGTCCGCGCAGGACCAGGCCGTACGGACTCAGACGGCACCGAACGCAATGGCGCCGGGCCTGACAGCACCGAAGAACGGGCTGGCCACAGCCGCCATGACACTGGGCATCATCGGCCTGTGCACCTCGGTCGTCTTCGTCGGCGGCCCGCTCGCCGTGATGGGCCTGATCCTGGGCATCGCCGCGCTGATGGCGGCCAAGCGGACAGGTGTGGGCCGGGGCAAGGCCGTCACCGCCGTGGTGACGTCGTCCCTCGCGATCGTGGTGTCCGGGCTGGTCGCCGTGTTCATGCTCTGGTATGCGAACACGACGCAGGAGTGCTACCAGCCCGACAGCTTCCACCAGTACACGCAGTGCGTCCACGAGCACCTCGACGGAAACTGAACGGCCTTTCCGTTCCCTCACCGGTGCACCGGCTGCCCGCTTTCCCCGACAAGGAGGCGATGTTCACCTCGTCCGATGCGCCTTCGATGCTGGCCGACGCCGGGAAATGGTCGCTGTCCTCCGGAACTTCCTCAAGTAGCACTTGGTCCCGGCCGCGGGCATCGGTCTGGAGCCGGCAGGCGAATGCGCGTGACACGGCCCGACCGGCGCGTATCTCACACCCCCAGGAGTGCCGGAATCGAGAACTGACGGCGCTGGGCCTTCCGCCCCGCCTGGCCGTCGGTGAAGCGTGATGGGCTCCTGATCTTCATCTCTGCGCGGTGCCCCCTTCGTGATCGTCCTATGAGTCAGCACTCGGTAGCCTTGGACAAGATCGTTTTGGGGGACTGGCCGGCCGTTCACTCGTGGGCGTGTCTCCCGGAGGTGTGCCGCTATCAGTCCTGGGGGCCGAACACGCAGGTCCAGACGCAGGACTTCGTGGACTCCGCGGTCAAGGCCTGGTCGGGCACCCCACAGCACCGGTTCCCCTGCATCGCCCGCGTCGGGCGGGATGTGGTGGGCATGGGTGAGTTGCATGTCCGCAGCCACAAGCAGCGCCAGGGCGAGATCTCCTACATCGTGCATCCCCGGGTATGGGGACAGGTCATCGGCATGGAAATGGGTCGGCAGCTGCTCGCGCACGGGTTCGGCGAGCTGGGCTCCATCGCATCCATGCCACCTGTGACCCGAGGAATCTCGGCTCCTCCCGAGTGCTGTCCAAGATCGGTATGACGCACGAGGGACGTCTGCGCGACACGGCTCTGCTCCACGACGGCTGGCGAGACTCCGTGATCTTCAGCAGCCTCGAAGGGGAATGGCGCTCCACTGCGTAGACCCGCCTGTGGGGTGCTGTCGAGTTTCGGGTTCCACTTGTGGGACGTGTTGCGGGCTTCCTTCCGGTCGGGCAGAGCTTCGCCCTTGCGCCGGCGGTGGGGCATGAGGAGTCCGGTGTCGGGACAGCCGCCGTCGGCAGCTTTGGCGCCGGATTCCTCCCATGCCTTGCAGTCGTTGCGGTTGCCCGGGGGTGGGGCCGGTCGACCACCACGACGAGCCGGGTATCGGCGTCGATGACCACCTGGTGGTTGGTGGAGTACCGATGGATGGTTCTTCGATCGTCGGCGATGGTGTGGTTGCGGGTGGGTACCAGGGACGCCGTGATCACACCAGCCACAGCGAGAGCATCTCAGTTGCCGGCGCCATTCGCAGTGGCCTCGAGCGGCCGGCTTCGTTCGCTTTCGGCAGCAGAGTTCGTCTGGTTGCTCGAGTGGCGGTGAGCCAGGAGCGCGGGCTGAGGAAACGGTTGTGCGCCCCGTGTGATCGGCGTGGATGCTGACTGGCCGGAGGTACTGAAGATGATCGATGTTGTACTGAAGCTGTCAGCCCGTGATCTGGTGCATGCCGATCTGGCGTCGTGCGGGTGGGCAGGTTCTGACCACCACTTGGCCGGCGTTGCCAAGCAGTTGGAACGGGCCCGGACCGGTGAGGTCGACTACCTCGCGGTCTGCCCTGCAACGGACATCCCCGTGGCGAAGGGCGGCGTCGACTACCAGGTCAAGGAGGGCGCCGGTACTTTGTGGCAACTGGCAGTCCACCCCGCCTTGCAGTCGTGCGGGATCGGCACGTTCCTTGTCGAAGCCGCAGAACTGCGGATCAGGGAGCGTGGTCTGCGGCAGGCCGAACTGGCCGTGGAAGAAGGCAACCCCCGGGCGCGTGCGCTGTACCAGCGACTGGGCTATGTCGCGTACGACCGTCAGCCGGACTCGTGGGACCAACAAGCCCCTGATGGATCGTTGCGCCGCTACGAAACGATGTGCATGCTGATGCGGAAGGAACTCTCATAGGCCCCAGCCTCGAGCGCCCCTCTGCGTCGACCCCACGTGGACCGTGTGGGAGGGTTCGCCCGGCGACGAGAGCGTGCGGAACCACCCGAGGACCACCAGCTGGCGCATCTCGACCGAATTCCGAAGACTTGCTACGGGACGGGACGGGACAGCCCTTAGCGTGCGAGCGCGCGGAGCAGGCGTACGTACGGAGTCCAGCGGGCCGGGCGGGCCACCGTGCCCGTGCAGGCGAGCTCGGCGCAGTCCAGGCTGTCCTCCAGGCAGGCGTCGTGCATCGGGCGATAGGCCACGGGCCAGGTCAGGCGCGCCAGGCCGCTGGTCTTCATCGCGAGGGTGTGCCGCAGCACGGTGCGTTCTTCATCGACGGGCAGCACCGCGAACTCGTGGAAGCCGTGGAATCCGCGCGGCCCGCTGAAGGCGAAGCGGACCCAGGTCCCGGGCACGTACGCCGTGACCGTGTAGCGGACCGGGCCGTGGCCGCCGGTCGCGCCGACCGCCAGTGGACGGTCGAACTCCACCGCGGGCCAGTTCGGGTGCGGCCAGAGCCGGTCCGCCACGCCGCCGGACAGACTGTCTATGAGCGCGCCCACCTCACTGCCCTTGGCGGCCAGCAGGCGCTCGTGCACGTTGTAGACGCCCATGCGTCCTCCCCTCCAGATTATTAGAGAGCAGTCTCTAATAATCTGGAGGGTACTCTCTGATTCATGGCGAGACCACCCCGCTTCCACACCGACCAGATCCTCGACGCCGCCGTCCGGCTGGCCGCCTCTGCCGGCCCGGCAGGCGTGACCATGTCCGCCGTCGCCCAGGCGATCGGCGCGCCGAGCGGGTCCATGTACCACCGCTTTCCCGGCCGTACGGCACTGCTCGCCGAGGTGTGGCTGCGTACCGTAGAGCGCTTCCAGGAGGGGTACTTTGCCGCGCTGGGCAGCGCCCCCGACCCCCGCCGGGCCGCCCGCGCGGCCGCCCGGCACGTCGTCTCCTGGAGCCGAGCCCACCCACAGGAGGCCTCGCTCCTCCTCTACGGCGCCGAGGAGTTCGGCCGCGCCGACTGGTCCGAGGAACACAAGGAGCGCGCGGACCTGGGCAACCAGCGCGTGTTCGGCTCCCTCGGCTCCCTCGCCAAAGCCCTCGGCGCGGCGGCCCCCCAGGACCATGAGCGCATCACCCTGGCCCTGATCGACCTGCCGCTGTCCCTGGTCCGCCGCCATCTGCGCGCCGGGCAGCCGCTGCCGCCGCACGCAGAGGACCTCGCCGAGGAATGCGTGGCGGCTCTGCTGGCTGCCGGGGGGACCGGGAAGACTTCGCCACACCACCAGCCACACCACACCTCCACCTGAATCAGCCACCCGCGAAGTACGGTCTGGCCGGCCAGCGCCTCCCAGTCCTGTTTGAGCACTGGGGCCAGGGCTGACCGGCCGGCTATGACTCAGCGCCGCCGTACTTGGATCTCGGCCCGGAGCGTTCTGGTTGGCCCGCCCGCTCCTTTGCGGACAGAAACTGTCCGCAAGCCCGTGCACTCTGAAGTTGCTGGTGCGGCTACCCGGGCTTCGACTGGGTGCTGGAGCCGACTGGCGAGCCCTGCGGCTACGCGGCCGCAGGCTCCTCACCCCCGAGAAAGGCGCAACCGTGTCCGAGATCGTGCTGCTGGAGAAGGCCCTCAACCACACCACCGGGCTGCTGGGCAACGTCACGCCCGACCAGTACGGCCAGCCCACCCCCTGCGAGGACTTTGACGTGCGGTCCCTGGCCAACCACCTGGTCGCCGGCAACCCCTACTACGTCACCCTCGCCCAGGGCGGCGGCCCGGACTTCTCCCTCTTCGCCCGCGACCAGATCGGCGACGAGCAGCCCGGCGACCTGCTACGCACGCGGCGCCAAGGAAGTGCTCGCCGCCTGGCAGGCCGACGGCGCCCTGGAGCGGCAGATGCCGCTGCCCGGCGGCGGCACGGGTCCTCGGATCGTGGACCTGCACCTGCTTGAGGCCGTCCTGCACAGCTGGGACTTGGCCACCGCCACCGGCCAGGACCGTACCGGCGACCCCGACGCCGTCCAGGCCGCCGTCGCCGGCTGGTACGGGAACTTCCCCGACGAGATCCGCGCCGTGACCGGCATGTTCGGCCCCTCCAAGCCCGCCGCCGACGACGCCCCGGCAGCCGACCGGCTCGCCGCCTACTTCGGCCGCACCGGCTGACCCCGAAAGTCGAAGGCCGGCCGGTGGCTGCACGCGGCCGCACGGAGGTCCAGGTGCCGTGCCAGCAACGTGCGCCATGGACAATCACCGGGTACCGGACGCCTGATCCCCCGATACGAGGCTCCGCCCCGGACCGCCCCCGGTCCGGGGCGCAGCCCCTTCTCCCGTCCGCACCAGCGAAAGGACGGCACCAGGCGGCCGCGATGGCCGTCGGCCCTTGCCATGACCAATGTCCGAGCGAAGATCACCGACGAGTAGCGGCGCGCCCGCGTCACCACCGCCCACCTCCTCACACCGGCGTCCCGCGCACGCACACCAGAGCAGGTCGCCGCCGCGCTGCTCGCCCTGCACGCCACCGACCCCGCCACCGTCTACCTGTCGGTGGCCGCACGCACGGCAGACCCGGCGCCGGCGCTCCTGGAGCAGGCCCTGTACGAGGATCGGTCTCTGGTACGGATGCTGTGCATGCGCCGCACCATGTTCGTCGTCCCCCGCGACCTCGCACCCGTCGTCGACGCCTCCACCGCCCGGGCCGTCGCGGCCCGCGAACGCAGGAACCTCCTCAAGGTCCTGGGCGAACAGCACGGCCACGGCGAAGCCTGGCTGGCCACCACCGAGAACGCCGTGCTCGCGGCCCTCGCCGACCTCGGTGAGGGCACCGCTGCCCAGCTCGCCGACGCCGTACCCGCCCTGAGGACCCAGATCTCCGTCTCCCCGGGCAAGCCGTACGCGGCCACGCCGCGCATCACCAGCCGCGTACTCGGAGTGATGGCCGCCGAGAGCCGCATCCGCCGCGGCCGCCCCCTGGGCACCTGGGCCTCCTCCCAGTTCCGCTGGACCACAGCCGAACCCCACCCCGATCTCGACGCCGAGGACGCCAGAGCCGAGCTCGCCGCCCACTACCTGCGGGCTTTCGGACCCGCCACCACCGATGACGTCAAATGGTGGACCGGCTGGACCCTCACCGACACCCGAAAAGCGATCGCCCGCACCGGTGCCGCGGACGTCGACCTCTCCCACGGCCCCGGGCACGCGCTGCCCGAGCACCTGGACCCGCCCACCCGGACCGAACCCGCGGCCGTCCTGCTTCCCGGGCTCGACCCCACCCCTATGGGGTGGCGTCACCGCGACTGGTACCTCGACCCCGCCCTCGTTCCCGAACTCTTCGACGCCTACGGCAACATCGGACCTACCCTCTGGTGGAACGGGCGCATCGGCGGCGGCTGGGCCCAACGCCCCGACGGCGACATCGCGACCCACGCCCTCACCCCCGAAGGCCGCGGCAACGAGGCCCAAGCAGCCATCACCGTCGAGGCCGCCCGCATGGCCACCTTCCTCGGCGACATCCGTATCCGCCCCAGCATGCGCACCCCCCTCGAACGCCGCCTCGCCACCAGCTAAGTCTCCCGTCGGCGGCATGGGCAAGTCCGGCGGCCCTGGGCAAGCCTAGATAGTCGGGGTGGCTGGGAGCCGGGACGCATGGACACAGATGAGAGACTGCTGCGCGGCCGGATCTACGGCAAGGACCAGGAATCCCCGGCCCGGCCCCCAACCAGGCCGCACCTGCGCCGAATTCGTCGGCGGCCGGTAGGCGGACTGCTCTTCGTCGTCACCGGCTGGACAGCGGACGAGATTGCGACAGGCGTCGCGCTGAGGACCGAGATCGGGCAGTTCGGCCCCAGCGGTCGGGCCCTGTCCGGCCCGTGCCCGGGGGAGCGGCGTCGCTGGGACTGGTCCGGCTACACGCCCTGACCGGAAACGACGACGGGCCGCACCGAGGATGCCGTGCGGCCCGTCGCCGTCTGCTCGAGCAGGTCAGTTGCCGAGCCGGCCCTGCCGGCCCCCGGCGCAGTCCGGTTGGGCGGGCCTCGTCTGATCATGTGGGCCGTGGCCGAGCGGCTCGTTGCGGCTGGCCAGTGACGTCTGGAGGCCGCCTACTGGCGGTGGAGGTTGTCCACGATGGTCAGGAATACGAGCAGGTTCGGCACCTTGTGTGCCTGGGACGCTGCCCAGGCCTTCGTCCGTCCGGTTCGCCAGACACAGACGATGCCCCCGCGCACGGCCACCTCGTTCACATCTCGCCACGGCAGGACCTCACCGGCGGCGTTCGTGACGCCGGCGCCGGATATCTTGTAGGGGCCGAAGGCCACTGTCTTGCCCTCCCCGACGAGCTTCCACACCTTGTCGACCTGGGCGCGGGCGACGGCCTCCGCGATCAGCGGGGCCCAGGTAGGTGAGTCGGCGTAGACGTCCGTGATCTGGGCTTTCTGCCCTCCCGGGGCGACCAGTTGGGAGTTGTGCGTGCGTCCGACCGGCGTCTGTGTGCCTTTGTAGTCGATCACCTCCTGGACGGTCTGCTGGTAGAGCACCGCCTGCTCCCAGCGCACCGCGAACAGTCTCCTGCCACTCGTGTTCACGACCAACCCATGCTCGTGCAGGTGCAGTCGCCTGGCCGCGAGGCCTCTGCGGTAGAGAGGGCTCTGGCTCGCCACCCCAGCTGCGACCACGCCGATCCACAAGGGGAAGATGGCAACCCCCCAGTGCACGTTCACCCATAACAGGACGCCGCCGCCCAGCAGTGCGGCTATGCCGACCAGCGAGCCGACGATGAACCAGATCCGGTACTTGCCCTGGACGCCGAGCTCGCTCTCGGGGCGGAAGGTGTACTTAAGGCCGCCCAGGCGGTGGCGGGTGGCCAGCGCGGTCGCGGCAGGGGAGGGCGACGTCGGAACCGTCATGCGCAGCCTCGGCTTCAAGGTCACGGCGGACCAGTAAGGCCGCCTGATCGAGGGGGAGTTCACCGGGCAATTGTGTGTCGGCGCCCGAGTTGCCCCAGCAGCCAACACCACGATCAGCATCCGGGCAAGCCTTCCGAGCCGCTCCGGCACTCTGTGGTGACAGCGCTCCAGACATCGATCCGGAATCTCGCCGGGCCTCCACCCAGCCCGCGGTGGCACGGCTTAGAAGTCATCTCATTTGGGCTTCGCGGTAGGCTGTCGGCCATGGTGGGGATCGTTGAACGGCTGGTGCCGGACGAGTTGTGGGAGCTGTTCCAGCGGGTGGTGCCGGAGGCGCCGTCGCGGCCGCAGGGCGGTGGTCGGCGCAGGCACGGCGACCGGGAGGTGCTTGCCGCGATCGTGTTCGTGGCGACGTCGGGTTGTACCTGGCAGCAGGTGCCTGCGGCATCGTTCGGGCCGTCGGGGGCGACAGCTCACCGGCGGTTCACCGAGTGGCACCGCGCCCCTGCCCTTTGGGGCAAGGCCCCGTCCGCCCGGCCCCGCACACGCCGACGGCCCGGACCCCCTGAGGGGTCCGGGCCGCCGGGCAGGGCGGACGCCGGGTCAGAGCACGTCGGCCGCGATGTTCTCCGCCACCCGCTCCAGCAGCGGCCCCGCGTTCGGGATGCTCACCGCCGGGTCCGGCTCGAGGTCCGTGAGCGGGTAGGCCCGCTGGATGCCGGCGGCCTCGAGGGCCTCCTGTGTGAGCAGCAGGCGGCCGCAGACCGCGACGACCGGCTTGCCCGCCGCGCGGGCCGCCGCCGCGACACCGGCCGGAGCCTTGCCGTGCAGGGTCTGCTCGTCCAGGGAGCCCTCGCCGGTGATGACCAGCGTCGCCCGCTCCAGGGCCGGCGCGAAGCCGAGCACCTCGAGCATCAGCTCGATGCCGGGACGGAACGAGGCGCCGAGGAGCAGCGCCCCGTAGCCGATGCCGCCCGCGCCGCCCGCGCCGGGCGAGACCGCCGCCTCGGCGGCCAGGGAGCCGATCGACTTCTCCAGGACCACCGCGAAGTGCGCCAGCGCCGCGTCGAGCGTCGCCACGTCCTCGGGCGACGCCCCCTTCTGCGGGCCGTAGATCGCCGGAGCGCCCTTCGGTCCCGTCAGAGGGTTGTCCACGTCGCTCGCGAGGACGAAGTCGACCTGCTTGATGCGCGGGTCGATGCCCGACAGGTCGGCCGAGGCCAGGGCCGCCAGCGCGCCGCCGCCCGGACCGACCGGTTCACCGTTCGCATCCAGGAACACCGCGCCCAGCGCGGCCAGCATGCCGGCGCCGCCGTCGGTGGTGGCGCTGCCGCCCACCCCGAAGACGATCGAGCGCGCTCCCGCGTCGAGCGCGGCCTTCAGCAGTTCGCCGGAGCCGTAGGTGGTCGCCGTCAGCGGGGCGAAGACACCCGCCGGCAGCAGCTGGAGGCCGGAGGCCTCCGCCATCTCGACCACCGCGGTGCCCTCGCGCAGTGCGAAAGCGGCCGTGACCTGGTCACCGAGCGGTCCGGTGACCCGTACCTCCCGGCGTTCGAAACCGGCGGCCACGGCGGCCGCGACCGTACCGTCGCCGCCGTCCGCGACGGGGAGGGTCTCGATCTCCACGCCCGGTACGGCCTTGCGAAGGCCGGCCGTCACCCGCTCCGCGACCTGAACGGCCGTGAGCGAGCCCTTGAATTTGTCCGCGGCGATGAGCACGCGCGCGGTCTCAGTTACTGCTCCGTTCGTCACCTTGCTAATCCCTTGCTATCGAACAGTGCAGTCGCGCCACCCCTGAGCCTATCCGGAGGATCCTCCTATGCCCATGCGTGGCCTGGGCCACACCCGGCGCGCCATGCCCCTAAATAGGGATATACGCCTGCATAGTGTGGCCGCATGAGCACGGATTCACTGGAACAGCCACGTCCGGATTCCCCAGGTGGCGGGTCCGCGGGACCGGGCGAGGGCACTGACGGCACTCCCGACCGCGCCGTCGTCACCATCGGAGTGATCTCCGTCCTGGCCGTCGTCGGCTGGGCCGCGCTCGGCAAGAACTCCTTCGACTCGGTGTCGGGCACCGCGCTGGCCTGGGTGCTGAACAACTTCGCGTGGCTGTTCGTGATCGCCGCCGATGTGTTCCTCGTCATGTGCGTCGTGCTCGCGATCAGCCGGTTCGGCCGGATCCGGCTCGGCCGGGACGACTCGGAACCCGAGTTCACGAACCTCTCGTGGATCGCGATGATGTTCAGCGCGGGCATGGGCATCGGTCTGATGTTCTACGGGGTGGGGGAGCCGCTCACCCACTACCTGAACCCGCCGCCCGCCAGCGGAGCCGCCCCCGGCAGCGGGGACGCGGCCCGCGCCGCGCTCGACTACTCCTTCTTCCACTGGACCCTCACGCCCTGGGCGATCTACGGGATCGCCGGCCTCGCGCTGGCCTACGCGACCTTCCGCAAGGGCCGCGGCAACCGCCTCAGCTCCGCCTTCGTGCCGCTCCTGGGCGAGGAGCGGGCCAACGGATGGCAGGGCAAGGCCATCGACCTGCTCGCCGTCTTCGCGACCGTCTTCGGCACCGCCACCAGCCTCGGCCTCGGCGCGCTCCAGGTCTCCAAGGGGCTGAACATCACCACGGGGATCGAGGACTCGACCACCGTCGAGCTGATCATCATCGTCTCCCTCTCCGCCGCCTTCGTGCTCTCCGCCTTCTCCGGCCTGCACAAGGGCGTCAAATGGCTCAGCACGATCAACATCGTGCTCGCCGGGGCCCTGATGCTCTTCGTCTTCGTCCTGGGCCCGACCGTCTACATCCTCGACGTGATCCCGGCGAGCGTCGGCAGCTACCTGCACGACCTGCTCCCGATGGCCACCCGGACCGGCGCCTTCACCGACAGCACGTGGCTCGGCGCGTGGACGATCTTCTACTGGGCGTGGTGGCTCTCCTGGGCGCCGTTCGTCGGCACCTTCATCGCCCGGATCTCGCGCGGCCGCACCATCCGCGAGTTCCTCGTCGGCGTGCTCCTGGTCCCCAGCGGCGCCACCGTCGTGTGGTTCTGCGTCATGGGCGGCACGGCGATCCGCCTGGACTCCACCGGCGTCGCCGACATGGCCGCCAAGGCCAAGGAGGGCACGGAGGCCTCGCTCTTCGCGATGCTCGACGCGCTCCCGCTCGGCTCGCTCACCTCGTGGATCGCGATGGCCCTGGTGATGACGTACTTCGTCACCAGCGCCGACTCCGCCTCCCTCGTGATGGGCTCGCTCACCAGCCGGGGCTCCCTGCACCCGCCGACCTGGCTCGTGGTCACCTGGGGCGTGCTGATGGCCGCGGTGGCCGCCGTACTCCTCGTCGCGGGCGGTCTGAAGTCCCTCCAGACGGCCACCATCCTGGTCGCGCTGCCGTTCGTGATCGTGATGCTGGTGCTCTGCTGGGCCCTGGTGAAGGAACTGCGGGAGGACCCGGGCGCGGGGCCCGTCCGCCACCACCCCTTGCACGGGATGCGCGACGCGGTGAAGGCCATGGTCGGCGACGCCATCACCGAGCAGGGGCCGGCCCGCCACCCGAGGCTGCGGCGGGTCGCGGAGTCGAAGAACCGCGACCGCGACGACTCCCCGGGCGACCAGGGCGACCAGGGCCCCGGGCAGGGCTGACCACCGTACGGAGCTGACCACAGCCGGAACTGACCACAGCCGGAGCTGACCACCGTACGGCGCCGCGACGGCGAAGGGCCCCGGCTGTCTGCCGGGGCCCTTCGCCCATGCCGTACGTGCTGTCAGCCGGTCACTTGATCCGGTAGACGCCGACCTGCTTGTTGTCGAACACCTTCTCGGCGAGCTCTCCCAGCCGCGGGGACTCGGCGCCCGCCGGCCGGAGCACCACGACGTAGCGCACGCGGTACTCGTCGTGCAGCCGGTGCAGGACCGCCTCCGTCGGGCGGTACACGGCGTCCTCGTTGAGCTTGAAGAGGTCCTGGTCCCAGAACGGGCCGCCGTACGCGGTGCCGCCGCGGGTCAGCGCCACCATCCGGGGCGCGTAGGCCCAGCCCTCGATCAGCACGGAGCGCTCGGAGTAGCCGCTGAGCCACTGGGAGCGGGTGTTCTCGCAGGGCCGGCCGTAGGCGTAGTTGTCGAACTCCCAGCAGTGGCTGTTGGTGGCCAGCACGTCCGCCGGGTCGCTGTGTGCCCGCACCCAGCGCGCGGCGTCGACCTGCGAGACGGGCATCGACCAGGTGCCCGCCCACACGTCCTCCCGGGCCTGGACGGCGTCGTGGAAGACGCCAGGCGCGCCCATGGCGAGGACCGCGGTCATCAGCACCACGGCGCCCCGGCCGCGCAGCGCGGGCCAGACCCGGCCGCCGGCCCACCACAGGAAGGCGCAGACGGCCGCGATCGCGGCCAGGGCCGCGCCCGCGAGCACGAGCGGCAGCAGGAGGAAGTACGACTTGTGCGCGTCCCCGCCCGCGACCTCGCGCAGGACGTAGGCCTGCCACTCGGCCGAGTAGTGGTAGATCGCGTAGGTGAGCAGGGCGACGAAGGCCACCGTGCCCACCGCGAGCGCCGCCTTGGCCCGGCGGGGCAGCGCGGCGCGTTCGAACGCCTCGCAGTAGCCCCAGGCCGACAGGACCGCCCCGAAGGGCAGGGCGGCCAGCGTGAAGTAGCTGGAGTTGTAGCCGTTGACCACCAGGTAGGCGCAGGGCCCGGCGACCGCCGCGCCCAGCAGGAACCACTGGAGCGGGTCCAGCTTGAACCGCCGCCGCCAGATCAGCGGGATCATGCCGACCAGCTTGAGGTGGTGGTGCAGCACGAAGGCGGACAGCGCGGACACGATCAGCAGGGCCTGGAACAGCGCGGAGCGCTTGTGGTCCGGATCGCCCCAGAAGGGCTGGAGGTTGCCCAGCGGGATGATCTCCAGGCCGTAGCTCTCGAAGTTGAAGATCACCGCCGTCGCGAAGAGCTGGGCGGAAGCGAGGATCGCGCCGAGCCCGACCACGGTCCACGGGACGCGGCGGGTCGCGATCAGCACGACGAGTCCGGCGACCACCAGTCCGGCGAGCGTGACCGGCAGCGTACTGGCCTTGGCCGCGCTGGAGCCCACCGCGAAGAGGGCGACAAGGACGAAGACCCCGCGGCCGAACAGGGGGGCCGGGTTGTTCTCGCCCGCACCCGTCATGCGGAGCCGGCGCAGTGCCTCGCCGACGACGCCCAGCAGCGCGATCAGCAGCGGCTGGCTGTACGTGTAGGACAGGCTCGACCAGTACATCAGCCGGATCGACGGGGCGCCGAGGATCCAGGTGTTGACGTTGTTCGGGTAGATCGCCGTGAACTCGGTGACGACGAAGAGCAGGACGACGGCCAGCGGGCCGGCCCAGGCGCGGCCGGTGAGCCGCCGGGCCACCACCGCGGTGAGCACCACGGCGAGCGCGGCGAGCGCCGGCACCATGAGCCGCGTCTCGACCATCGGCAGGTCGATGTGCCCGACCATGGAGGTCATCGCCATGTGGGCGAAGGAGAACCAGTGGTAGTACAGCGGTTCGCCGGAGGCCTGGGGGAGGGTCAGCGGGACGTTCTGCTTCGCGTTCGCGGCGAGCGACAGCATGTACGGCATGTCGCCGAAGATCCGCGAGGTCTCGCTGTCCGACAGCGCCGGGTACTTCGACAGGAAGTCCTGGTAGAAGTAGGCGCCCGTGAGCATGACCAGCCCGGAGACCGACCAGGACCAGCCGAGCGGGGTGCGGGCGGTGTAGCCGCTCGGACGCCAGTGCCGCCGCAGGGCCGGTACCGCGAGGAAGGGGATCACCACGGCGAGGGGCCAGACGGTGGCGACGGACTGGGCCCCGAGGGAGACCAGCACGAACCAGGCGACCAGCTCCAGCGCGAGGCCGGTGACGGCCCCGTACGCGAGGTCCTCGACCAGGGTGTGCGGTCGGCGCCGCAGCGCCCGGAACACCAAGGTGCCCGGGAGCATGACGCCCCAGAGCGCGTAGCCGGTGTACCGGGCGATGGCGCTGACCGGGGTGTCGGCGAGCAGCAGCAGCGCGACGAGCGCGAGGTAGGCGGCTACGCCCGGCAGGAACCGCCAGAACCAGTGCGCCGGGGGACGTTCGTCCCCGCCCGCCGGGGCGGCGGCGGGCCGATCCCCCGAGGGGGCCGACCGCTCGGAGACGGCGTTTCCAGTTGTGCTCATGGAGTTGGTTCTTCCTGCCTGCTGTGCGTCGGCCGGCTGCGCGATCAGGCCGCGTACTCGGAGGTCTTGGCGCCGCGCGCCGCGTCGTCCTGCTCGGCGGAGTCGTAGCCGACGAAGTAGGCCGGCCGGGCCTGGACGGCCGAGTAGATCCGCCCGATGTACTCACCGAGCAGGCCCACGCAGACGAGCTGCACACCGCCGATGAAGAGCATGCCGATGAACAGCGAGGACCAGCCCGGCACGGTCGAGCCGAAGGCGTACTGCAGGGTCGTGTAGACCGCGAGGCAGAAGCAGACCAGGAAGCTCAGCAGGCCCAGCCAGGTGGCGAGGCGCAGCGGGGCCGCGGAGAAGTTCGTGATGCTGTCGAGGGCGAGGCGGACCATCTTGGACAGCGGGTAGTGGGTGCTGCCGGCGACCCGCTCCTCGCGGACGTAGACGACCTCGCCGCTGCTGAAGCCGAGCCACGGCACGAGCAGCCGGTAGACCGGCTGGTGCTCGGGCAGGGACTTCAGCGCGTCGACGGCGGCCCGGCTCAGGAGGCGGAAGTCGCCCGCCTGGTTGGGCATGTTCTTGCCGACGAGCTTGCGCATCAGCCAGTAGTAGGCGCCGGCCGTGCGCCGCTTGAAGAAGGTGTCGGTGCCGCGGTCGCCGCGCACGCCGTAGACGATGTCCAGGTCCTTCTCGCGGGCGAGCGCGAACATCTCCGCGATCTTCTCCGGCGGGTCCTGGAGGTCGGCGTCGATGCTGACGACGTACTCGCCGTAGGCCCGGTGGATGCCCGCGGTGAGCGCGGCCTGGTGTCCGGAGTTGCGGGCGAAGCGGACGATGCGCAGCTCGGGCCAGTCCTGGCGGATCTTCTGCATGATGACCGGGGTGGCATCGGTGCTGCCGTCGTCTATGCCGACGACCTCGTAGTCCACACCGAGCCCGTCCAGGATCGGACGCAGACGGGCCACCGTCAGCGGCAGCGCCTCCTGCTCGTTGTAAATCGGGATGACGACCGACAACACGGGAACGGGATGGTTGGCCTCGTTGTGCGTCGAGGCTGCTGCGTTGTGCATGGCTGGTCGCCTGTCCCCAATACCTGAGAGCGTAAAAGACCCCGGGCGAACGAGCCGAAGGTCTGACCGGGTGTGATCGCGGCCAAATCGGAAACGGTGCGGCCGGGCCGGACGGTCGGCCAGAATATCATCTTGACTGACCTGTTATTCGACCGTCTGTGCGTGTGTGCGGGGCCGCGGGGGACCGCCGCCGAAGGGATCCGGCGCAGCCGGCGGCCGCCTGCGCGGAGCCTGCACCGGGGTCCGCGCGGGGTCGGCGCGGGGTCCGCGCGAAGCCTTTCCCCGGCCTCTCCGGACCGCCTGGGTAGGGTTGCCGGGTGACCACCACGGATGACTACGCCACCTACATCGCGAGCCTGCCCCGGGTGCTGGCCGGCGCGGCCGCCCTCTACCGGGACGCGGAGGGCCGGGTGCTCCTCGTCGAGCCCAACTACCGCGAGGGCTGGGCCCTGCCGGGCGGCACCATCGAGTCGGACGGGGGCGAGTCCCCGCGCACGGCCGCCCGCCGCGAGAGCGCCGAGGAGATCGGCATCGACGTACCGCTCGGCCGGCTGCTCGCCGTCGACTGGACGCTCGGCCCGGACCGGCCCCCGCTCGTCGCGTACCTCTACGACGGCGGCGTCCTCGACGCCGGACAGCTCGCCTCCGTCAAGCTCCAGGAGGAGGAGCTGATCTCGTGGCGGCTGGTGGAGCCGGCCGAGCTGACGGACTATCTGCTGGGATCGCTCGGCCTGCGCACCGCGGAGGCGTACCGGGTCCTGCGGTCCGGAGAAGGCACCGCCGAGCTGGAGAACGGGCGCCCCCCGCACCTCTCGTAGCCCGCCCCGCTCGTTATTTCGCGCCTACACCGGGCAGGACAGAATTCAGCAGATGATCACGATGTACGCCTGGCCCAGCACCGCCGACGGGCCCGACGCCCTGCCCATGGTCCACTTCACCACCGACCAGCAGGCCGGCGGCGAGGTCACCCCCGACGGGGTGCCGGTCTGGATGTTCGACACCGCGATCCGCGACGGCGGCTGGGCCCTGTTCACCGACTTCGACGCCTGGTCCGTGCCGGCCGCCGGCTGGCAGGCCTTCTACCGCCGCGAGGACGACGTCCTCGCCGTGACCGGCCCCGGCGCCTGCGCGGGCTGGTACGAGGGCGGCCTCGGTGCCGACGCCGAGTGGGTGGGGGCGGCCGCGGCCCGGCAGAGCGTGGTCCTGCTGGCGGCCCCCGTCCAGCACCCCTCCCTGTACGCCTACGCGGTCGAGGCGGGCGCCGCCTTCGCCCTCCTCGTCCCGCTCGTCGTGATCTAGAGCGCGTCCGCCCCGGACTCGAAGGCGAGCAGGCGCACCTTGCGGTCGATGCCGCCGCCGTAGCCGGTCATGGAGCCGGACGCCCCGATCACGCGGTGGCACGGCACGATGATGCCCACCGGGTTCTTGCCGTTGGCCAGGCCCACCGCGCGCGAGGCGTTCGGCTTGCCGAGCCTGGCCGCCAGCTCCCCGTACGACCAGGTCTTCCCGTAGGGGATCCGGACGAGCTGCTCCCACACGCTGCGCTGGAAGTCGGTGCCCTCCAGCCGGACCGGCAGGTCGAAGGAGGTCCGCTCCCCGGCGAAGTACGCGGTCAGCTGCCGCGCCACCTCGGGGAAGGGCTCCTCGCCGGCCGCGACGCGCTCGCCGAAGGACTCCTCGGCGGGCCGGTGACGCTGCCCGGTCATGTAGAGCCCGCTCAGGACGCCGCCGGTGGCGACGAGGGTGAGCGGCCCGTAGGGGCTGTCGATGACGGTGTGCTGCTTGCCGCTGCTCATGGTGCTCGTACTCCTCGGAGGTCAGGCGGGCAGGAAGTTGACTGCGTGGTCCTCGGTGGCCCACAGGTACTGCACGGCGTAGGCGCGCCACGGCCGCCAGTGCGCCGCGCGGGCCGTCAGGGCGGCGGGCGTCGACGGCAGCCCCAGCCCCTTCGCGGCCCGCCGGATCCCGAGGTCGGAGGGGATGAAGGCGTCCGGGTCGCCCAGCGCCCGCATCGCGATGATCTCGGTGGTCCACGGCCCGAAACCGGGCAGCGCGGCCAGCCGCGCACGGGCGCTGTCCCAGTCGCTGTCGGTGCCGAGCGGCAGCGAGCCGTCGGCGAGCGCCGAGACGAGCGTGGTCAGGGTGGTGCGCCGGCTGAGCGGCAGGGCCAGCGACTGCGGATCGAGCCCGGCCAGCGCCTGCGAGGACGGGAACAGGTGCGTCAGCCCGCCCTCGGGATCGGGGTCCGCCACCGGCTCGCCCAGCGCGCGCACCAGCCGGGCCGCGTGCGTACGGGCCGCCGCGGTGGACACCTGCTGGCCGAGGACCGCCCGTACGGCGAACTCCTGCGCGTCGACCGTACGGGGCACCCGGCGCCCGGGGGCCTTGGCCACCAGCGGCGCCAGCAGCGGGTCCGCGCTCAGCTGCTCGTCGACGGCCTCGGGGTCGGCGTCGAGGTCCAGGAGCCGCCGGCAGCGGCTGATGGCGATGGTGAGGTCGCGCAGGTCGGTGAGGGCGAGCCGGCAGTCGATGTGGTCGGGCTGCGGGCTCAGGGCGACGACGCCGGTGCCGTACGGGAGCCGCAGCGTGCGGCGGTACGCGCCCGCCCGCCACTCCTCGACCCCGGGGACGGCGGTGGCGGCGAGGTGGCCGAAGAGGTTGTCGGGGTTGAGCGGGGCCCGGAAGGGGAGCCGCAGACTGATGGTGCCGGGCACCTGGGCCTGCTTTGGCCCCTTCTCGGCCCGGGCCCGCAGCTCGCTGGGCGCCAGCGCGAAGACCTCGCGGACGGTGTCGTTGAAGGTCCGGATCGAGGAGAAGCCGGCGGCGAAGGCGACGTCGCCCATCGGGAGCCCGGAGGTCTCGATGAGCAGCCGGGCGGTCTGCGCGCGCTGCGCCCGGGCGAGGGCGAGCGGCCCGGCGCCGAGCTCCGCGTTGAGCTGGCGCTCCACCTGACGGGAGGAGTAGCCGAGCCTGGAGGCCAGCCCCGGGACGCCCTCGCGGTCGACCACGCCGTCCTGGATGAGGCGCATGGCGCGGGCGACGGTGTCGGCGCGGGCGTTCCACTCGGGGGAGCCGGGGGAGGTGTCGGGCCGGCACCGCTTGCAGGCCCGGTACCCGCTCTGCTGGCAGGCGGCGGCGCTGGGCAGGAAGGTCATGTTCTCGACCTTGGGCGGTACGGCGGGGCAGCTCGGCCGGCAGTAGATGCCGGTGGTCCTGACGGCGGTGAAGAACCAGCCGTCGAAGCGAGCGTCCTTGGACTGGACGGCCCTCACGCAGCGCTCGGTGTCGGTGTGCATGGCTCCATCCTCCCGGGCCGGTCCGGTCCGGGCTGGCGGTTTTCCGACACCAAGGCTACCGGGGCCCGGGCGGACCGGCCCGGGCTCCGCGGCCGCGGACGGGCCCCCGGCAGGCCCGCGGACGCGACAGGGCCCCCGGTCGCCTGGTGGCGGCCGGGGGCCCTGTCGTACGTGTACAGCCGCGCTACGGGGCCTGCGTGGCCCTCGCCTCGCGGCGGTTGTGGCGGAACGTGTTCGCGCGACGGGTCGTCGCGAACAGCGGGATCGTCGCCGCCAGGGCGATCTGGAGGGCGCACCCGGTCTGGAGCAGCAGCCCGCCGCCCGGTGCGTCGAACGCCCACGCCGCCAGCAGGCCCATGGCCCCGACGATCCAGCTCAGCATCGCCACCGCGAGGACACCCCGCGGCTTGGGGTACTCGACCCGGCTCACCATCAGCCACGCCACCCCGATGATCGCCAGCAGCGTCGGGATGAACGGCAGCTCCAGCAGCACGATCGAGACGACCGTCAGCGCGCCGAAGGGGCTCGGCATGCCCTGGAACATGCCGTCCTTCATCGTCACGCAGCTGAATCTCGCCAGGCGCAGCACCACGGCCAGCAGCACCACGATCGCGGCCAGAGCCGACATCTTCTGGACGGCGTCCACGGCGACCATGCCGTAGACGAGCACGAAGTAGGCGGGAGCCAGTCCGAAGCTGATCAGGTCGGACAGGTTGTCCAGCTCGGCGCCCATCGGGGAGCTGCGCAGCTTGCGGGCCACGATGCCGTCGAAGAGGTCGAAGACCGCGGCGAGCAGCATCAGTATCACGGCCGTGGCCGCACTGCTGCGGGCCATGCCGGACTCGCCGCTGCCGGTCAGGTGCGGAATGAGGATCCCGGTGGTGGTGAAGTACACCGCCATGAATCCGCACGTCGCGTTGCCGAGGGTGAGGGTGTCCGCTATCGACAGCCGCAGTGAGAGCGGCATGTCGTCTTCGGCGGACTCCTCCTCGGGAGCCTCGGGTACCCAGCCGGCCGACGGGTTGGCCGGGGTTTCAGGGTCAGTCACGGTCAATTCGGGTCACCCCCGCGGTGGTGGCCTGACCGACCTCGACCGCGACCTCGACGCCCTCCGGGAGGTAGATGTCGACGCGCGATCCGAAGCGGATCAGACCGATGCGCTCGCCCTGCTCCACCTTGGAGCCGGCCGGCAGGTAGGGGACGATGCGGCGCGCGACGGCGCCGGCGATCTGCACCATCTCGATGTCGCCGAGCTCGGTGTCGAAGTGCCAGACAACGCGCTCGTTGTTCTCGCTCTCCTTGTTGAACGCCGGAACGAATCCGCCGGGGACGTGCTCCACGGACGTCACCGTGCCCGCGAGGGGCGCGCGGTTGACGTGGACGTTCAGCGGGCTCATGAAGATCGCGACCCGGGTCCGCCCGTCCTTCCACGGCATGATGCTCTGCACCACACCGTCGGCGGGCGAGATGACCCGGCCCTGCGTGATCTCACGCTCGGGGTCGCGGAAGAACCACAGCATGCCCGCCGCGAGCGCGGTGGTGGGCACGGCTACTGCCGCCCAGCGGCCGGACTTGCGGGCCCGGGCGAGGCTGAGGGCGGCGGTGGCGACGGTCGGCAGAAGCCACGGCGATGCTCCGCGCGCGAGGCGTCCACCGAGGAGGCCGACGCGAGGTGCAGAGGTTTGGCTGTGGGGCATGGATGACCTTCGTAGCGGGTGGTGCCGCGCCGCAAACGGGGGGACGGGACGGCGGCTTTACTGGAATGCTATCGGTTGCACGCAACAACTGGGCAAGCCAGAAGCCGAGTCGATGACCGCCAGCCAGTGACTGCTAGTGACTCTTTTGCGGAAAACCGCTGGATGATTCCCCGCAAAAGGGACTTTCAGCCCTGGAGTCGGTACTCCTCGAGCAGGCGTCGCCCGATGATCATTTTCTGGATCTCGGCGGTACCTTCACCGATCAGCAGCATGGGCGCCTCGCGGTAGAGGCGCTCGATCTCGTACTCCTTCGAGAAGCCGTAGCCACCGTGGATTCGGAACGCGTCCTCCACCACCTCCTTGCAGTACTCGGAGGCGAGGTACTTCGCCATCCCTGCTTCGAGGTCGTTTCGTTCCCCGGAGTCCTTTTTGCGTGCTGCATTGACCATCATCGCATGGGCGGCTTCGACCTTGGTAGCCATCTCGGCCAGCTTGAACTGGATCGCCTGGTGCTCGGCGATGGCCTTGCCGAAAGTGTGACGTTGCTGGGCATAAGTGACACCCAGCTCGAACGCACGCTGTGCGACGCCGCAGCCACGGGCCGCCACGTTGACGCGGCCGACCTCGACCCCGTCCATCATTTGGTAAAACCCTCGGCCCGTCTGGCCGCCAAGGACCCGATTGGCCGGAATGCGCAGTCCGTCCATGATGAGCTCGGTCGTGTCGACGCCCTTGTAGCCCATCTTGTCGATCTTGCCGGGGATGGTCAGGCCGGGGCGCACCTCACCGAAGCCGGCCTCCTTCTCCACGAGGAAGGTCGTCATCGACTTGTGGGGCGCCGTGCCCTCAGGGTGTCCTTCGTCACTGCGGACCAGGACGGCCACCAGCGTGGACGTGCCGCCGTTCGTCAGCCACATCTTCTGGCCGTTCAGGACGTACTCGTCGCCGTCCTTCACCGCCTTGGACGTGATGGCCGACACATCGGAGCCGAGCCCCGGCTCGGACATCGAGAACGCGCCGCGCACCTCGCCCAGCGCCATCCGCGGAAGGAAGTACTCCCGCTGCTCCTGGGTGCCGTGCTGCTTGAGCATGTACGCCACGATGAAGTGCGTGTTGATGATGCCCGAGACGGACATCCAGCCGCGCGCGATCTCCTCGACGCACAGCGCGTAGGTGAGCAGCGACTCACCCAGGCCGCCGTACTCCTCCGGGATCATCAGGCCGAAGAGGCCGAGTTCCTTGAGGCCGTCGACGATCGCCTGCGGGTACTCGTCGCGGTGCTCCAGCTCGGTCGCGACCGGGATGATCTCCTTGTCGACGAACTCCCGGACGGTCTTGAGGATGTCCCTCTGGTCGTCCGTCAGGCCGGCGGTCTGGGCAAGTCGGCTCATGGTTCTACTTCCCCTGTTCCTTCAGCGTGGGGCGGCCGGGCTGCTCGCCGCCGCGCTCCTTGATGTACGTCTCGGTCGGGACCATCACCTTGCGCCGGAAGACGCAGACGAGGGTGCCGTCCTGCTTGTAGCCCTTGGTCTCCACGTAGACGATGCCGCGGTCGTTCTTCGACTTCGACGGGGTCTTGTCGAGGACCGTGGTCTCGCCGTAGAGGGTGTCGCCGTGGAAGGTCGGCGCCACGTGGCGCAGCGACTCGATCTCCAGGTTGGCGATCGCCTTGCCGGAGACGTCCGGCACGGACATGCCCAGCAGCAGCGAGTAGATGTAGTTGCCCACGACGACGTTCTTGCCGAAGTCGGTCGTGTTCTCGGCGTAGTTGCTGTCCATGTGCAGCGGGTGGTGGTTCATGGTCAGCAGGCAGAAGAGGTGGTCGTCGTACTCGGTGACCGTCTTTCCGGGCCAGTGCTTGTAGACCGCCCCGACCTCGAACTCTTCGTAGGTGCGTCCGAACTGCATGCTGATCAGCCTTCCGGGATCTCGAACTTGGTGGTGCGCCGCATCCCGGCCGCCCGGCCCTTGCCGGAGATGACCAGGGCCATCTTGCGGCTGGCCTCGTCGATCATCTCGTCGCCGAGCATCGCCGAGCCCTTCTTGCCGCCGGCCTCGGAGGTGCACCAGTCGTAGGCGTCGAGGATCAGCTCGGCGTGGTCGTAGTCCTCCTGCGAGGGGGAGAAGACCTCGTTGGCCGCGTCGACCTGGCCCGGGTGCAGCACCCACTTGCCGTCGAAGCCCAGGGCCGCCGCGCGCCCGGCGACCTCGCGGTAGCCGTCGACGTTCTTGATCTGGAGGAAGGGGCCGTCGATCGCCTGGAGGTCGTGCATGCGGGCCGCCATCAGGATCCGCATCAGGATGTAGTGGTAGGCGTCCGCGCCGTAGCCGGGCGGCTGCATGCCCACGACCAGCGACTTCATGTTGATCGAGGCCATGAAGTCGGCCGGCCCGAAGATGATCGTCTCCAACCGCGGCGAGGCGGCGGCGATCGCGTCGACGTTGACCAGGCCCTTGGCGTTCTCGATCTGCGCCTCGATGCCGATCTTCCCGACCTCGAAGCCCATGGTCTTCTCGATCTGCGTCAGCAGGAGGTCGAGCGCCACGACCTGCTGGGCGTCCTGGACCTTCGGCAGCATGATGCAGTCGAGGTTCTGGCCGGCGCCCTCGACGACCGTGATCACGTCGCGGTACGTCCAGTGCGTGGTCCAGTCGTTGACGCGCACCACGCGGGTCTTGCCGGTCCAGTCGCCGTTGTTCAGCGCGTCCACGATGGTGTGGCGGGCGCCCTCCTTGGCGAGCGGGGCGCAGGCGTCCTCCAGGTCGAGGAAGACCTGGTCGGCCGGCAGGCCCTGGGCCTTCTCCAGGAACCGGGGGTTGGAACCCGGCACCGCGAGGCAGGAGCGGCGCGGCCGCAGCCGGTCGACCGGGGAAGAGGGCGTGGTCATGCGGGGACCTCCGTGCTTGCAGCGGTGTTCTTGGTGTCGCTGGTTTCGGTAGCGGTGTCGTCGGCGTCGCCGAGCGGGTGGAGCTTGTTCGCCTTGCGGATCTCGTCGACGATACGGCCGATGATCTCCGTGATGCCGAAGTCCTTCGGGGTGAAGACCGCGGCCACCCCGGCGGCCTTGAGCGCCACGGCGTCGGCATTCGGAATGATGCCCCCGAGGACGACGGGGATGTCACCCGCCCCCGCCGCGCGCAGCCGCTCCAGGACGTCGGGGACGAGCGCGCTGTGCGAGCCGGACAGGATGGACAGGCCCACGCAGTGCACGTCCTCGGCCAGGGCCGCGGAGGAGATCTCCTCCGGCGTCAGCCGGATGCCCTGGTAGACCACCTCGAAACCGGCGTCGCGGGCCCGTACGGCGATCTGCTCGGCGCCGTTGGAGTGCCCGTCCAGGCCGGGCTTGCCGACCAGCAGCCGCAGCCGGCCGGAGCCGAGCTCGTCGGCGGTGCGGGAGACCTTCGCGCGGACGAGGGCCATGGGGGTCCCCTCCTCGGCGGTCACGGCCACCGGGGCCGAGGAGACCCCGGTCGGCGCCCGGAACTCCCCGAACACCTCGCGCAGCGCGGTGGACCACTCGCCGGTCGTGACGCCCGCGCGGGCGCACTCCAAGGTGGCCTCCATCAGGTTCTCGTCCCCCGCGGCGGCCTCCTTCAGCCGGTCCAGGGCCTGCATCACCGTCGGGAAGACGAACGGGTCGCCGCCCCCCTGCCGGTCCGCGGACTCCTGGCGTTCGGCCCGCCAGCGGCCGATCCGCTCCACGGTCAGCGCCTCGACCGCCGGGTCCACCGTCATGATGGCCCCGTCCAGGTCGGCGGTGAGCGGGTTCTCCTCGGTCTGCTGGAAGCAGTTGACGCCGACGATCTTGTCCTCGCCGGTCTCGATCCGGGCCCGCCGCTCGGCGTGCGAGGAGACCAGCTCGCCCTTCAGGTACCCGGACTCGACGGCCGCCATAGCGCCGCCCATCTCCTGGATCCGGTCGATCTCCGCCAGGCACTCGGCCACCAGGGACTCGACCTTGGCCTCGATGACGTGCGAGCCGGCGAAGATGTCCTCGTACTCCAGCAGGTCGCTCTCGAGGGCCAGGACCTGCTGGATGCGCAGCGACCACTGCTGGTCCCAGGGCCGGGGCAGGCCCAGCGCCTCGTTCCAGGCGGGCAGCTGCACGGCGCGGGCGCGGGCATCTTTGGAGAGGGTGACGGCCAGCATCTCCAGCACGATGCGCTGGACGTTGTTCTCCGGCTGCGCCTCGGTCAGGCCGAGCGAGTTGACCTGGACGCCGTAGCGGAAGCGGCGCTGCTTGTCGTTCTCGATGCCGTAGCGCTCGCGGGTGACCTTGTCCCAGATGCGGCCGAAGGCGCGCATCTTGCACATCTCCTCGATGAAGCGGACGCCCGCGTTCACGAAGAAGGAGATGCGGGCGACGACCTCGCCGAAGCGCTCCGGCGGGACCTGGCCCGAATCGCGCACGGAGTCCAGGACGGCGATGGCCGTGGCCATCGCGTAGGAGATCTCCTGGACGGGCGTGGCCCCGGCCTCCTGCAGGTGGTAGCTGCAGATGTTGATCGGGTTCCACTTCGGGATGTGGTTGACCGTGTACGCGATCATGTCCGTCGTCAGGCGGAGCGAGGGCCCGGGCGGGAAGACGTGCGTCCCGCGCGAGAGGTACTCCTTGACGATGTCGTTCTGGGTGGTGCCCTGGAGCTGGGCGATGTCCGCGCCCTGCTCCTCGGCGGCCACCTGGTAGAGCGCCAGCAGCCACATGGCGGTGGCGTTGATCGTCATCGAGGTGTTCATCTGCTCCAGGGGGATGTCCTGGAACAGCCGCCGCATGTCGCCCAGATGGGAGACCGGGACCCCGACCCGGCCGACCTCGCCGCGGGCGAGGATGTGGTCGGGGTCGTAGCCGGTCTGCGTCGGCAGGTCGAACGCGACCGACAGGCCGGTCTGGCCCTTGGCGAGGT
Organism: Streptomyces sp. ICC1; assembly: GCF_003287935.1. Lineage (GTDB taxonomy): Bacteria > Actinomycetota > Actinomycetes > Streptomycetales > Streptomycetaceae > Streptomyces > Streptomyces tritrimontium. The sequence continues at coordinate 5,313,009 of NZ_CP030287.1, forward strand.
TGCGGCGGTACAGCTCGTTGGACGCCTCGGCCGTGGAGTGGCCGGCGTACGTCCGCATGAGCCACGGACGGTCCTTCTGGCGCTCTGTCATCTCAGGCTGTCCCTTTGGCCTTTGAGGCGTCTCAGATGTTACGGAAGCGGTTGATCGCGTCGAGGTGCGTCGCCCGCATCTCGTGGTCCCGGACGCCCAGGCCCTCCTCGGGGGCCAGCGCGAGGACGCCGACCTTGCCCTGGTGGAGGTTGCGGTGGACGTCGTAGGCGGCCTGGCCGGTCTCCTCCAGGGAGTAGACCTTCGAGAGGGTGGGGTGGATCTTGCCCTTCGAGACCAGGCGGTTGGCCTCCCACGCCTCGCGGTAGTTCGCGAAGTGCGAGCCGATGATCTTCTTGAGGGACATCCACAGGTAGCGGTTGTCGTACTCGTGCATGTAGCCCGAGGTCGAGGCGCAGGTGGTGATGGTGCCGCCCTTGCGGGTGACGTACACGGAGGCGCCGAAGGTCTCGCGGCCGGGGTGCTCGAAGACGATGTCGATGTCCTCGCCGCCGGTCAGCTCGCGGATGCGCTTGCCGAAGCGCTTCCACTCCTTGGGGTCCTGGGTGTGCTCGTCCTTCCAGAACTTGTAGCCCTCGGCGCTGCGGTCGATGATCGCGGTCGCGCCCATCGCCCGGCAGATGTCCGCCTTCTGCGCGCTGGAGACCACGCAGATCGGGTTGGCGCCGCCGGCCAGCGCGAACTGGGTGGCGTACGAGCCGAGGCCGCCGCTCGCACCCCAGATCAGGACGTTGTCGCCCTGCTTCATGCCGGCGCCGTTGCGGGAGACCAGCTGGCGGTAGGCCGTGGAGTTGACCAGGCCGGGGGAGGCGGCCTCCTCCCAGCTGAGGTGGCCGGGCTTGGGCATCAGCTGGTTGGACTTGACGAGTGCGATCTCCGCCAGGCCGCCGAAGTTGGTCTCGAAGCCCCAGATGCGCTGCTCGGGGTCGAGCATCGTGTCGTTGTGGCCGTCCGAGGACTCCAGCTCGACCGAGAGGCAGTGGGCGACGACCTCGTCGCCGGGCTTCCAGGCGTTCACGCCGGGGCCGGTGCGCAGCACGACGCCCGCGAGGTCCGAGCCGATGACGTGGTACGGGAGGTCGTGGCGCTTGGTGAGCTCCGAGAGGCGCCCGTAGCGCTCCAGGAAGCTGAAGGTGGACACGGGCTCGAAGATCGAGGTCCACACGGAGTTGTAGTTGACCGAGGAGGCCATGACGGCCACCAGGGCTTCGCCCGGGCCGAGTTCCGGCACGGGGACCTGGTCCAGGTGCAGGGACTTGCGCGGGTCCTTCTCGCGGGTGGTGAGCCCGGCGAACATCTCCGCCTCGTCCTTGTGCACGGTGATCGCGCGGTAGGAGTCGGGGAGCGGCAGGGCCGCGAAGTCGGCGGACGTGGCGCTCTGCGACTGGATCGCGTCCAGGATGTCCTTCACGGTGTTGCCTCCGGCCGTGCGCTGATGAGGGTGCGCTGAGGGAAACGGGTTGCGTGGAGCGGTGGAGAGATGTTTTGGGGCGCCGTCGATTCGGCTGGGGTGCTGCTGCGCGTTGCCTGTGGTGGGGCGTTGCGGGTGCCTGGTGACGCAGGCGTCCGGGGCGCGTTCCGTGCCGAGTGGGCTGGGCCGCGGGGACATCCGGACGAGATTCAACGTATGGCACCCCGTGTCACTCAGCAAGGCACCGGGTGCCAAAACTTTCTCTCATTTGCCGATTGACCTGCACCGATGAGCGATGATCGATCAGAGTTACCGGCGAGTAGGGGCAACCCGGACAAACGAAAGCGGCCGCACCCGGAACGGGAGCGGCCGCTGTGACGCGAGCTACACGCGAGCCGCGCGTGAGGTGCACGCGCGCCGCGACGGGTACTACTGCTTGTTTCTGAGCGCTTCCTCGATGGTCCGCATGACCTCGTCCAGCGGCGCGTCCGTACGGGCCACCGCCACCAGCACCTCGCCCTGCGTGCGGACCGAGGCCGCGGGAGCCGCCGGGGCGGCCGGCACCGCGCTGAGCGTGCGCCCCGCGCCGATCCCGCTGCCGAAGGTCTTGCGCACGATCGAGAAGGCGTGGTCGAGCTGCGCCTCCACGTCCCCCTGGCCGCCCGCCCGCAGCCAGCGCCGCAGCACGTGGTTGTGGGCCGTGACCACCGCCGAGGCGGCGACCTCCGCCAGCAGCGGGTCGTCGTTGCCGTCGTGGTGGTCCTGCTCGTCGAAATGGGCCAGCAGGTAGCGGGTGAACAGCCGCTCGTAGCGGGCGACCGAGGCGATCTCCCGCTCGCGCAGCGCCGGCACCTCGCGGGTGAGCCGGTAGCGCTCCACCGACACCGCCGGCGAGGCGGCGTACATCTTCATGACTTCCTTGATCCCCCGGCACACCGTGTCGAGCGGGTGCTCGTGCGCCGGGGCCACGTCCAGGACGGCCTCGGCGCGGGTCAGGGTGTCGTCGTGGTCCGGGAAGATCGCCTCTTCCTTGGACCGGAAGTGCCGGAAGAAGGTCCGCCGCGCGACCCCGGCCACCGAGGCGATCTCGTCGACCGTCGTCGCCTCGTACCCCTTGGTCGCGAACAGCTCCATCGCGGCCGCCGCCAGCTCCCGGCGCATCTTGAGCCGCTGCGCGGCCGCCTTGGTGCCGGCCGGGCTCTCCGGGGCGTCGGAGGCCGAGGAGGCACGGGGCGAGGTCTTGGCGGGCTGGGACATAGAGCGAAAGTACTTCATTTGTACGGGAGAGCGCTCCCGAGGGGGGTGGGACGGGGATGGATCGTCAGATTGGTATAAGAGCCAGCCCCGGGACGACGGGACCGCGGGACCGCGGGACCACGGGACATGGGGGTGACGGGACAAGGGGGTGACGGGCCTCAGCCCCCGACGCCCCGCAGGGCCATGGCGACGGCCGCGTCGGTGACCACGTCCGGGTCCTCACCGGAGGCCGCCTCGATCCGGCGGACGGCGGCGTCCACGACTCCCTGCAGGAGCATCGCCGCCAGCCTCGGCTCCTTCTGTCCGAGCGCCGCGAGCGCCTCGACGATCATCGCGATCAGCCCCCCGTGGGCCGCGCGGATCTTCTCGCGCGCCCCGGCGTCCAGCTCGCTCGCCGAGATCGCCACCACCGCCCGGTGCCGGCGGTCCCCCACCAGCCCCAGCTGGCTGCGGACGTACGCCTCGATCTTAGCCTCCGGCGTCTGCGCGTCCGACATAGCCGCCTCGATCTCGGCCGCCCACACGGGGAAGTCCACCGCGCAGAGCTCCTCGACGACGGCGGCGCGAGAGCGGAAGTACTCGTACACGGAGGACCTGGCGAGGCCGGTCCTCTCGGCGAGGGCGGGGAAGGTCAGCGCTTCCGTCCCCCCTTCGGACAGCAGGGAACGCGCGGCGTCCAACAGGGAGCCGCGCTGCATCGACCGGTGCTCGGCCACGGAGGCCGCTCGAATCCTGGGCACGCGTCCACTCTACGGACGTCCCGCAAGGCCGTCGCGCCCCCGGCCGCACCCGCGGCCGCGCCCGCGGCCCGATCAGCGTCCGACGTCCGCCAGCTTCGCCCGCAGCTGGAGCACCGACTTGGTGTGGATCTGGCTGACGCGGCTCTCCGTCACACCGAGCACGTTGCCGATCTCGGCGAGCGTGAGCCCCTCGTAGTAGTAGAGGGTCACCACCGTCTTCTCCCGCTCGGGCAGCGTGTTGATGGCCCGTGCCAGCAGTCGCCGCAGCTCGCGGTCCTCCGCGACCTCCACCGGGTTGTCGGCGGCGGTGTCCTCCAGGGTGTCCATCAGCGAGAGGCGGTCGCCGCCCTCTCCGCCGACGTGCAGCAGCTCTTCCAGGGCTACCACGTTGGCGAGCGACAACTGGCTGAAAACCGCGTGGAGTTCCTCCACGGCGATACCCATCTCACGGGCGACCTCGACCTCGGTCGGGGTACGCCTCAACTGGGCCTCCAGCGTGGCGTAGGCCCGCTCCACGGCCCGCGCCTTCTGCCGAACCGACCGCGGGATCCAGTCCAGCGCCCGCAGTTCGTCGATCATCGCGCCCCGGATCCGGGTGATCGCGTACGTCTCGAACTTGATGGACCGCTCGATGTCGAACTTCTCGATGGCGTCGATGAGTCCGAAGACCCCGGAGGAGACGAAGTCGGCCTGTTCCACATTGGGCGGCAGGCCGACGCTGACCCGCCCGGCCACGTACTTCACGAGGGGCGAGTAGTGCAGGATCAGCTGCTCCCGCAGCCGCTCGTCACCCGAGTCCTTGTACGAGCGCCACAGCACCTCCAGGGACGAGGGCGCGGTGGACCGCTCGCTGCTGCGCGCAGCGGGGGGCACCGCAGCGCGGTCAGACCCTGAGGTGTGCTGGGGCATGCTTCGCCTTTGCCGGAGCCGGATTCCTTGGGAGCGTAGCGTGACGGAAGTGTCGCGGTGCGCGAAGAGTACGGGATCGCGCGGGCCGACAAGGGCGCCCCGGCTCGCGCGGGCGACCCGGGACCGGCGCCTGGCGCACGGTCCCGGCGACTGCCGCCGGGAGGACCGCGTCTCTCATCGGCTTCACTCTTTCACCGGAACTCCCCAGGTCAACGACCGCCTCGCCGGGCAACGCCGGTTTGTATGCCTCCCGCAGGCGCTCGCGGGATCAACTGCCAGCCGTCGCCCTGCCGTTCGACGAACCCCAGAGAGTGAAGTTCGTACAGTCTGCCGATGACTTCATCGGTGCCGGTGCCCGCGGCGAGGGCGACCTCCGCCGGATCGGCGAGCCGCCCGGCCGGAAGCGCTTCGAGCACCCGGACGGCTGCGGGGTCCAGGAGGTCCCGGGCGAGCACCGGACCGCGCCGCTCGGGGGCCAGCTCGCCCATGGCTCCGACCAGCTCGATGACCTCCATCGCGTCCGTGACCAAGGTGGCCTCGCCGCGCAGCAGCTCGTGCACGCCGGCCGACAGCCCGCTCGTGGCCGGGCCGGGGACGCCCATGGTGCACCTCCCGAGCGCCTGGGCCCGCCGGGCGGTGACGAGGGAGCCGCTGCGGTGGGCGGCCTCCACCACGACCGTGCCCCGGGTCAGTGCGGCGATGACGCGGTTGCGCAGGACGAACCGGCTCGGCGTGGGGTGGCTGCCGGGCGGCAGCTCCCCGAGCAGCAGCCCTTGGGCGGCGATCCGGCCGAACAGTCCGGCGTGCCCGCGGGGATACGGGACGTCCACGCCGCAGGCCAGCACGGCGGCCGTGGCCCCGCCGGCGCCGAGGGCCCCGCGGTGGGCGGCGCCGTCGATGCCGTAGGCGCCGCCCGAGACGACCACCCAGCCGTGCTCGGCGAGCCCGGCGGCGAGGGACTGTGCCATGTGCGCCCCGTACGGGGTGCAGGCGCGGGCCCCGACCACGGCCACCGAGCGCAGGGCCCAGGTCCGCAGGCTCGCCCGGCCGCGCACCCACAGCCCGAGGGGCCGGGCGTCACCGAGGCCGTCCAGCTGGGTCGGCCACTCCGCCGATCCGGGGCAGACGAACCGGCCGCCCGTCTCGGCGGCGGCCGCCAGGTCCCGCCGGGGGTCGGCGAGGGCGGCCCGTCTGCGGTAGCCGGCCAGCCGCTCGGCGCCGGCCCCGCCCGGCAGGCCGGGCGGCGGCTCGGGCGCGGTCAGCAGGCGGATCAGCCCGACGGCCCCGTACGCGCGCAGCCAGCGCCCGCCGAGCGCCTCCCCGGGCTCCAGCACCCGGGTCAGCGCGGCCCGCGCGAGCACCTCGTCGCACGGCTCCCCGTCCTGCGCCGCGGCCGCCCTCGCGCCCGGCCGGTGCGCACCGTCCGGCCCGGCCGGCGGCTCCGGCCCGGCCGGCCCGGGCCCGGTCATGATCCGGGTCCGACGGCCGCCGCCGCGCCCCGGGCGATGCCGGTGCGCAGCTCGAGGGCGACGGCCACGTCCAGCGCGTCGGGGCGGTCGCGGCCCCGCAGGTCCGCCACCGTCCAGGCGACCCGAAGCACCCGGTCCAGCCCCCGCGCGGTGAGCAGCCCGCGCTCCAGGTCCCGCTCCGCCAGGGCCAGCGCCCCGGGGCCCGCCTGCCAGCGGGTCCGCAGCTCGTGCCCGGGCACCTCGGAGTTGAGCCGCCACGGCGTGCCGGCCAGTCGCGCCACCGCCCGGTCGCGGGCTTCGCGCACCCGGTCGGCCACCACCGCCGTGGCTTCGCCGCGGCCGCCGCGCCCCAGCAGATCGGAGCGGGTGACCGGCTCGACCTCCACCCGCAGGTCCACCCGGTCGAGCAGCGGCCCCGACAGCCGGGCCTGGTAGCGCCGGATCACCGAGGCCGGGCATTCGCAGCCCGCCCCCTGCAGGGTGTGCCGGCCGCACGGGCAGGGGTTGGCCGCGAGCACCATCAGGAACCTGGCCGGCAGGCGTACCACGCCGGCGGCCCGTGCGATGACCACGTGCCCGGACTCAAGGGGCTGTCTCAGGGCGTCCAGGGCCTTCGTGCTGAACTCCGCGGCCTCGTCGAGGAAGAGGATCCCCTTGTGGGCCAGGGAAACCGCCCCGGGCCTGGGCACACCGGCGCCGCCCCCGACGAGGGACTGCATGGTCGCCGAGTGGTGCGGGGCGCAGTACGGCGGCCTGGCGACGAGCGGTTCTCCCGGCGGCAGGATTCCCGCGACCGAGTGGACGGCCGTGACCTCCAGGGAGTCCTGTCGGGTGAGCGGGGGCAGGATCCAGGGCATCCGCTCGGCCAGCATGGTCTTGCCCGCGCCCGGCGGTCCGCTCAGGAAGAGGTGGTGGCCCCCGGCGGCGGCCACTTCCAGCGCTCGGCGCGCGGCGTGCTGTCCGGCGACGTCGGCCAGGTCGGGGAAGTCCCGCCCGTCCCCCTCGCGGGCCACGCCCGTGCCGAGTCCGGCGCCCGGCACGACCAGCCCGGCCAGCATCGGATCGGGCCTCCCGGGCGGATCCGGCGGGTCCGCCTCGGGCACCTCCCCGCCGGTCAGCACCGCGATCAGCTGCCGCAGGCTGCGCACGCCGAGCACCGAGACGTCGGGAACGAGCATGGCCTCGGCCGCGCACTGCTGCGGGACCACGACCTGCCGGTATCCGGCCTCGGCGGCGGCGAGCACGGCGGGCAGGATCCCCCGGACGGGGCGGACCCTGCCGTCCAGGCCGAGCTCCCCGATGAGGACGAGATCGGCGATCACCGCGGGATCGACCACCTCGGCGGCGCCCAGGACCGCGGCGGCCACGGCCAGGTCGAAGCCGGCGCCCGACTTCGGCACGGAGGCCGGGCTGAGGCCGACGGTGAGCTTCTTCTGGGGCCAGGTCGCCCCGGAGTTGACCACGGCCGCCCGGACCCGGTCGCGGCTCTCGATCAGGGTCTTGTCGGGCAGCCCCACCAGGGCGAAGGTCGCGATCCCCGGTTCGAGGTCGGCCTGCACCTCCACCACCACGCCGTCGACGCCGAGCAGGGCGACCGAGCAGGCACGCGCGAAGCCCATCAGGCGGCCCCCCTGACGTGCTCCACCACGGGCGCACCGCGCCGCGGCAGCAGGACCCCGACGAGGTCGATGCGCACGCCGCCCGGAGGCGGTCCGCCGTGGTCGGCGAGCCACCGCCCGGCGAGCCGGCGCAGCCGCTCGGCCTTGCCCGGCCGCAGGGCTGCCATGGGGTGCTCGAACTCCCCCGCCCGCCGGGTCTTGACCTCGCACACGACGAGGGCGTCGCCGTCGCGGGCGACGATGTCGATCTCCCCGCTGCGGCACCGCCAGTTCCGCGCGATCACCGTCATCCCGGCCTCGGCGAGCCGCCGCGCCGCGAGTTCCTCGCCGTACCGCCCCAATGCCTGCTGTGCCACGCCCTTCGCGTTCATCCGGCACCACCTCCAGCGCCGACGGTCCCGCAACCCCGCCCACCTTGTGGATCTTGGTGGACAACGAAGGCGTTGTGGAAAACCCGCTCACCCCTGCGGGTGAACCGTCAGCGGTGCGGCACGGCGAAGGACCGCCTCAGCTGCCCGGAAGCTCGAGATCGCTCTTGTTGAGCTCCTCGATGTTCACGTCCTTGAAGGTCAGCACCCGCACCTGCTTGACGAAGCGGGCGGGCCGGTACATGTCCCAGACCCAGGCGTCGGCCATCGAGACCTCGAAAAAGACCTCCCCCTGGACCGAGTGCACCTGCATCTCGTAGTCGTTGGTGAGGTAGAAACGGCGCTCTGTCTCGATCACATACTTGAACAGCCCGACGACGTCGCGGTACTCGCGATAGAGCTTCAGCTCCATCTCGGTCTCGTACTTCTCGAGGTCCTCGGCACTCATGGCATGTTCCCCTTCAGCCGTGCGTCCCCCTATTGTGCGCCAGGCCCGTGCGCCCCTAAACGATTTCCGGGGCCAGGTTCACGGGCGCACCCGGAGGACCGTCGTCGAGCAGCGTGCGGAGCAGCTCTGCGAGTCTGGTCGGGTACACCGTCTCATGGGCCGCGAGAAGTTCCTCGGAGGTCCACCACCTCGCTCCGCAGACGCTGCGCCGCTCCAGCTCGGTGAGCCCGCCCATGTCGGTCGCGGTCTGGGTGGTACGTGCCAGGAAGTACCACTCGTCCTGTTCCCAGCGGCGCCCGTCGAAGGGGAACGAGCAGGAGCGGTGCCACAGCACCGGCCCCAGCTCCACCGCGGTGATCCCGGTCTCCTCGGCGAGTTCGCGCAGCGCGGCCTGCTCCCGGGTCTCGGCCCCCTCCAGACCGCCGCCGGGCGTGAACCACCAGTCGTCCGCCGGGTCCGAGGGCTCGAAGCCGTGCAGCAGCAGGATCCGGTCCGCGGGGTCCAGCAGGATCACCCGCGACACCTTGCGCGGACCGCCGCCGGCCCCGTCCCGCAGGTCAGCGGACACCGGCCCGCGCCCTCCTGCGCCCGCGCCCGAGAACCCGTACGACCGGCCCGTACGCGGCTCCGAGCAGCACCAGGGCGACGCCGGCCGCCACCGCCGCCACCTGGAGTCGCAGCGGGCCTGCCTCGGAGGTCCCGCCGGGCAGGGAGGCGTAGGTCCGCGGCCGCTCCAGCATCGACATGGAGGGCCACGCGAGGGCGTCGACCCGGGCCTTCACCGCCGACCGCGCCACCGTCCCCTGCCCGGCCTCCTGCAGGTGGGCCCGGGAGTCGAGCGAGGCACCGCGCCGGTCGCCCAGCAGGAAGAGGTTGCCCTCGGGCACCGTCACCTCGAAGGGCGTGCGCGAGGCGGAGCCGCCGGGCGCGTCCGGTACGTCGAGCTTCTCCTCCTCGATGTACGGCTCGTCCAGCTCCTTGCCGTTCACGGTGAGCCGCCCGCCGTCGCCGCAGCACTTGACGGTGTCGCCGCCGATGCCCACGACCCGCTTGACCATCGGCGAATCGCTCCACATGTCGTCCTTGAAGACGACCACGTCGCCGCGGCGCACCTCGCCGCCGTCGATCCGCTGTGCCAGGACCCGGTCCCCGGGCTTCACCGTCGGCACCATCGAGTCGGTCGGCACCGTGTACGGCTGGTACACGACGGCTCCCCACACGAACCCGCCCAGGAACAGCACAAAGCCGATGGCCACGGCGATTCCCGACAACATGTTGCCGAAACCGCCGCGGCCATGGCCGTCACCTGCTCGTATTGCTCGTGTTCCGCCCATTGGAGCGCCCCCACACTTCGGAGATCGTCGACCTGGGCGGCACCCTACCTGCCGGTACGCCCGGCAGTCAGCTTCCGCCTGCGCCACAGCACGAGCGGGACCGCTCCGGCGAATCCGAGGGCGGCCGGGCCGAGCCCGACCGGAGCCAGTCCGGAGGCACCGAGGCCGAGCGCGGTGGCCGCGGACTGCGTGCCGATGCCCGGCTGGTCGAAGGTGTCCGGGATCGGCAGCGTGGACCAGCGGGTGACCGGCCACGCGACGACCACGGCCCGCCCGACGACATCGCTGACGGGCACGAAGCCGTGGGTCTCGTCCTGCTGGTGCCAGCGGGAGTCCTGCGAGTTCTGCCGGTGGTCGCCCATCACCCAGATCTTGTCCTTGGGCACGGTCAGCGGGCCGAAGGGCACGTCGTCGCAGGGAGTGTTGCCGGGGAAGATGTACGGCTCGTCGAGCTCCTTGCCGTTGACGACGACCGGTCCCCCCTTCTTGCACTCGACCGTGTCACCGCCGATCGCGATCGTGCGCTTGATCAGGTCCTTCTCCTCGGCCGACGGCATCAGGCCGATGAAGCTGAGGACCTTCTGCGCGATGTTGGGCTCCGGGGTGGCCTCCCCGCTCAGCCAGTTCGCGGGGTCGTGGAAGACCACGACCTCCCCGCGCTCGGGCTCGGAGCCGAACCACGGCGTCAGCTTGTCCACGAGCACCCGGTCGCCCCGCTGCAGGGTGTTCTGCATCGAGTCGGAGGGGATCGAGAACGCCTGCACCAGGAAGGTCTTGATCAGCAGGGCGAGGATCAGGGCGATGCCGACCAGGAGCGGCAGCTCCTTCCAGAACGAGCGGTGCGGGCGCTTGACCGCGCCGTCGTCCGTCGCGTCGCCGTCCTTCGCATCGCGCTCGACGGCATCGCGCTCGACGGCGTCGTCCGGCCGCTCATCACCTTCATCGCGTCCGGACCGTGCGCCTACCGCCACATCCCCCACATCCACTCCTCAGTCGGAACTCAGAACTCGGAAACCGGCAAATCCGCCCGCGCCGAATCGGGCACGGGCCCTCCCCTCCCCTAACGAGCGGGAGTTCCCGAAGGCGCGGGAGACCCAGGACACACTATGCGAACGACGCGGCCCGACGGCGCCGACGGGGCGCACGGCGACCGGCGCGCGCCTGGTCGGGCACCATCCGGAAGGTGGCGGGCTGTTCCAGCCGCTGCCAGTGCCCGAACGGCCATGCGATCACGACGGCTTGGCCGACCACGTCCTTCTCGTCGATCGTGCCCTGGAAGGCCTCGTCGAGGTGGTAGCGGGAGTCGGCCGAGTTCGCCCGGTGGTCACCCATGACGAAGATCCGCCCGGCGGGCACGTGCACCTCGAAGCGGATCTCCGAAGGCACGTTCCCCGGGTTCACGTACGGCTCGTCCAGCGGTGATCCGTTGACGCTGACCCGGCCCCGGGCGTCGCAGCACTTCACGGTGTCCCCGCCGACCCCGATGACCCGCTTGATCAGGTCCTGCTCGTCGGCCGAGGGCAGCAGGCCGATGAAGGTGAGGCCCTGCTTGAGCTGCTTGATCCCCACCGGGTCCGGTGCCGGGCGGACGCTCTCGGCGCCCAGCCAGCCTCCGGGGTCCTTGAAGACGACGACCTCGCCGCGCTCGACCTTGGAGCCGAACCACGGGGTCAGCTTGTCCACCAGGACCCGGTCGCCGATCCGGATCGTCTGCTCCATGGAGCCCGAGGGGATGAAGAACGCCTGCACCAGGAAGGTCTTGAGGATCAGCGCGATGCACAGCGCGACCACCACGAGCAGGGGCAGCTCCCCGACCCTGCGGGTACGCCGTCTGCGCCGGACCTTGCGCGCCAGCCGGCGCCGATCGGCTCGGCCTCCGGCCTCCTGCGCCCCGTCTCCGGACACGGGCTCGTCCTCCTGGTCCGCGGCGGCCTCGTCCCAGTCGCCCCGCCGGCGCCCCCGGCTACCCACGATCGCCGCCCGTCGGGTCGGCGGCGCCCCAGCGCGAAACCGGCCAGCCGATCCAGTCGGCCCGCCCGATCACCTTCTCCACCGGCACCATCCCCCCGCCCGGTTCCCCCAGGTGGTCCCGGGAATCCCGGGACTGGGAACGATGATCACCCATGACCCACAGGGTCCCCAGGGGCACGACGACCCGGAAGGGCACTTTCGACCCCGAGTCTCCAGGGAAGAGGTACGGCTCGTCCAGCGCGACACCGTTGACCTTGATCCGGCCGCTCCCGTCGCACACCACGTCGTCTCCGCCCACGCCCACGACCCGCTTCACGAAGTCGGTGTCCGAGGGGTCGGCGAGGCCGAGCGCCGAGGCCGCGCCGTGCAGGGCCTCGCCGACCGGGTTGCCGTCCGGGCCCTGCGGCACGAAGGAGCCGGTGCCGTCGAAGACCACGACGTCCCCGCGCTCGGGCTGGTCGCCGAAACGGTACGCCAGCTTGTTGACCAGCAGCCGGTCGCCGACCTCGAGCGTCGGCTCCATCGAGCGGCTCGGGATCAGGAAGGGCTGGAGCACGAAATTGCCGAGCAGCAGCAGGAAGAGGGTGCAGGCAACGCCCAGCAGCCCGGCCCGGCGCCAGGTCAGCCATCCCGCCCTGCCCGCGGCCGGCCCGCCGTCATCGCCATGGCCGTCGCCGCCGTCGCCGGAAAACGCGAAACGCGACCGCCCCTCCCCCTCGCCGGGGGAAGAGTGGCCGCGCTGCGTGTGACGTGCTTCGGTGTCCATCGGGGGCGAGCCTATCCGGCCCGTCCCGGGGCCCCGAGAGCAGATCAGCGGTCGCGCTTCTCCTTGATCTTCGCGGCCTTGCCGCGGAGCTCACGGAGGAAGTACAGCTTGGCGCGACGCACGTCACCGCGGGTGACGAGCTCGATCTTCTCGAAGATCGGGGAGTGGACCGGGAAGGTACGCTCCACGCCGACGCTGAAGGAGACCTTGCGGACGGTGAAGGTCTCGGAGACACCGGCGCCCTGGCGGCGGATGACGACACCCTTGAACTGCTGGATACGGGAGCGGTTGCCCTCGATCACGCGGACGTGAACGTTGACCGTGTCACCGGGGCGGAACGCCGGGAGGTCCGAGCGCAGCGTGGCGGCGTTGACGCCATCGAGCAGGTGAGACATGTAATTCGTCTGCTTTCTTCGCACGACGCCACAGGCCGCCGGTGCGGGGTTTCCGTAGAGAATTCGGGAGCCGCGGGACTCGGCGGGCGACTGTCCCCCTGTGGCAGGGGCGCACGCGAGCACACAGCAGCCGCCTATTCTTCCACGGTCTGCGGCCTACGCCAAAATCGGCCGTCGGCCGTCGGGCGCCAGCCCAGGATGCTCAGCAGCTCGCGGTCCTTCTTGTCGAAGGCGGAGGCCTCGCAGCGCTCGATCAGATCCGGGCGGTTGGCCGCCGTGCGGCGGAACGCCTCGTCCCGGCGCCACCGGGCGATCTTGCCGTGGTGGCCGCTGACCAGCACGTCCGGAATGCCGCGACCGCGCCACTCCGGGGGCTTGGTGTAGACGGGCCCCTCGAGCAGGTTGGCCATGTCGCCGGGCGCGAAGGAGTCGTCGCGGTGCGATTCGGCGTTGCCCAGCACCCCGGGCAGCAGCCGGGCCACGGCCTCGGTGACGACCAGGACGGCCGCCTCGCCGCCGGCCAGGACGTAGTCGCCGATGGAGACCTCGTAGACCGGGATCCGGGTGGCGTACTCGTCCATGACCCGGCGGTCGATGCCCTCGTACCGAGCCGGGGTGAAGATCAGCCACGGCCGCTCGGAGAGCTCGACCGCGAGCTCCTGGGTGAACGGCCGGCCGCTGGGGGTGGGGACGACGAGGACGGGCCCGTGCGCGCCCGCCTCGTAGCCGTCGGCCAGCGCCGCGTCCAGGGCCTCGCCCCAGGGCTCGGTCTTCATGACCATGCCGGGGCCGCCGCCGTACGGGGTGTCGTCCACCGTGTTGTGCCGGTCGTACGTCCAGTCCCGCAGGTCGTGGACGTGCACGTCGAGCTGCCCGCGCGCCCTCGCCTTGCCGACCAGGGAGACGTTGAGCGGCTCCAGGTACTCGGGGAAGATCGTGACGACGTCCAGCCGCATCAGGCTTCGTCCCCGGCGGCCTCGGCACCCTCGGACGACCCGGCGGACACAGCGGACTCAGTGGTCCCAGCGGACCCAGACGTCTCAGCGGACTCGTCGTCGCGCGCGGACGCGACCTCGGCGCGGTCGTCGATCAGTCCGGGCGGCGGGGTGATGACGCAGCGCTGCTCCTCGAGGTCGATCTCGGCGACGATCTCCTCGACGAAGGGGATCATCACCTCGGTGCCGTCCGGCCGCTCGACGATGAAGAGGTCCTGCGAGGGCAGGTGGGAGATCTCGGTGATCCGGCCGATCTCGGTGCCGTCCTCCAGGACCACGTCGAGGTCCATCAGCTGGTGGTCGTAGTACTCGTCGTCCTCGGCCGGCAGCTCCGCCGGGTCCACGTCCGCGATGAGCAGGATGTTGCGCAGCGCCTCGGCGCCGGTACGGTCCTTGACCCCCGCGAAGCGCACCATCAGCCTTCCGCTGTGCACCCGGCCCGTCTCGACCGTCAGCGGTCCCGCCGACGCCGGCTCGGTCCGGAGCACGGCGCCGGGTCCGAGCCGCAGCTCCGGCTCGTCGGTCCGCACCTCGACGGTGACCTCACCCTTGATCCCGTGGGCGCGGCCGATCCGCGCGACTACCAGCTCCACTACACATCTCTCCTGTTCATACGACGACGGGCCGGGGCGGGCAAAATTGCCCTCCCCGGCCCGTGCCGGTGACTCAACTACTTCTCAGCGGACCTGGTCCACGTCGACGAGGTCGACGCGGATCCCCCGGCCGCCGATGGCGCCCACGACGGTACGCAGAGCACGTGCGGTGCGGCCGTTGCGGCCGATCACCTTGCCGAGGTCGTCGGGGTGGACCCGGACCTCCAGCACCTGCCCGCGGCGCAGGTTGCGCGAGGCGACCTGCACTTCGTCGGGGTTGTCCACGATGCCCTTCACGAGGTGCTCAAGAGCCTCCTCGAGCATGCTCAGGCCTCGGTCGACTCGGCGGTCTCGGCCTCAGCCTCGTCCGCCTTCTTGTCGGCCTTCTTCGCCTTCTGCGTGATGGCTTCGCCCTTGCCCTCGCCGATGCCCTCGAGGGCCTTGGCGAACTCGTCGAAGGTGCGACGCTTGTTTTCCTTCGTCGCCGGCTGCAGCAGCGGCGCGGGGGCCGGAAGGCCCTTGTGCGCCTGCCAGTCACCGGTGAGCTTCAGGATGGCGAGCACAGCCTCGGTGGGCTGGGCGCCGACCGACAGCCAGTACTGCGCACGCTCGGCGGTGACCTCGATGCGCGACGGGTTGTACGTCGGGTGGTAGATACCGATCTCTTCGATCGCGCGACCGTCCCGACGGGTACGGGCGTCGGCGACGACGATGCGGTAGTGCGGCTGGCGAATCTTGCCGAGGCGCTTGAGCTTGATCTTGACTGCCACTGGAGTGGTGTCTCCTGAACTTGACGTGGTTGGGCACATGAGATGCCACGTGGGGTTGCGGTACTCGGGTGCCCGATGGACGCGTCAGCCGGAGGAGAGAGGGGTCCTATGCGACTGTCGAGTACAGCTGTCCATTGTGCCACACGCCCGAGGTGCCCCGCCCGCCCCGGTCAGGAAGCGGCTGCCGACACCGCGACGTCGGGAATGCGGAACGGTTTCATACAGCCGCCGCACACGATCGGGGCCTGGGCCAGCACGGACGGGACCACCCGCACGTTGCGCCCGCAGTCGCAGACCGCCTTGACGCGGACGCCTCCGCCGGAGGATCCGTGCCGGGCGGCCGGACCCCGGAAACTGCGCTTGGTGTCGGCCGCCGTCGCGACCGTGTGGGCCTTCAGCGCTCGCTGGAGGCGCTCCATCGTGGGGCGGTAGCGCGTCTTCGCCTCCGGGTTGAGCGAGACCAGCGAGAAACCGCTGCTCGCATGCGGCTCGTCGGCGTGGTCCAGGCCCATCTCCTCGGCGATCGCGAGGAACCTGCGGTTGTGGTAGCGGCCGGCGCGCGAGGTGTCACGCACTCCGCGGGCGGCGGCGATGCCGTGGACTGCCTCGTGCAGCAGTCGCTCGAAGGAGAGCTCGGCGCCGCAGGCGGACGAGGACTCTCCGATCAGGGACTCGGGCGCGGCAAGGTCAGGCAGCTCGGAGTGGTACCGCTGAATATCGGCCCACGCCTGCGCCAGCTCTGCGGCGAGAACAGGTGGTGTCGTGCTCACGTCGTGACAACGAGCCGGGGTGCCCCGGTGTTCCGATTCCGGGCCATTCCAAATTTTTTGCACGTACCAGTCAGTTCTGTCTGATGCGTCCCGACGAGGACGGGTGCGCACATCTCAGGAGGAGTCGGTACGTAACGAGGGCCAACGACGGCACAGCCCCGGCGCGCGGCGCGAGCCGCACGCCGGGGCGTGAGACCGGTCCAGCCGGACCGGCTAGTACGAGCGGGCGACGATGGCGAGGTTGCCGGGGCTGTCGTCGGCCTCCGGGACCCCGCCGTCCTCGGTGATCAGGCAGCGTACGGAGACGGCCTGCTCGGCGAGCTTCGCCTCGCCCTCGGGGCCGAGGTCGGCCCACGGGATGCGCGCCCAGCCGCCGGCGATGGCGGCCTCGGCGGCCTCCTCGATGGTCGCGACGTCGGACGTGCGGGACTCGCGGCGCTCGCGGGACTCGCGCAGCAGCTGCGCCTGGTCCTCCTCCAGCACCTTGGGCAGCAGGGCGGCGAGGTCGGAGATCTGCACGGCCTCCTTGCCGCCCGGGATCCGGCGGGCCAGCATCGCGGTGCCGGCCTCCAGGTCGCGGGGGCCGATCTCGACGCGGACCGGTACGCCCTTGAGCTCCCAGTCCACGGCGCGGCGGCCGAAGGGGGTGTCGACCCGGTCGTCGACGAAGACGCGCAGGCCCGCGGCCTTGAGCTGGGCGCCCAGCTCGCGGACCTTGGCCACGGCCTCGTCGCCCTTGATCGCCATGACGACGACCTGGACGTGCGCGAGGCGCGGCGGGACCCGCAGGCCGTTGTCGTCGCCGTGCGACATGATCAGGCCGCCGACCATGCGGGTGGAGACGCCCCACGAGGTCTGCCAGACGAGCTCCTGCTTGCCTTCCTTCGACAGGTACTGCGTGTTGAAGGCCTTGGCGAAGTTGGTGCCGAGCTCGTGGCTCGTGCCCAGCTGCAGGGCCTTGCCGTCGCCCATCATGCCCTCGAGGGTGAGGGTGTTGATGGCGCCGGCGAAGCGCTCCTTGGCGGTCTTGCGGCCGAGCACGACGTCGATGCCGAGCACGTTCGTCATGAAGTCGCCGTAGACGTCGCGGTGGATGCGGCCCGCGTAGTCGCGGGCGTCCTCGTAGGAGACGTGGGCCGTGTGGCCCTCCTGCCAGAGGAACTCGCTCGTACGGAGGAAGATGCGCGGACGCATTTCCCAGCGGACC
Source organism: Streptomyces sp. ICC1 (assembly GCF_003287935.1). Taxonomy (GTDB): domain Bacteria; phylum Actinomycetota; class Actinomycetes; order Streptomycetales; family Streptomycetaceae; genus Streptomyces; species Streptomyces tritrimontium. The sequence continues at coordinate 5,330,080 of NZ_CP030287.1, forward strand.
ACGTTCGCCCACTGGTTGATCAGCAGGGGCAGGTCGCGGTAGCTCTGGACCCACTTGGAGAAGTACTCGTTGACGATCGTCTCGGAGGTGGGGCGGACGACGACCGGCTCGTCCAGCTCCTTGCCGCCGCCGTGCGTGACGATGGCGAGCTCGGGGGCGAAGCCCTCGACGTGCTCCGCTTCCCGGGTCAGGTACGACTGCGGGATGAACAGCGGGAAGTACGCGTTCTGGGCGCCCGCGTCCTTGATGCGCGCGTCCATCTCCTGCTGCATCCGCTCCCACAGCCCGTAGCCGTACGGTCGGATGACCATGGTGCCGCGTACCGGACCGTTGTCGGCCAGCTCGGCCTTGTTGATCAGATCCTGGTACCAGCGGGGGAAATCCTCCGCCTGGGGGGTGAGAACGGGTGCCTTTGCCATGGCGCGAATGGTACGGCGCCCGGCGTGCTGAGCGTGAATCGGGTGCGAATCGGGTGGCGCGCTCCTCTGGACGCGGGGTCGAATCGGGAGTTCCCTGGCAACGGGGGCATGGGGGCGAAACGGAATCAGGAGCGCTCTTTCGATGACACCGACGCCGACGGCGACGCTTGTCGCCCGGGACTGGGCGGAAATCCAGGAACGGATGCTGGTACCGCTGTACGAGGCGGTCTACGACCGACTGGACATGGGGCCGGGCGACCGGCTGCTGGGCCTCGGCTGCGGGGCCGGGCTGCCCCTCCTGCTGGCCTCGGGGCGGGGAGCCCTGGCCACGGGTGTGGAGGCGGATCCGGCGCTGCGGACACTGGCGCGTGAGCGGCTGCTGGAGGTGCTGGCGGCCCCGCCGGCGCCCGTGGTGCCGTACGACGTGCTGCTGGCCTTCTCGCCCGCTCCGGGCGCCCTGGAGGCCGCCCTGCCGGCGCTGCGCCGGCCCGGCGGGGTGGTGGTGCTGGCCGACTGGGGCCCCGCGGAACGCTGCACGGTGCCGTCCGTCCTGGGCGGCGGACCGGCGGCGCGGGACCTGGACGCGGTGGTGGCCTCGGCCGGGCTGGTGCCGGACGGGTCGGGGCGGGTGTTCTGCCCCTTCGGCTACGCGGATGTGGACAGCGCGGTACGGGGGTTGCTGTCGACCGGGCTCTACCCCGGTGCGGGCACCGGCTCCACCGCAGCGGCGGGCCCCGCGCCCTTCGAAGCGGCCGACCCGGCCCTGACGGAGAAGGAGCTGGCCGAGGCGCTTCACCCGTACGAGCGGGGTGACGGGGCCGTGTGGCTGCCGAACATCTTCCGGTACGTCATCGCCCGGACGGCGTAACGGCGTCCCCCGCGCGCAAGGTGTGCGGGCCGGGCCGGGCGGGGCCGGGGGATCCGGTCCCGCCCGGCTTCGCGGTCACTTGTGCAGGCGCGGGATGCCCGCCGCCGCGTAGGCGGCGGGTTCGTCCAGGGTCTCGTTCTCCATGAGGGCCTGTGCGAGGGCGTCCAGCTTGTCGCGGTTCTCGCGGAGCAGCCGGCGGGCCTTCTCGTAGCACTCGTCCACGATGCGCCGCATCTCGTGGTCCACCGCGTCGAGGGTGGCGGGGGCCGCGAGGAGGCCGTAGGGGCCCTGCCCGTCCGAGGGGATCGCCGTGAGCGGGCCGATGCGCGCGCTCATCCCCCAGCGGCCGACCATGCCCCGGGCGATGTTGGTGACCTGCTCCAGGTCGTTCTCCGCACCCGTGGTGATGACCTCGTAGACCACCTGCTCGGCGGCCATGCCGCCCAGTGCGCCGATGATGCGGCCGCGCAGGTACTCCTCGGTGTACGCGTACCGGTCCGATTCCGGGGTGGAGAGCGTGACGCCGAGCGCCCGGCCGCGCGGCACGATGGTGATCTTGCGGACGGGGTCGGCGCCCGGCTGGAGCATCCCCAGGAGGGCGTGCCCGCTCTCGTGGTACGCCGTGCGGCGGCGCTCCTCGTCCGGCATGACCAGCGACCGTTCCGCGCCGAGCTGGACCTTCTCCAGCGCGTCGGACAGGTCCGCCTGGGTGACCTCCTTCTGCTGGCGCTTCACGGCGAGCAGGGCGGCCTCGTTGGCCAGGTTGGCCAGTTCGGCTCCGGTCATGCCCGGCGTCGTACGGGCCACCTGGGCCAGGTCCACGCCGGAGGCGAGCGGGATGTCCCGGGTGTGGATGCGCAGGATGGCCTCCCGGCCGGCCTTGTCGGGCGGGGAGACGACGACGGTGCGGTCGAAGCGGCCCGGCCGGGTCAGCGCCGGGTCCAGGACGTCGGCCCGGTTGGTGGCGGCGAGGACGACCACGCCCTCGGATCCGGAGAAGCCGTCCATCTCGGTGAGGATCTGATTGAGGGTCTGCTCGCGCTCGTCGTGGCCGCCCATGGCCCCGCCGCCGCCGCGGGCCCGCCCGATGGTGTCGATCTCGTCGATGAAGACGATCGCGGGGGCCACCTTGCGCGCCTCGGAGAAGAGCTCGCGCACCCGGGACGCGCCGACACCGACGATCATCTCGATGAACTCGGAGGCGGAGGCGGAGAAGAACGGCACTCCGGCCTCGCCCGCGACGGCCCGCGCGAGCAGGGTCTTGCCGGTGCCGGGCGGGCCGGCGAGCAGCACGCCGCCGGGCATCCGGGCGCCCATCTTGCGGTACTCGTCGGGGTTCTTGAGGAAGTCCACGACGTCGTTGAGCTCGCCCTCGACCTCGTCGATGCCGGCCACGTCCTCGAAGGTCGTGCGCTTGGCGCCCTCCAGCTCCACCGGCTTCGGCGGCGCCTTGCGGCCGAGCCCGCCCATGCCCCCGCCCATTCCGGCGCTCATCCGGCGGGCGATGAACACCCACAGGAGGACCAGGAGCAGCATCGGGGCGAGGGAGATCAGCAGGTTGGCGAGGAAGCTGCGCTGTTCGACGACCGGGGAGGCGGTGACGACGACGTTCTGCTTGGTGAGGTCGGCCCACAGGTCGTCGTCGGCGAAGGCGGGGCGCTGGGAGACGAATTTCGTGTAGTCGCCCTTTCCGCCGTCCGGCTTGGGCTGTTCGGTCTTCAGCTGCCCCTGGATGGCGTCGCCCTTGGAGTAGATCTTCGAGACGTTGCCGTTGGCGACCTGCTTGCTGAACTCGGTGTACGAGATGGTCGGCTCGTCGCCCTCGTTGAAGAAGGACAGGACCAGGTTGGTCACCAGGTAGACGATCAGGGCGGTGAGGATCAGGCCGCGCCAGCCCCCCGGCATCTTCTTCTTGGGCGGCGGGGCGGGCGGTGCGCCCTCGGAGCGCCAGGGCGTGTCGGCCCGGTCGCGGGGCGGTACGGGGGTGGGGCTGGGCACGTGGCCTCCTTCTGCCGTCCTCCCGGCCGACCATAAGCGACAAACCGGATCATCGCTCGGGTGTGCGGAGCCGGTGGGATCGGCCCGCCCCGGACGGGCCCGGACACGGCGAAGGGCCCCGACACCGGTCGGGGCCCTTCGCCGTACCTCCGCCGCGCGCGGCGGCTACTTCATGAACTTCTTGAACTCGTCCGGGAGGTCGAAGTCCCCGCCCGCCTGGCCGCCGCCGGCCGGAAGGCCGAACGGGTTGCCGCCGGCGGCGGGCTCGACCGCCTCCGGGCCGGCCTCGCGGCGCGCGGCGGCCGCGGCCTCTTCTTCCTTGCGCTTCATCGGGTTGCCGCTCTTGCGCTTGCCCTTGGCCTGCTTGATCTGCTTCTTCTGCCGGCCGGGGCCGCCGCCCATCCCGGGGATGCCGGGCATGCCCGGCATGCCGCCGCCCTGGGCCATGCGGGACATCATCTTGCGGGCCTCGAAGAACCGCTCGACGAGCGACTTGACGGCGCTGACCTCGACACCGGAGCCCTTGGCGATGCGGGCGCGGCGCGAGCCGTTGATGAGGTGCGGGTCCTGGCGCTCGGCCGGGGTCATCGACTTGATGATCGCGGCGGTCCGGTCGACGTCGCGCTCGTCGATGTTGTTGATCTGGTCCTTGATCTGCCCCATGCCGGGCAGCATGCCGAGCAGCTTGGAGATGGAGCCCATCTTGCGGACCTGCTCCATCTGGGACAGGAAGTCGTCGAGCGTGAACTCCTTGGGGCCCTTCTGCAGCTTGGCCGCCATCTTCTCGGCTTCGGCCTGGCTGAAGGTCTTCTCGGCCTGCTCGATCAGGGTGAGCATGTCACCCATGTCGAGGATCCGGCCCGCCATGCGGTCCGGGTGGAAGGCGTCGAACTCGTCGAGCTTCTCGCCGTTCGAGGCGAACACGATCTGCTTGCCGGTGACGTGCGCGATCGAGAGCGCGGCGCCGCCGCGGGCGTCGCCGTCGAGCTTGGAGAGCACGACGCCGTCGAAGCCGACGCCGTCGCGGAAGGCCTCGGCGGTGTTGACCGCGTCCTGGCCGATCATGGCGTCGACGACGAAGAGGATCTCGTCGGGGCTGACGGCGTCGCGGATGTCCGCGGCCTGCTGCATCAGCTCCTGGTCGATGCCGAGACGGCCGGCGGTGTCGACGACCACGACGTCGTACTGCTTGGTGCGCGCGTACTCGATGGAGTCCTTGGCGACCTGGACCGGGTCGCCGACGCCGTTGCCGGGCGAGGGCGCGTAGACGGCCACGCCGGCGCGCTCGGCGACGACCGAGAGCTGGTTGACGGCGTTGGGGCGCTGGAGGTCGCACGCGACGAGGAGCGGGGTGTGGCCCTGCCCCTTCAGCCACAGGCCGAGCTTTCCGGCGAGGGTGGTCTTACCGGCACCCTGGAGGCCGGCGAGCATGATCACGGTGGGCGCGGTCTTGGCGAAGCGCAGCCGCCGGGTCTCGCCGCCCAGGATGGAGACCAGCTCGTCGTTGACGATCTTGAGGACCTGCTGGCCCGGGTTCAGGGCCTTGGAGACCTCTTCGCCGCGGGCGCGCTCCTTGACGTTCGCGATGAAGGAGCGGACGACCGGGAGTGCGACGTCGGCCTCGAGGAGGGCGATACGGATTTCCCGCGCCGCAGCGTCGATGTCCTGCTCGGAGAGGCGGCCTTTGCCCCGGAGGGACTTGAAGGTCGCGCTGAGGCGGTCGGAAAGCGTATCGAACACGGTGGTCGCGATTCCTCGGGTCGGGGGCGTGTGGTCGTCCCCCAGGGTATCGGTCCCCGCCACCGACCCGGCCCTGCGGGCGGCAATCCCCGTGGTGGAGGCTTCGGCCGCGCAGCGGGGGCACACCCCGCGGCCCAGCCAGCCGCGGGCCGGGCCGGTCAGTGGATGCCCGGCCGGGCAGGCCCCGCGCCAGGGGGTGTCCGGGGGGACCGCGAGCCGGTAGGCGGCGCGGGGCAGGACCAGGCCCGTGGCCGTGCCCCAGGAGGCGACCCCGGCGACGAGCGCGGTGATGCCCAGGGAGTCCACCGGCTCAGCCCGCCGCGGCGCCGCCGCGCCGCCAGGCGGGCAGCAGCTCGTCGATCAGCGCCTCGGTGCGCGGTGCGAGCCCGCGCCCGTGCGCGCTGCCCCGGTCCGCGAGCCGGGCCACGAGCTCCGAGAGCCGGGCCTCGTCGCCGGTGGCGTGGGTCGCGCGCAGCAGCCCGTGCCAGAGCCGCTCGTCCTCCGGCGCGGAGGACACGGCGACGGTGAGCGCCTCGATGGCCGGCTCGGGCCGGTCCAGGCCCATGTGGTGCCCGGACAGTGCGAGGGCGACGTCGGCGACGAGCAGCGGCAGCTGCGCCTCGATGATCTCGTGGCCGAGCCACTGGTAGCGCCCGGCGGGCCGGTCCTGGAGCAGGGGGCCCCGTACGAGACCGAGCGCGTCGGTGAGCAGGCGCTCGCGCACGGCGGTGTCCCCCGCGCCGCGGCCGGACGCCGCCTCGTGGTGCAGGGAGCGCAGCACGTCCAGGTCGGAGACGACGGAGCGGGCCAGGGTGAGCCGGCCGGCGGCGTCGGAGCCCAGGCGCGCGGTGCCGTCCGGGTCGGTGCCGAGCCAGTCGCGCAGCCGCTCGACCAGTGCGTCGCGCACGTCGTCGGTGGCTCCGCGCGGCCACAGCGCGGCGGCGAGCACCCGGGGGTTGACGCCTTCGCGGTGGAGCAGGAGCAGGGCCAGGGCCTCGTGGAGGAGGGCGCTGCGGTCCCCGTCGGGGGTGTCGAGGCCGATGAGCTCGTACGGGCCCACGAGGCGGGCGTACACGGCGGGGCGCCCGGCCTCCGTGATGTCGATGAGGAACGGCTGCGCGCCGCGGGCCTGGGCGCCGCCCGAGGCTGCGGCGGGGTCGGAGCCGGGGTCGGCCTCGTTGAACAGCCGGACCACGGCCGCGCGCTGGTCGGCGGGCAGCTGCTGCGCCTCCAGGTCGAGGCCGAGCAGCGGGGCGAGCAGCCGCCCGTCCCCGGTGATCTCCATCTCCCAGGCCGCGCCGGGGACGTCCTTCGCCCCGGCGGCGACGAAGTAGCCGATGCCGAGCCGGCCCGCGCCGGAGGCGAGTCCGGCGAGCCGGTCGAGCTCCTCCTCGGTGGGCTCGGCGGCCATCAGGACCAGGTGCGGGGCCCAGCGGGTGTTCTGGATGTGCCCGGTGCGGCCGGTCAGGACCGAGTCGTGCCCGGCGACGCCCAGGGCGCCGGCGCGCTGGCGGGTCTCGGCCTCCATGGCCTGGAACATGTCGTCGATGTCGGCGAGGTGGCGCAGCCGGGACGGGGCCAGTGGGAGCAGCTCCTCGCCGAAGCCGACCAGGGTGATCGTCATGCGGTCCGACCAGCCGTTGGTGGCGAGCTCGGCGGCGACGGAGGCCATCACGGCGTCGCGGTCGGCCCGCGCGCCGCTCAGGGAGACGATGCCCGGGACCGATTCCAGGTTGAGCAGCAGCCGGGAATCGCCCAGGGTGCCGAGGCTGACCAGGCCGGGGTAGGGGGCCGCGGTGTCGCCGGCGCTGTCGCGTCCGCCTCCGCTCCCGCCGTCCGCGTGGTCGTCGGCGCCCGCCTCGAGCTGCCAGAACGTCGGGTCCTGGCCGTGGGTCCAGGGCGCGGGCGGGGTCCCGTAGGGCTGGGCGAGCTGGAGGTGGATCGCGGTGCCGGTCAGCCAGGCCGCGTACACGGTCGGCAGCGGGCGGGAGGCCGCGGCGAGGGACTCCGACAGGCCGCGCAGGGCGCGGTCGAGGCGGCGTACCGCCTCGGGGTCGGCGCCGACGAGCAGGGCGTCGTGGACGTCGGCGGCGTCTCCGGTGGGGACCAGCGGGGTGTTTCCGGCGCCCCCGGCGCCGCCGGAGCCGGAGCGCGTCGCGGCCTGCCACAGGGCGGCGCGGCGCCTGCGGCCGAGTGCGGCGAGCAGCCCGGCGGCGAGCAGCGGGGAGCCGAGGAGGGCCTCGGGCAGGCCGAAGGAGAAGCCCTGCCCGTCGGCCGCGGTGACGGCGGTGGCGGTGGCAGGGGTTTGGGACGTGGCGGGCGCGGCGGGGGTCGCCCGGGACGGCACGGCCGTGGACCAGTCGCGCGGGATGACGATCTGCGTGGTGTCGGTGTCCACGGACCCCGCGGCGGGCTTGCCCGCGTGCTTTCCGCCGGGCTTGGCCTGGCCGCCCTGCGCGTGCGCGCCGCTGCCGCCGCTCTTGGCGTAGTCGGCGATGTCCGCGTTGCCGGAGCCCGCGGCGCTGCCGGCGAAGGCACCGCGCTCCGTCTCCTGCACGGCGGCCGGGGTCTCGACGAGGTCCCCGCCGAAGGCGTCCGCGGGCATCTCCATGATCCAGCCGGGCCGGATCAGGCTGGCCTTGGAGAGCTTCTCGCCGTCGGGCTGCACCCGGTTCTTGTTCAGGTCGTAGATCTCCGAGTAGCGGCGCCCGTCGCCCAGATGGCGTTCCGCTATCTCCCACAGGGAGTCGTGGTGGCGGCCCTGCGGCGGCTGGATCCGGTAGAACTTCGTGCTGCCCTCCGCCTCCGCCGCGTGCTCGGCGGCGGCCTTCGCCTGCGCGGCCGCCTGCTGCTCGACCGCCTCGCGCACCGTCTGCGACTGCGCCTGCCCGGGCAGCTGCTGGGCGGAGGCGGCCACCGCGGGCCGGTGCTGGTCGGCGGGCGACTGGCCGAGGTTGGCGAGGCCGGGGGCGAAGCTCGCCGCGCTCGCCGTCACCAGCAGCAGCGCGGCGACCAACTGGCGGGCGAGCGCCTGGCTGCCGCCGGCGCCGGGCACCCGGGTCGGCATGCCCACCCCGGACACGGCGGCCTTGACCTCGACCAGGACGCACGCGGTGAACTGCGCCCAGGCCAGCCAGCAGACGACCCCGAGCACGCTGAGGAAGGTCTGGACGGTGATCTGCTGCTGGAAGAAGTCCACCGAGGGCAGCTCGTCGGGCAGCGGCCAGCCGAGGAACGTCGCCAGCGCCGCCGGCACGCCGACCACGAGGAACGCCAGCGCGACGAACGCGAGGAACGCCTTGACGAAGTCGCCGAAGGACCGCCGCGGTCGCGGAGCGGAGTTCGTACGGTTACTGGTGCGTGCCATGGCGGCTTCCTGTGGGGTGGGCTGGACGGTACGGGGGCGGGCGCGGGCTATCCGGTCATGGACTCGGCGGCCGCTCGGCCGCGCACCGTGACCGGTCCGCTGAAGAACATGCCGGTGAGCACCGGCTGGTAGGTGAGCTGGATCTCGACTTCGACGCGCTGGGCGTCGGCCGACACGCAGCGCGACGCCGCGACGTCCGGTCCGGTCATACCCACTTCCTCGGCGAATTCCTCTACCCGGTCACCGCAGTTGGCGAAGTTGATCGGGGCGCCGCCGGAGCCGTTGTACAGCGCGCCGACGTCGATGTCCTGGGCGGCGTACCGGGCGGCCTGTTCGGCGATGTCCGCCGCGCGCTCGCGCTGGGAGATCGCCATGCCGCCGTCGATCACGAAGGCGGCCAGGGCCAGGAAGAGCACGCTGAACATGATCATCGCGGCGGCGCCGGACCCCCGGTCGTCACGGATCCGCAGGCGGGCGCGGCCGGCGGCCCGGAACCGGGCGCGAAGTTTCGCAACAGGTCTCACGCGGCCCTCCGGTAGCGGTCGAGGGGCGAGGTCGAGCGGCCGGTGACCACCTTCGGGACGTCGAGCCCGAGCATGGCGAGCCCGCGGATCTGGCAGCTGACCTCGACGGTGAAGAACCCGCCCGCAACGAAACCCGTGCTGGTCTTGCGCACCGTCACCGGGCCCGCGCACACGTCGCTGAGATCGGCCTCGGCCGCCTTGACCGCCTCGGACATGGCGGTCTCCTGGTCCTTCTGGATGGAGCCGGCTCGCGCGGCGTCGCGCGCGGCGCCGTCGACCGCGCCCCGGCCCTCCACGAGCTGGCCGAAGGCGACGAGCACGAGGATGAAGAGGAAGGCGACGGGGGCGAGGATGACCATCTCGATGGTGGAGATCCCCCGGTCGCCCGCGCCCGCGCCCACACCCGCTTCCGCGACCCGCTGCCGGATCCGTCTGATGATCACCGGAGCGTCACCCGCCTTCCGGTACGAAGCGCTCGACCGGCCCGCTCGACTGCGCGTGGACGGCCATGGAGAAGCCGGGGATGACGGCGGGCACCTTGGCGGTGATCTCGACGCTCACGGTGTTCGCGTCGGGCCGGGTGACCGTCACCCGCGGCGAGACCACCAGCTGCGGCCCCAGTTGCTGGATGTAGCTGTCGACGGTGTCCCTCGCCTTCTGCTGCCAGCCGTCCGGGTTGGCGTCCGCCGAGGCCCGCGCCTTGCGCGCGCCGGCCTGCGCGGCCGCCTGGGCCACGTGGTCCGCGAAGAAGTACAGGGCGAACTGGACCGTCATGAAGATCATGAAGAACAGGAAGGGCGTCAGGAACACGAACTCGATCGCGGTCATGCCGGAGTCGCCCCGGGCGGAGGCGGCCTCCACCCGGCGGCGTACTGCGGTGCGCAGTCGGTCTGCGATGCGGAACACGGCGTAGGGACGCGTGGGGGTTACGGCTTGCCGCCGCCGCCGCCACCCGCGCAGGTGCCGGACTGGTTGGCGCCCGCGATGCAGTCGCTCACCTTCTTGGCACCGCCGTCGAGCGCGCCGCCGATGACGGCCGCGACCACGCCCACGATCGCCACGACCACCGCCGAGATGATCACCCACTCGACGGCCGAGGCCCCGCGGTCGCGCGCGCGCCGCCCGCGGTCGCGGACGAAGGCGGCAACCGCGTCGAGGGCGGGATGGCTGAAGCTGAATCCGTTTTTCATGGTGGAGAAGTCCTCTCGGGAATCGGTACGTTGCACAGGGGCCGGCGGTTCGCCGGGAAGGGTCAGCCGAACTGGAAGACGCGCATGCCGGCCGGGAAGATCAGGAACACCAGGAACCCGGCGCACAGCAGCAGCTGCGCGACGAGCATCGACTGCGACTTCTCACCGGCGCTGCCCTCGATCTCGGCCATCTCGCGGTGCCGCATCGTCTCGGCGCGGGAGGCCAGGGACTCCCGTACCTTCGCGCCGTCCTCCGCGACGAGCGCGAGCGCGCCCGCCAGGTCCTTCAGCTCCTCCACCCCCAGCTCCTCGCCCAGGGTGCCGAGCGCCTGCCAGTGGCTGGTGCCGGTGATCCGGGCGTCGTGCAGGGTGTTGCGGATCCGGCGCAGCGCCCAGCCGTCGCTGACCTCGGCGGCGGCCATCAGGGCCTCCGGGAGGCCCCGGCCGCCGGCCAGGTTCATGGCGACGAGGTCGAGGTAGGCCCCGATGACCCGGCGCAGGTCGCGGCGCTTGTCCGCGGCGTCCCGCCGGACCTCCAGGTCGGGAAGGAAGAAGAAGAGGGCGGCGCAGGCCAGCGCCAGCCAGAGCGGCACGACCGGTCCGCTGCCGAACCCGATGGTCGCGACGATCACGAAGAGGAACGGGCCGAAGATGAGTCCGGCCGCGGCGAGCAGGATCTTCGTCGCCAGGAAGCTCTCCCAGCTGCGCTCCAGCACGGCCAGGTCGGCGCGCAGGGAGCGCTGCTCCCAGCCCTGCTGGCGGTAGAAGTCGGCGATCCGCAGGCCGACGCGGGCCCGGAAGGAGTCCAGCCGGCCCGGGTCCTCGGCGGTGGTGGAGCGCGGGAGCGTCGAGTACGCCGCCCCGCGCGCCCGCATCTCGTCGATCCGGGCCACGGTCGCGACCGCGCCCCGCCGGGACGGCATGAGGGCCCGTACGAGGGCGTAGATGCCGAGGCCGAGGACGGCTCCGACGACGACGGGCAGGGTGAGGTTCACTGCGGTACGACCTCCTCGCTCGGGCTCGGCGGCCGCGCGAAGCGGACCTCCGTGTGGTCACGGACCAGGAAGCGCTCGGGCGTCTCGATGGTGGCCAGCTTGCGCAGCCACCAGAAGCCCAGGGCGAAGAGCCCGCACACGCACGCGAGGACCATCTGGCCGACGAGGGTGCCGTACGGCTCGACGAACTCCCGGTTGAAGACGGACAGGCCGACGACGAAGGCCACGCTGACGCTGATGACGATCTGGACGCTGCGCCGGGTGCTGGAGCGCTGGGCCATCACGCGCTGGCGCATGTCGACCTCCTCGCGGGCCGACTTGGCGAGCGCGCCGAGCACCTGGCGCAGGCCGGGGCCGCGCAGGCGCGCGTTGAGGATCAGCGCGGCGACGATGATGTCGGCGGACGCGTCGTCGATCTCGTCGGCGAGCGTCTGCAACGCGTCGGGCAGCGGCGTACGGGAGCGCAGCCGGTCGACGAGCGCTTCGAGGTGGGGCCGCAGCGCGGGCGCGGCGGCGCGCGCCGAGGCGGGGATGGCCTGCTCCAGGCCGACGGCCCCGGCGATGGTGTCGCGCAGCGACTCGGTCCAGGCGGCGAGCGCCTCGACCCGGCGCATCGCGGAGCGCTCCTCCGCGGCTCCGCCGAAGAGGCGGTCCCAGAAGAAGACGAGCACGCCGGCGGCCACGCCGGCCACCGCCCAGCGGGTCACCAGCAGCACGGCGATGCCGACGCCGGCCGCGAGCGAGCCGCGGCGGCCGGCGAACCGGGCCAGCTCCGCGAGGCGCTCGCGCGAATCCGCCTTCTCGTGCGCGGGCTTGGGTGGCAGGCCGCGGACGGCGACGACGAGCAGCGCGAGCCCGCCGCCGATTCCCAGGCCGCTCAGGAGCGCGTACAGCACGGGCAGCGAGAAGAGCCCGCCCATGGAGGAGATGCCGTTCATGTCCGCCTCACCCCCAGGATCCGCTGGGGCGGTAGCCGTAGGGGATCAGTTCCTCGATGCAGGAGATCGCCGCGTGCGGGACGACCCGGCCGTCGGAGGTCTCCGCGAACACCTCGCTGGAGAGCACCCGGCCGTCGACGCCGTTGACCTCGCGCACGGAGGTGACCACGCGGCGCAGCCGGCCGCCGCCGTGGAACTCGTTGCGGCGCTCGACGAACACCACGAAGTTGATGGCGCCGGCCACCAGCATCTGGCTCGCCTCGATCGGGAGCCGTTCGGCGGCCTGCAGCGCGTAGGTGGAGATGCGGCTGAAGACCTCGCTGGAGCTGTTGGCGTGGATCGTGGAGAGCGAGCCGTCGTTGCCCTGCGACATGGCGTTGAGCATGGTGACGATCTCGTCGCCGAGGACCTCGCCGACGATGACCCGGGAGGGGTTCATGCGCAGCGAGCGGCGCACCAGCTCGGACATCATGATGGCGCCCTGGCCCTCGGAGTTGGGCAGCCGTTCCTCGAACGCCACGACGTTGGGGTGGAGTTCGGCGAACTGGTCCAGGCCCAGCTCCAGCGCGCGCTCCACGGTGATCAGGCGCTCGGTCGGCGGGATCTCGTTGGCGAGGGCGCGCAGCAGCGTCGTCTTTCCGGCGTTGGTCGCGCCCGCGATCATCAGGTTCTTGCGGGCGCGGACGGCGCAGGACAGGAAGTGCGCGAGCTCGGGGGTGAGCGTGCCGTTGCCCACCAGGTCCGAGATGAAGACCTTGCCCATGCGGGCGCGGCGGATGGAGAGCGAGGGGCGGCGGGTGACGTCCATGACCGCCGAGAGGCGCGAGCCGTCGGGCAGCCGCAGGTCGAGCTGCGGGTTCGCCGAGTCGAAGGGGCGCGAGGAGAGGCCGGAGTAGGCGCCGAGGACCTGGATGAGCTCGATGAGCTCCTCGTCGGTCTCGGCGACCGGGTCGGCGCGGAGCTCGTTGCCGTTGGCGTAGCCGACGAAGACCTGGTCGCAGCCGTTGATGTCGATGTTCTCGACCTCGGGGTCGTCGAGCAGCGGCTGCAGGCGGCCCACTCCGAAGAGCGCGGCGTGCACGGCCGCCGCGAACTGCTCCTCGGTCTCGGCGTCGAAGGGGGTGCGGCCGAGGTTGATCTCGGCGCGGGCGTGCTCTTCGAGTATCTGGGCGATGACGGCGCGGGCGTACTGGCGCTCGTCCTCGCCGGACATCTGCATCAGCCCGGACAGCTGGTCCACGCGGCGCTGCTCGGCGATGCGGTCGCCGGCCTCCTGGCGGAACCGCTTGACGAGCTGGTGGTCGACGACGCTCATCGCGCCCCGCCCGGGGCGGCGTCGGGGCCGCCGGGGCCTGCGGGGCCGGGTACGAGGCCGGACGCGGCGCCCGTGCCCATGCCCGTGCCGTGGCCGGGGCCCATGCCCATGCCCGTGCCGTGGCCGGTGCCGGGGCCGGCGCCGGGGCCCGGAACGGCCCACGCGGCCCCGTACTGCTGGTTGATGTCCTGGGCCACCTGCCGGGCGGACCGGATCAGCAGGGACTTGTCCAGCCGGCCGCGGCGGCGCCCGGCCAACTGCTCGGAGCCCACCGGGTCGTACGCCAGGGTGCCGAGCACCCGGGCGCCGGACCGGGAGGCGAGCAGCATCTCGTTGACCTGGTTGCCGATCTTCGCGGAGTCCTTGGGGTCGGCCACCAGCAGCACCCCCAGCAGCGGGGTCCCGAGCTGCGCGGTGCCGCGCCCCGGTCCGCCGCCGTGCAGGCGCGCGGAGAGGGCGAGCGCCCTGTCGCGCACGCGGGCGATGGACTCGGGCGCCGTACGGGCGACCAGCAGCACCAGGGAGGCCTGGGCGAACAGCTCCACCGCCGGGCCGTCCCCGGAGATGCGCCCGCAGTCGGCGATGACGTCGGCGGGCGCGTGCGGGGACTCGGCGAGCGCGGCGAAGGCCCGCCCCAGCAGCGGCCATTGCCCTACGAGGCCTGCGGCCTGCTCTGAGGAGCCCAGCCCGACCAGCACCTCGAGGCCGCCGGACATGGCCTGCGCGTGGTCCCACAGCTGGTCGGGGGCCAGGCCCCGGCGGGCGGTCGCGGCGATGGACAGCATGCCGGTGTTGGGGTCGAGCGGGCCGCCGTGGGCGGCGGGGCTGCGGTAGACGAGGTCGCCGCCGGCCGGGTCGGTCTCGGCGAGGAGCGCACGCCGCGGCCAGACCGCCGAGAGGGCGACGGCCGCGGTGGTGACGCCGGGTGATCCCTTGTCCGCGGCGAGGGCGATGAGCGCCATGTGGCTTCTGCTTTCCTGTGCTTGCCTGTGCTTGCCGGCCGGTGGCCGCCGACGGCCGGCCGGCGGCTTCCGCGGCCCGTGACCCGTTGGCCTGTGACCCGTTGGCCCGTGACCTACGGCCTACGACCTATGACCGATGGACCGGATGACCGATGGACCGGATGACCGATGGCTGTCGATCAGCCGGAGGCACCCGGGATCAGCACCAGGGCGACCTGGCCGGCCGCGGCCGCCTGGGTCAGGGGTGCGATCTCGGCCGTGCCGACCATGACGGTGACGGGCAGGTTGCCGCTGCCGATGGAGCCGCCCTCACCGACGAAGACGTCGTTGACCTTGGCGTCGCGCACGAGCAGCGTGTTGCCGTCGGCGGCGCCGCCCGCGGTACCACCCTTCGGGGCGTCGCCGCCCACCCGGTAAGCCGCGACGTGGTCGCCGACCTTGAGCCCGGCCGGGTACTGGCCCGCCTTGAGGGAGAGGCCCACGAAGGCCTTGCCCTCGGGCAGCCCGCCGACGTCGGAGAACATCTGGCCGATCGCGATGGTGCCCTTGACCAGAGTGTTCTTGGCCTTGAGCTGCTTGAGCGCGTCCCGCTGCTCCCAGCGGACGTAATCGACGGCCGGATCGTCGGCGACCAGCACCGAGGTCATCGCGGCATCGGTGACGGCCTTGCCGGCCGGTACCTCCGCCGAGATGCGGACCACCTCGATCCGCTCACCGGCGCGCAGCACGAGGACCGTTGCGCCGAGGGCGCCGATCAGGATGAGCAGCACGGCGAGGGCGGCGAGAGCGGGCTTGCGCTCCCGGCCGGCCGTGGGAAGCCGCTCCCCCACCGGCGCTGCCTGGCCCGGACCCCTGTGACTGGGCGCACCCGCGCGTTCCTGGACTTTCACTCCACGCTCCCCCGTGCACCTACGACAGACAAACTCGGCCAATACCCAACAGAATCAAATATACGGTTGAGTTGACCAACTCAAAGAAGAACCAAAGTGCTCGCACGGTAGCAGTGGCACATGTGCACCTCAAGGCGAGCCCGCCCCCGTGGACACACCCCCGCACGGCGGCCGGCCCCGCCCTCCGCCGTGCCGGGGCCGGGAACGGCCGTCGCAGTTGCGACATTCGCCGGAAACCTCCGGGCCCGGAAGCGGAGGCTGAGCCAACCGACTGTTACGTAAAGGGAATCGCCCTGGCGAAACCGTTCGCGGCGCAGGTAGCGTCAGACAGCTTCAGACGTCCTACGCCCCACCAGGAGCCGCCCAGTGACCCGCCGCACTCTGCCCGTCGCAGTCGCCGCCACGGCTTCCGCAGCCCTGCTCCTGTCGGCGTGCGGCGGTGGCGAAACGAAGGCGAACGACAAGATCACCGGAGCGGAGTCTAGCGCTCCGCCGTCGCCCTCCCCGTCCCCGCCCCCCTCCCAGGCGACAGGCCGCCCGACCGTGACCCTCCCGCCGGACTTCAAGAACGTGTTCGAAGGATGGGCCACGGGCGATGCCGGCAAGGATGCCGCCCTGACCGACCTCAGCAGCCAGATCAACGCCGTTGACGCCGCCATCGCGAACGACGAGCCCGAATCGCCCGCCGTGGTCTTCTACAACAAGGGCATGGCCCTCATCAACGCCGGTACGTGGATCGCGAAGATGAAGACGAAGGGCTACGTTCCCACCGGAACCTCCCGATACTTCAACCCGAAGCTTCAGTCGTTCGACGACAAGTCCGTCGGCGTCTCCTACTGCTCGGACGAGAGCAAGGCGTTCGCCAAGGACCGCGGGACGGGCAAGGTCCACACGACCCCCGTGACCGACAACTCATACGTGGCCTACACCGCCCGCCTGGAGAAGAACGAGCAGGGCGTCTGGCAGACCACCCAGCTGAACTCCAAGAGGGGCGACAAGTCGTGCACACCTTAAGGACTCCACTCCGCGTGGTAGCGACGGGAGTGACCGCCGCGGCGATCGCACTCATGCCTGGTATCGCGGCGGCGGAGTGGCCGCCCGAAGGCGACACCCGCGGTGGTGACCCCCAGACCAGCGGCGGCCACGACAAGGGCACGCTCACCTCGCTGATCAGCTTCTCGGGGTCGACCAAGGGCAAGGGCAGCCCGAAGGGCTTCACGGCGTCCAACAACTGGACGCCGCCCGCCTGCTGGTACGAGCCGCGCTCCGCATCGCAGTTCGCGGAGTACGTCGAGGCCTTCGTCGCGGAAACCGTCAACTACCCCGGTCAGGCGGGTCACGCCAAGAGTGCAGTGGGGCAGTTCAGGACGATCTACAAAGACGGCAAGTACAAGAACTACAACCTGGACCAAGAGGGCAAGGGTGCCTTCTGGGTCGCCGTCCGCAATCCCGACCGGTTGAATGACGTCGCCTCCATGGGCTGCAGCGAGCTGCCGGAGTGGGTCCCCAACGGCACCCCGCCCCCTTTCCAGAACTCCGTCACGCCCGAGGTCCTGGCTCACCTGGCGTACAACCAGATCGCCATCACTCCGACCACTGTGAGCCTCGCCCCCACCCCGGCGAACAACAAGGTCAACCTGGCCACGTGGATCTCGCACGACAAGGCCGACTTCAAGCCGGTCTCCGTCACCGCGACCCTCAACGCCGCCGGCGTGAACGTCACCGCCACCACCACCGCCAGACCGGTCTCCCTGCACATCAAGCCCGGCACCGCCGACGCCCAGGTCCACCCCGGCTCCGGCGAGTGCGCCATCAATGCCGACGGCACGATCGGGGCTCCCTTCACCGAAGGTTCGGCCGACAAGAACCCGCCGTGCGGGCTCACGTACCTGCGTTCCTCGGGCAACGGCACGTACGCCCTGGAAGCCAGCATCACGTGGGAGGTCACCTGGACCTCGACCACCGCCCCCGGAGGCGGCCTTCCCCCTGGGACCTTCGCCGTCGTCCAGAACATCACCGTCCAGGAGATCCAGGCCGTCAACCGCTGACCGCACGTCGCGTAGCCTTCACCCCCAGGCCGGGCCGCCCGTACCCGTGGCGGCTGACCTGGGAGGGTGGTCATGAACGAGCTCAAGACGGGGTCCCGGACCTGGCGGGTCCTGGTGCACTCGGCGTACGCGGTGGTCTCCGGCCTCGCCGGGGCGGGCGCGCTCATCACCGCGGTCGTCAGCGCCGCCGCCGGCTCCGAGGGTTCCTCCTGGGCCGACAGCAGCCGGGACCACGTCACCGGCGTGCTCACCCTGCTCTTCCTCGCCGTCCTCTGCCTCGACCTCGCGCGCAAGCTGACCCAGGACGCCCTCGCCCTGCACCGGGCCGACCGCCCCGAGGACGCCGAGGTGGCCGCGGGCATCGCCCTCGCCCTCGGCTGCGCCTACGGCGCCGTCTCCGGCCTGGTCCTGTCGACCGCCGCCGACGGCGTCCCGCTCTGGGGCGTGCTCCTCGTCATGGGCGGCCCGCCCCTGGCCCTGACGGCCCTCCGCGCACCGAAGGCCATCAGCGCCCGCCGGGAGCGGACGACCGCCCGCGCCGCCGCGAGGGCGGCAGCCCGGCCGGTCGTCACCACGCGCAACCCCGGCGCCATGCGCCGCACCACCCGCGCACAGCGGCGAAGCGCGTCCTGAGGCCCGTCCCGCAGGCCGCCGACGCCAACGCCAACGCGAATGCCCACGCCCGCGCCCACGCCCGGAGTTCCGCCCGGAGTCCCGCCTAGAGTTCCGACTCGTCGTCGACGAGCCGGATGCTCCGTACGAACGCGTCGAAGGCCGGCTCCGCGACGGAGAGCCTCCCCAGGTCGTCCGACGAAGCGAAGGCGATGACGTCCACGCCGCGCTTTTCGTCCCGGAACGCGTACCAGAGGTTCATTGCCACGGAGTTGTCGTCCAACTGCACGTGCGTGCGCGAATGCAGACCCGTGCCGAGCGCCTCCGTGGTGAATTCCTCCACCTGCGGAGGCAGCATGGCATCGGGGCTCTCGACCCGCGCGTACTTCCGCAGCGCCACATCCCGATCGCCCTCCGCCGGCCCGTACCAGAGGTGGATGTCCAGCGGCTCTTCCGTGGGGTGCGCGAAATAGAGGTAGCTCTCGCGGGAGGTGTTCATCTCCTCGAACACCTGCCGGCGGGCCGCAAGGAGCGTGGACAGGCGCTTGAGCTCCTTCCGCTTGAGCGGCAGGTCGTGGTAGGTCAGCAGGACGACGGCCTTGCTCTCGGCCCAGTCCTTCTCGTCGTCCCACGGCCTTTCATCCCATGCGCCCCAGGGCAGGGGCACCCAGTACAGGTCGTCGAAGTCGACGTGAACCCAGCTCATTCTTCCCACCCATTCCTTTACGGCGCGTAGTCGTACATGCCGGTGTCGCTCGGAGTCCAGTCCTTGAGGTCTCCGTAAGGGCCGACCTTCGGCTTGTCCTCGTAGATGTCGCTCGGCGCGATGCCCTTGTCGGTCCAGTCGATCAGGTTTCCGGCCGCGAAAGTACCAAAGGCGAGTCCGCCGTTACGGCCGGCCGCCCGCGCCGCCGCACTCGTGGCCGGGTCGCCGCCCCGCTTCAATGCCTCGTTCCGCGCGAACTTGAGCTGCGCGGCCGCATCGCGGTCGCCGCCCGCCCTGAACGTGTCCATCCGGCTCGGCTTGGGCATCTCCGTGGCCACGCCCTTGGGCTTCTGGGACTTCACGAAGGCGTCCTTCTCCTTCTGGATGGCGTCCCTCGCGCGCTGGCTGCCCGCGTTCGCCTTGCGCTCCTCGAACTTCGCGATCTTGTCCTTGTACGCCGGGCTCGTCTTCACGTCCTTCGCCTGCTGGCGTCCGGCCTTGACCGAGGCCTGCCGAGCGGCGTCCGAACCCTTCTTGATGCCCTTGCCGGCCACGGTTCCCATGCGCATGGTGAGCAGGCCCACGACGTCGAAGACCACGTCGCCCCACCCTCCGTTGCCGGTGGCCGCCATGGCGACGTGCGCCACCGTGCTCGCGAGGGCGAGGGCCGTGCCGATCTGGGTCATGAGCGCCATCGCCGCGAGCCAGCCCGCGCCCGGCACGGCGAACATGGCCACGATCATGATGACCAGCGCGATGACCGCGAGGATCGTGGCGATCCAGCCCATGACCTCCAGCACGACCTTGATGGCCTTGAGGTTGCGCTCGATGAGGTTGGAGAACCAGCTCCAGAAGCCGTCCTCGACCGCGTCGTCGATGATGTCGCGGATCTTGTCCGCGATCCGCTTGGAGTCCTTGCGGTATCCCTCGACGGCCGTGCCGTTGCGCTTCTTCGCACCCTCCAGCTTGGTGCGCGCGCTCTCCAGCTCCGTCTTCTTCGACGGCTCCAGGTCCTTCTCCGCCGTCTTGGCCGCCGCCGAGTCCGGGTCCTCGCTGCCCACCAGGGCCCGGAAGCTCTCCTGGGCCTCCTTCGCGGACGTCAGCGCCGCCGCGGTCTCGCTCTGCGCGTGCTCCAGGCAGCCCGCCCACTCGCCCAGCTTGGCGGAAACCTTCTCGTACCGGCCCGCCGACTTCTCCAGCTTGCCCTTCAGCTTGCCGGAGCCCTTCTTCAGCTCCTCGACGTACTTGCCCTTGAGCTCGTCCGTCCCCGATATGGCCTTGAGCCGGGTGATCTGCGCCCGGATCTGCTCACCCGTGGTCGCCATGTTCTTGGCCCCGGTTCTCACCTCCTCGGGATTGCCCGGCGTGGGATCGGAGCCGGCCAGCGGCTGCCAGTCCTTGGGTCGGTTGTTGGGTGCCATGCTCTTCGAACCCCCGTGATTCCTGCTACTTCTTCACTGCTACTTCTTCGCTGCGTTCTTCTTCACTACTTCTTCTTTTCGACCTTGCCCGAGTCGATCAGGTCCTTCTCCAGCCCCTCGAAGCTCTCCCGGGCCTTGATGACGAGCTTGAGCACGTCCTCGATGTTCGTGAGCATCTGCTTGCGGTTCTTCTTCCAGTTGTCCGAGAACTCGTGCATCGCACTCTCGAGGGTCTTCGCCCCGACGTCCTCGGCCAGCTCGTCCTGCCGGTCCCCGCACTTCTTGAACTCCGTCTGGATGATCCCCAGGGACTTCTCGGATTCCGTCAGCAGCTGGTAGTCGACCTTCAGGTCGGACTTGTCACCCATCACCACTCCTCTGCCATGCGAACGTCGTCATGATCGCGTCGAACAGCTCCACGAGCAGGAGCGCGAACTCACCCTCCGGGTCCCCGTCCCCAGGTGTGGAGAACGAGACGCTGATCCAGCGGGCCGCGTTCCCGGGCACCGGCATCGTGTAGTCCACGGTCCGGGCGGCCTCGTGCCGACCCTTCGCCGGGTCGGCGGGACGGACGCGCTCCGTACGGGAACCCACCCCGCCCTCGACGTCCACCTCTTGGGCGTCCGCCTCCCCGTCCCCGCCGGCCGCGAGGGCGCGGGCGACCTCCAGCGGGTCCACGCCGTCGCCCAGCTCGAGCCGGAACTGCGCCACCACGATGGAGCAGGGGATGGCGATCCCGTCGCGCGGGATGGTGGGGAGGTACAGGTCGATACCGGAGTTGTCGGCGGCCTTGCGGGCCAGCTTCAGCAGATGGCCTTCGAGCTGGGCCCGGTGCTTCGCGACCTCGTCCCGGGGGAGCTCGTCGGGGGCGAAGGCCGCGGTATCGGCCGCGATCGTGCGTACCGCGTCCTCCATTCCCTCCCCGAGCGGAATGTGCGACCACCCCGGAGGCATCACGAGGGTGTATCCGGCGATCGCCCCCACCGGGGCCGATCCGGCCGGCATTGAAATTGTCATGTGAACAGCCTTCCTGGCACACGGCCACGCGTGAGGGGCGGGGGTCCGCACTTCCCCGTCCCGACGCAATCCTCCTACGTGGCCCCGGGGTCCACGCCCTCGTCCTTCGCCATCGGACCCTCCGCGCGGCCGTCGCAGTTGCGACATTCGCCGGAAACTTCCGGCACCGAAGCGGACAGGAGGCACAACTCACTGTTACGTAAAGGGAACCGTCCTGGCGAAACCGATCGCCACAAAGGTAGCGTCAGACAGCTTCAGACGCCCTTCGCCCCATCAGGAGTCGCCCAGTGACCCGCCGCACCTTGCCCGTCGCAGTAGCCACCACGGCCGCTGCCGCCCTGCTCCTGTCCGCGTGCGGCGGTGATGGAACGAAGGCGAGCGACAAAATCGCCGGATCGGAGTCGAGCGCCCCACCATCGGCATCCGCGAGCGCGAGCCCGTCCCAGGCGGCGGGCCGGCCGACGATCACGCTTCCGGCGGACGTCAAGAACGTCTTCGAGACGTGGGCGACGGGCGAGCCGGTGAAGGACGCGATCCTCACCGATGTCAGCGCTCAGATGAACGCCACCGACGAGGCCATCACGAGCGACGCCCCCGAAACGCCGGGCGTCGTCTTCTACAACAAGGGCGATGCCCTCATCGGTGCCGCGAAGTGGATCACCGAGTTCAAGGCCAAGGGCCTGACGGTCACCGGAACCACGCGTTACTACAGCCCCCGGATCGAGCTGTTCGACGACAAGTCCGCGGGTGTCGGCTTCTGCACGGACGAGAGCAAGGCGTTCACCAAGGACCGCAAGACGGGCAAGGTCAACGAGGAGCCCGCGAGCGACAAGTCGTACGTCTCCTACACCCTCAGGGTCGACAAGAACGCCCAAGGGGTCTGGCAGACCACGAAGCTGACCTCCGAGAGGGGGAGCAAGACGTGCGCGTCATGAGCCGTTCGGGCCGCTGGCTGATCATCGGCGCGACCGCCACCGCGCTTGCCCTCGTACCGGGCACCGCCTTCGCCGGGAAGGACCCCGGTGGCGGCTCCCGAGGCGAGACCACCACGGGGGGCGACCGGGACGGGCAGATGCTCACCTCGCGCATCAGCTACTCGGGTTCGACCGGCGGATCCGGCGGGAAGAACCCCAAGACGTTCACCCCGACGGGCAACTGGACCCCGCCCGCGTGCTGGTTCGAGCCCATGTCGGCCAGTGAGTTCGCGGCTGCCGAGAAGGCCTCCTACGACACGGTGGTCAACAATCCGGGCCAGCCGTCCTACGCCAAGAACGCCATGGCCGAACTCCGGAAGAAGTACACCGAGACCGACTACAAGGACTACAACCTCGACAAGGAGGGCCAGGGGGCCTTCTGGGTCGCCGTCATGAACCAGGACCGGCTCAACGAGCTGGCCGCGTTCGCCTGCAACAGCACGCTGCCCGAGTGGGTCCCCAACGGCACGCCGCCGCCGATGCGACAGGCCGTGACCCCCCAGGTGCTCGCCGAGCTGGCCTACAACCGGATCATCGTCCCGACGACCCAGGTGACCCTCGCGCCCGAGGCGAACACCAAGGTGAACCTCCCCACCTGGGCCTGGCTGGACAAGGGCATCTTCAAGCCGGTCTCCGTCACCGCGAGCCTCAACGCCGCCGGTGTGAACGTCTCCGCCACCACCACGGCGACGCCCGTCTCGCTCCGCATCAAGCCCGGCACAGCGGACGCCCAGCTGCACCCCGCCTCGGGCGAGTGCACCTTCAACGCCGACGGCAGCATCGGCACCCCCTTCACCCAGGGCTCGGCCGACAAGACCCCGCCGTGCGGACTCACGTACCTGCGCGCCTCGGGCAACGGCGGCTACTCGCTGGAAGCCAGCATCACCTGGAACGTC
Organism: Streptomyces sp. ICC1; assembly: GCF_003287935.1. Classification (GTDB taxonomy): domain Bacteria; phylum Actinomycetota; class Actinomycetes; order Streptomycetales; family Streptomycetaceae; genus Streptomyces; species Streptomyces tritrimontium. Next base: position 5,352,960 of record NZ_CP030287.1, read on the forward strand.
AGCTGGGTCGGAACCAACAGCCCGCGCCCGACCAACATGCCGCCGGGAACCTTCACCACCGTCCAGAACATCACCGTCCAGGAGATCCAGGCCGTCAACCGCTGACGCCGCCGCCGGGACCACGCGCCACGCGACCACCGTTCCCCGACAAGGGAGTTGATCCATGAGCGAGAGAACCAGGGCCGACCTGGAGATGATCAGGGAGTGCTCGGACTCCCTCTTCGCCATCCACCGGCAGTTCAAGGACAACAGCAACCCCGCCGACGCCTACGACGACGCGCTCGGCAGCAAGAAGCTCCGCGAGGTCTTCGACGACTTCTCCGACACCTGGAAGAAGACCAGGAAGAAGCTCATGGAAGACATCCAGCACCTGGCCGAGTTCACCAAGACCGCGGCGGACACCTACGACGAGGTCGACAGCAAACTCGCCGAAGCGCTGCGCAGCGCGAAGAAGAAGGGCTGACCGACACCGTGAGCACCCGCCCCCGCGACTGGTCCACGCTGCACGACGGCGACCCGGTCCCCGGCGACCCGTACGAGGTCGCCGCGCTCGGCAAGAAGCTGCGCGACATGGCCGACGAGATCGACAAGCAGGCCGCCAACATCAAGGCCCTCTCCTCGGTCGACGGCTGGGACAGCGACGCCGGACGCGGGTTCCACGACATCGCGGACAACACCTCGGCGCGCCTCAAGCGCAGCTACGAGCGGTACGACGAGGCCGCCAAGGCCATCGGCACCAAGGTGGTCGAGGGCGAGTCCGACGAATACGCGAGCGAGCTGCACCGCGCGCAGAAGATGGCGGACAAGGCGCTGGCCGACTTCCTGGAGGCGGACACCACGCACAAGACCGCCATGAAGGACCTGGAGAAGTACGACGCGAAGCCCCCCACCCCCGAAGACGGGCCGGAGCGCACCCGGCTCACGAACCAGAAGAACGACGCCTGGTCCGCCAAGCGGGAGTGCTTCATCAAGGTCTCCAAGGCCAAGGACATACGCGACGACGCCGCGAGCAAGGCCGCCAAGCACATCAAGAACGTGATCCACCACGACGGGGTCCGCGACCCCGGCGGGTTCATGAACTGGCTGGCGGACTGGGCGGACCGGTTCTCCAACATGGCCGCGATCTTCTCGATCCTCGCGGTCATCTGCACCTTCGTGCCGCCCCTGCAGTTCCTCGCACCGATCTTCGCCGCCCTCGCCATCATCTCGAGCGCGGCCGCGCTGGCCGGGCACGCGTACGACATGACGGTCCGCGGCGGCAAGCTGAACCTCCTCAAGCTCGGCCTCGACGTCCTGGGCGTGGTCCCGGGCCTCGGCGCCCTGAAGGGCTTCTCGGCCGGCGCCAAGGGCCTGAAGTTCCTCGGGAAGCTCGGCGGACTGCGGTTCAGCGGATCGGCCGCCCTCAAGGGCGCGAACTTCAAGTTCTTCAACGGGCTGGCGGTCAACCTGACCAACAAGGTGCTGGCCAAGATCCCCGCGATCGGGATCCAGTCCGGGGAGCGGATCACGGCGGTCGTCAAGGGCGGCGGACTCATCGGCGCCATCATCAAGATCGCCCAGCGCAAGGACGGCCACGCGACCGGCGACCCCGGCGACCCCAGGCCCACGCCGACGGGCCCGACGCCCCGGGCGTCGACGTTTCAAGCTGGCCTTGAGTGCCTGGTGGAGCTCGAACATCCGGTTTGCCTGTGGAGCGAGGGGAACGCGGGAGAGAATCGCGTGATCGCGGGGTTCTCCAGAGAGGCAATTCGTGAACAGGTCGTTGATGAAGGGGCAGAACACGGAACTGGTTGCAGGTTCGGTTGTGCTGTCAGTCGCTGCCACGGGTCTTTCCGTGGATGTCTCGGCCCTGCTCCTCGGTCCTGGTGGCAAGGTTCGCAGTGACGACGACTTGGTCTTCTACAACCATCCAGCGCAAGACGGGGTGTCCGTAGCCGGTCACAGCGTCAGTGCCTCCCTGGATCGGGTACCTGGCGACGTGGAGACCGTCGCCGTGGTTGCGAGCGCCGACCCGTTGCGGTCCGGCGCCGTCTTCGCGGCCGCCCCACGGCTCAGCATTGCGCAGCAAGGGACGCCGACCATCGAATTCACTGCCCCGGACTTCACTGCTGGGGAGACGGTGGTCGTTCTGGCCGAGCTGTACCGGAAAGGTTCTGGCTGGAAAGTCCGGGCTGTGGGGCAGGGATATGCCTCGGGGCTGGCCGGCCTGGCAACGGACTACGGCGTCACCATCGACGATGAGCCGGCGGTTCTCACTGCAGTAGTAGTCCCGGCGCAGACCAGTCGACCCAGCCAGGACGCTGTAGTGGACCTGTCCAAGGTAGGGAGCAAGGCGCCGTCATTGCTGGAACCCGCCCGACAGGCTGGGCAGGCCCTGGTCCATACGGGCATGGGCGGACGGCGGGCGGCCGTGTACCTGATCTTGGATCACGACTGGCACATGGAGGAAATGTACGAATCATTCGCGGTTCAGGCTTTCGCGGAGCGCGTGCTGGCTCTGTCAGCGAACCTGGATGATGACGGCACGGTTCCCGTCATCTTCTCCAGCGGGCAAGAGCCGTTCCTCGAAGAGATCAGCCTCGACAACTACCGCGGACGCATCGGCCAGCTCCATACGCAGGTGGACTGGGGCTGGGGCAACGTCGCGGAAGCCATGCGCCGTGCGGTCGGTCACTACCAGGAGAGCGGCGCCGCCGACCCGGCCTTTGTGATCGTTCAGGTCGGGGACGAACCATGGGACAAGGCTGCGTTCCGCTCACTGCTCCAGAACACGGCGACGCTGGGGGTCTTCTGGCTCTTCGTCGGCTTCGGCCGAGGCAAGCTTGCGTTCTTCAAGAACTTGAATGCTTCAGCGTCTGCCACATTCACCAACGCCGGCTTCTACGACGCGAGCAAGAATCCAGGTTCCGTCCCTGGCGACAAGTTCTACAACGGCCTTCTTGAGTCCTTTGGCGCCTGGATGGGGACGTAGGAAAATCGGCGCTCAGCCCAAGCAGCGGCTGCCCCGGGCTATCCGCGTGCTGCCTGACTCCATTGGTGGAGCCTTCTGTGCGCCGTGGGGTGGGCGGACCGGGGTGGCTGCTCGGGTCAAAGAAGCAGCTCCCTACTTGCGACCGAAGAGTTGCGGGCGTGGGTGCGAAAGGGGGTTCGCGGCGATCACTCCGTCTTCGGGGCGGGTACCGCCGAGATGGAAGAGAGGGCCGAGCTCGGGCAGTGGCTGGGCGAGGAGGTGCTGGTCCTCGGGGTGGCTGAAGGCGCAGAAATACGTCTGCTCGATCAGGCGCCGGTTGAGTGCCTCGGCGGCCATCATGCTCTCGTCCGGGCTGAGGCGCACGTGCGACGGTAGAGAGATTTCCGGATCGCCCATGACGATGATGGTGCGGCGTCCAACCGGCATGGCGATCTGGTCCGCCAGGGCCAGGCCGTGATGGCCGGCCTTCTGGACATGGAACAAGGTCGCCCGACGCGCCTTCCTCGCGCCCTGCCGCCGTCTGGTTCGGACGCGCTGGCGGGCAGGCGCCAGGACGGGCGCAGGGTTGCCGTCCTCGCGAAACGCGGCGATGGGCTCGTCGCAGGTCACCAGCGCGCCTGCGGTCAGCGAGACCACGCACAGCGGTCTCTCGGCGAAGTACGGGTAGAGCTTCTGCGCCAACGGGCTGAGCGTGCTCAAGTGCATGTTGGGGTGTGCGGCGAACTCCAGCTCGCGAAACTCGCGTAGCTGCGCCCGGTACTCCGCTACCTCGCGGCGTCCCCCGTGGACAGGTTCGTTGAGCTGGACCAGGCGCGTATAGAGGTCGGACATGACCTCCAGCTCACGGCGTCGGCGCGGACCTCGTGCGTACTGGAACGCCATGAACAGGGCAATGTCCGCGTGATCCTGCGAGTGCACGGGGCTGCCCCAGGTCACACTCGACGTTGCGCGGCGAAGAGCAGACGCAGCCCATCCTTCGACACGCGTCAGTAGTTGCTCCAGCCGACCGTCGGGCTCACCGTCGATGTTGATGAAGGTGTAGAAGTCCTTGATCGCCAAGTCGGCTATCTTGCGAAGACCCGCTTTCGGTGACCGTCGATCTCGAACCCACAGCTGCTCGTTGGGATTCCCGAAACGTCGAAGGTAGAAGGCGGGAACCGTATGGTGCCGAGCGCCTACCTGCAGGCTTTGATCGGCGCTGGCTATGTCCCACTCGTCCATGACGAAAGCCTGGCACATCTCACTGACACGCCGTCACGACGACGTCTGGCAGGACCGGGCCGACCGGCTCGGCACGTTCAGGAGAACAGGGCTTCCGCGTCGCGCGCTGCTCTCTGCCGCCAGCGCTTCTGCCGTTCGACGACCACCAGCGTCCGTCGCTGCAGGGTGGCTACCGCCTGGGCTGTGCCTGCGTGGCCGTGGTAGGTACCGAAGGTCTCCGTGAGGTCCTCGAATGCCCCCAGGACGGCGAGAACGGCGGCGCTGACGGTCTCGCTGTCGGCATAGAGGGACGGATTCCCCTCGTCGTCGAAACCGACGGCCTGCTGGACGAGCCACATGCTGCTGTGAGCTGCACCCGAGGAGAGCCGGTACCCAGGAGGGGAGGTGCGTTGTGTGCGCCTTCGCCAGGTCGGTGAGGTTGAGAGCGAGGGGAGCTTTGTGGGCTCCCAGGACAGCGCGGGCGGGTCGGTTCCTGTTGTCCAGGTCGATGCTGAGACCGGCACCCGTCACGATGCGCTCAGCGCGCTCCCACGCCTTCTCTGCCTCGGGAAGCACCCGGGCATCGAACTCCCTTGCCGCGGTGAGATGCGCTCGCAAGCACCGCCGCAGCGCGACGCACGCACCGATCCTCCGGCGAGGCGGCTGCATGTCGGCTGTGGCAGATACGGATGGTGCCTTCCTGGACGACGCGCGACAGGGACACCGTGGGCCATATCGACACCGGTTCTCCCGTGAGGGTTCGCTCCATGGCCACGACGTGATCGAGCGCGTGGGAGATGGTCAACGACGCAGTGAACGCGGACCACGACAGGAGCCTGCGGCGCCCCGTGCGGTGACGGTGATGCGAGGCCGCGATCCATGCTTCGTCGGTGCCCGCCACGCCCGCCGTCGGATCGGCCTGACTGAGTTCCTCAACGAAGGTAGCGAGGGAGCCCCGCGCGTTGCGTAGCGCACGGGCGGCTTGATCGACGATCTCCTTCGGCACGCCAAGGCGACGGGGATCAGGCCGAGAGGAGGTTGTCATTCCGACAGGCTACGTAGTCGGCTGCCCTCCGGCGCGTGAGTTTTTCCAGTAGCCCGACCCGAGGGTCGACGGACAGCCATGGCCGAGTTCTCCTGGGCGCTGTTGCGCAGAAGTTCTGCGGGCCCGTTGGCGAGAGGCGCAGTAAAACGCTTCGTCGCGCGAGAGGCCTACCGCCACCTCACCAGCGTAACCGCGCCCTCTCTTACCGCCTGACGATCTATAGAAGCTTCAGAGTCAAGGCCGGGGAGACGGAGCACCACGTTGTCCGGGAGGCCGGTCCGGTCCGGTACGACCATGTCAACCAGGTGTTCCGACAACTCCCCACGGCAGACGGCGTGATTCTCGGGGCTGAGGAGAGAGCGGGAGGCGAGCGATGGCAGGAGGTCCAGAACCGAGAGAGTCAGAGAGAGTGGGGTCCGCCATCGGGCGGGGTGCCGGGGAACCGCGTGCGGCCACCGGCGCCAGGGTGTGAAGAGGGGTCGTGCTCATCCTCGGTGGGATGAGCACGACCCCTCGTGCGGAGGCTCAGGTTCTCCGCGGTGACCGGTCTGGTGTGGACGGTCACGTAATTCGGCTCTGAAGCTTCTATAGATCGTCAAGCTGTAGGAGAGGGCGCGGTTGCGCCGCTGAATGCGCTGGTGAGGTGGCGGTAGGCGTCTCGCGCGACGAAGCGTTTGAGGCATCGGAAGATGTCCTTCGTCTTGAGTCCTTCGCGGGTGCGTCGAGCGACGTAGTCGCGGGTGCGCGGGTCGTGACGCATGCGGACCAGCACGATTGTGTGCAGCGCGCGGTTGGCCTGGCGGTCTCCGCCACGGTTGAGTCGGTGACGGTCGGTGCGTCCGGACGAGGCTGGCACGGGTGCGGCGGCGCACAGGTGGGCGAAGGAGGCCTCTGAAGCGAGCCTGTCGGGGTTGTCGCCGGCGGTGACCAGCAACTGCCCGGCGGTCTCAGTCCCAACGCCCGGCAACGCGAGCAGGCCGGGTGCGGTGCGAGTGATCAGGTCGCGCAGGTCGGCGTCCGCGTCTGCTATCTCCTCGCTCAAGTGCCGGTATCGCCTGGCCAGACGCTTGAGGGCGATTCTGACGGCCGTGGCCGGGGCAGCCAGATCGGTGCCCGGACGGCTGGCGGCTAGCCGTCGGACCAGCTCGGTGGTGGTCAGCGAGCGCAGTGCTTCGCGTACTGCAGCGGGCGCGGTGATGATCAGTGATCTGATCTGGTTGATGGTCTGGGTGCGGGCCTTGACGGCACTGGCGCGCACCACGCGCAGCCCGCGGATCGCCTCGACCGCGCCATCGCGGTGCTTCGGGATGCCCGTGGCGCGGCCGGCGAGTACCGCAGTGGCGGCGGCATAGGCGTCGATGGGGTCGGACTTCCCGGCCGCGCGACGAGCGCGACGGTCGGGTCGGTCCACCTCAATAACAGCGATCTCGTTGGCATGGAGATAACGGGAAAGCTCGGCGCCGAAGGAGCCTGTGCCCTCCATGCCCACAACCAGTATTTGACCGTGGGAGTACAGCCATTCCAGCAGGTCTCGGTAGCCTGCAGGTGTTGTGGGGAACGCCTCGGTGGCCAGGTGCCGGCCGATGGTGTCGATGACGGCGGCCTGGTGAACGTCGGTGTGGGTGTCGATCCCGCCGATCACCTCGATGGGCTGTGACATGGTGGCCGAGTTCCTTCCGTGCGCGGCGAATGGGCTCGCGCGCACCGGCCGGCAGACGGACACGACTGTGATGGGACCGCTTGAGTCAAGCTTCTATGAGGTCACGATCGCCGGCCGGTACACGCAATGGCACCCGCTCGGAAGGTCGACGATTCAGAGTGAGGACAGCCGAAGCGTCAATCGGGGATCGGGTCAGACCCTCGAGCGGTGCCGCTCCATCCTCACAGTCGGGGATCTTGTGATGTCGCAGGGTCACGGGGCGAGCAGTACGCGTTGGCGTAGGAGGTCGAGGTTTGGCTCCTAGGACCGCGTTCCGGAGGGCCAGGCTGGCGAGGATGTCGGTCCGGGATGAGAGCGTTTCCCGCATGACCGACACAGACGAAGCAGAAACCGACGTTGAGCATGCCGTCATCGCTCACTACCGACTGGCCGACGCCGGCCTCGGCGATCCAAGCCAACGGGAGGCCGTCCGCCAGGCTCAGTCCCTGCTGACCGAGGCGATCGAGCAAGCTGACGTCGGCGAGTTCGACGGGAACGAGTACGGAGGAGGCAAGGTGGTCCTCTACGCCTACGGACCGGACGCCGATGCACTCTTCGCTGTCATGGCACCCATCCTGAACGACCTGCCGTTCCGGCCAGCGCTTGTCGTCCTGCGCTACGGCTCCGTCGATGACACATCGGCTGCCGAGCAGCGCGTCGACCTCTGACGAGCCGAGTCATCAGCTCCCAGCTAGACGGGCACCTGGGGCAAATCGGGCTCTGCCGGGGATCGCGTGGTGTCGCAGGGTTATGGGCCGAGGAGTACCCGTTGGCGTAGGAGGTCGAGGTTGGCTCGTCCGTAGGCCATGCGCTTGATGAGCTTGACGCGGGTGACGTGGCCCTCAACCTGGCCGGAGCTCCACGGTGTTGAGAGACCTGCGGTGACGGCGTCGAAGTCGCGTCGCAGGCCGCTGACCAGTGAGTGGAGGGCTGGGAGGTCGTCAGTAAGGACTCGCTCCATCCAATCGGGAAGTTGGTCTCCGCGAAGGTGGTGGAGCATTTCAGCGAAGTCGTGGACGTGCCGTGCGGCGGCGTCGAGGTGAGGGCAGGCCGTACGGATCTCCTTCAGTTCCGCGGCGTCGGCGGCCGCGAGGTGCTGGGGGTTCGTCATGATCCAGCGGACGACGCGTCGGGGCTTCGGGGCCGGCCTGGGCCGCGGCCGGGACACCGGTTGCTGCTTCCGTCCTGGTTGGCGGGGAGGTCTGAAGGCTCGGAAGTAGCGGCGGAGGCACTGGACGCTCCCGGTGAATCCGCGCTCGCGCAGTTCCCGGTGGAGCTGGGGAATGTCGTGACAGCCCTCCAGCCAGCGGGCGCGGAGGTAGGTCTTGTGCTCATCCAGGAGAGACAGCCTGCCGGTGGCTTTGACCAGGAGTTCGTCGAGGCTGGCGGCTCGGACGAAGCGGCGGACGGTGGAGTGGTCCAGCCGCAGCGTCCGGCCGATCGCCGCCAGCGACCTTCCCTCGGCCAGCAGGGCCTGGACCGCCGCGTATCTCTCTGTCGTGCGGGCCACCAGGCGCCGGGGTTGGCCGTTGACGTCGAGCATGCCGTCCGGCGGGACGAACGGCACGGCCACCGGCCTGGACGGCTCCGGCGTGACCAGGTCCCTCGCGGTCGCCTCCGCCATGACCGGGTCGCCGCGAACGCGGACTGAATGCACCCGTGGTGGGATCCGACCGTTCTTTCCACCGCATCCGCGACGTTCCGCCACAGATGCCAGGCGTCGGCGACCTGCATCGCCTGCGGGGCACCGGTTCGGGCTCCCTCCGCATAGGCGCCGGCCCGATCCCGGCAAATCACCTCCACCTCCGGGTGCAGGCGAAGCCACGCGGCAAGTGGCTCGGCGTCCCGGCCGGGCAGGACATCGACCGGGCGGCGGGCTTCCAGATCAACCAGGATCGTCGCGTAGGAGTCGCCCTTGCGCAGAGCAAAATCGTCCACTCCCAGGAATCTGACGGCGCCGATTGGTGGCGGGACCGAGCGGAGCAGGTCCAGCAGGGCGTCCTTGGCAATGCGGATCCCGAGGGCCGCGGCCAGGCGGGCGCCGGGACGGCCCGCCAGACACAGAGCGATCGAGGCGAGCATCGACCGCAGCACCTGCGTCTGCCGGGCATACGGCCTGGTCAACCCCTCGATCTGCTCGGCGAACGTCACCGCCGGGCACCGGCTGCTCAGACACTTGAACCGGCGCACGGTCAGCTCGATGACTACGGGGCTGCCGGCCACGGGTGCGTCGCCGAGCCGGCGGACGTACCGTCCGTGCACCCGCCACGACGGCATACCGCATCCCGGGCATCTCACCGGAGACGTCTGACACCCCGCGCGAAGCGTGATGACCCCGACCGTTCGCTTGATCGACTCGATGACAACACCGGACAGATGCGGCAACAACCGCCCCAACACCCCTGAACCGCACACCCGAAGACTGCCCAGCTCAGCCCTGCGACATCACAAGATCCCCGACAGAGCCGAATTACGTGAACGCTGACAGCCGCAGGCCGTCGTGATATCCGTCACGCGTAGTCTGGCCCACCTCTGAAGATTGATTATGGTCCGTCAGTAAATGGATCTATCTGCCGGGTGCAGCTTTCAGGAGCCTGCCGAGATCGCAAGCTGGGCGACTGTTGTGCGTTTGCTGTGAGTGCGGATAGGAATGGCCCCCTCTTGATCGTTCTTGTGGGGGCTCTTCGTGCGCATCGCGCGTCCGTCTGTTGTTGTTATCGCTTTCGTCATGGCTGTGTTGGCCGGCACGGAGCAGGCCGCCCTGGCCGCGAATCAGTGGGTTGTCGCCGCGAAGGGTTCTGGTGCGGGGGAGCGCCCTGGTCAGGCCTGGGGTTCGGCGCGCGGGCGCAGCCACGATGCTTCCGGGAACGTGACTGGCGCCGCAGCGGGCGGGGGGCGTAGTGGCGCGCAGAAGGCGCCGGGCGAGCTGCCAGCGGATGGCGGTTCCCTCCAGATAGAGCTCGGTACAGAGCCGAAGCCTCCGGCGCCGGTCCCGTTCACGACGGTTCCCGCTCCCGTGGTTCCGGAGCCGAAGGGATTCGACTCCAACGCCAGTACCGAGGTGACGACGGAGCGCGCGGAACGTGCGCGGACGTTCCTCAACAAGGACGGCACATACACGACGCGCTTCTACAATGAGCCGGTCAACTTCCTTGCCCCTGACGGGAAATGGAATGTCATAGACGCGCGGCTGACGAAGCCCGCAGGCGCGCGGACCATGAGCGTGGGCGGCGCGGGGTGGGAGACGCAGTCCACACAAGACGTGGTGCGTTTCGCCGAGTACGCCGACGCGGAATCGCTGGCCATTCTCGGCATGAGTGGCACCGTCTCCATCGGCTATGGGATCGAAGGCGCCGCTCACTCTGCAGGCACGGTGGATGGAAGCGTCATCACCTATCCCGAGGTCCGCAAGTCATCCGATGTGGTCCTGATAGCCGGCAGTGACTCCGTCAAGGAGACACTGATCCTCAAGGACAAGTCCGCACCCACTCAGTGGCGGTTCCCCCTGGCACTGAACGGCCTGACTGCGAAGCTCGACGGTCTGGGCGGGATCGCCTTCACCGATGCGGCCGGGAAGCAGCAGGGCTGGATGCCCGCAGGCTGGATGGAGGACTCCAAGCGCGCCGAGAACTCCAACGAGGGCGTCATTTCCTCCGGCGTGACCTACACGCTGGAGACCTCGGGCAACCGCCAGATCCTCGTCGCCACCCTGGACGCACAATGGCTGTCGGCGCCCGAGCGGGTCTTCCCGGTGAAGGTGGACCCGTCCGTGACGGGCGTGTCATCCACCTCGGGCACCTACGTCGAGCACCCGTACAACCAGAACTTCGCCAGTGACACCAACATCAAGGCCGGTACCTACGACGGCGGCGGTCACAAGGCGGCCGGGTTCCTGAAGTTCGACGGGCTCGGCAGCGGCGCGATGAAGAACGGCTATGTGGTCGCCGCGAAGCTGTCGCTGTACAACACGTGGTCCTCCTCATGCACGGCTCGTCCGGTGACCGTGCACCAGATCACCTCGAACTGGTCGGAGTCCAGCACCTCCGCCTGGCCGGGGCCGGCGACCGGACCCGCACTGGGTTCGAAGAGCTTCGCGCATGGCTGGCGTCCCGACGGGACCAACACCTGGTCCTGCGGTCCGGCCTGGGAGGGAATTCCGCTCGGCCCTGATGGGCGCCAGCTCGTGGATGACTGGACGCACAACCGCAAGCCGAACTACGGCCTCGCAGTCAAGGCCTCGGACACGGATTCCAAGAGCTGGAAGAACTTCGGCTCGGACGATTACCCCAACGGGGCTCCCAGCCTGGACGTGACGTGGACGAGCTATGGAGCCGTCTACCAGGCGGGCGGGTTCGTTCAGCCGATGACGGCGACGTCCGAAGGCCGGTTCAAGGCCACTGTGACCAACCAGGGCCAGGCCACGTGGTCCAAGAACGCCAACTACAAGCTCCGCTACGACCTGTTCGACGCCAACAACAACCTGATCAACCGGAATGGCGACTGGAGCAAGGTCCGCTGGACGGATATGCCGCAGGACGTGCCCCCGGGCGGCTCGGTGACCGTTGACGCCGCGATCGCTCCGCTGACGCCCGGGACGTACACGCTGGTGTGGACCATGGACGACTACGGCTCGACCAGCTTCGTCGATCAGGGTGTACCCGGCATGCCCATCAGGGTCGATGCGGTCAACATTCCGCCTTACCTCACCGGCGCGGCCCCGCCCAGTGGCTCCCTCAGCGACACCCTCACCCCGACCCTGTGGATCTCCGCAGAGGACAAGGACCGCTATCCCAGCGCCCTGACGTACACATTCGAGGTATGTGAGGTCGAAGGGGCGGACACCCGCAAGAACTGCCGGCAGTCCCCAGCCGCGCCCTCGCAGAGCTGGGCCGTGCCCGCAGGCTGGCTTTCCTGGTCCAAGACGTACGCCTGGTACGGATACGCCAACGACGGCCAGGCCCAGTCGGCCCAGACACAGCCGTCGATCCTGACCCCGCAGGTCCCGCAGCCGGCGATCACCTCACACCTCGGCGGCTCGGACAGCAGCCACGGCTTCGGTGAGCGCGCGGGCAACTACACGACCGCCGCCACCGACGCCGCCGTACCCGTAGTCGGACCCGATCTCGCGGTCACCCGGACGTACAACTCCCAGGACCCCCGCCAGAACAACGCCTTCGGCACCGGCTGGGCGACCCGCTGGGACATGCGGGCCAAGGCAGAGGCCGACGGAAACGTCGTCATCACCCTCGCAGCAGGCAGCCAGATCCGCTTCGGCCGGAACAATGACGGCACCTACAGCGCACCCTCCGGCTCCATGGGTGTCCTGACCGCAGTCACCGGCGGCTGGACGCTGCGCGACGCGAGCGGGGCCCTCTACACCTTCGACACTGCCGGGCTGCTGACGAAGGCCGCGGACGGCAACGGCCGCGAGCAGCTCCTCACCTATACCGGCGGGCTCCTGACCAAGGCCACGGACGCGCTGTCCAAGCGCGCCCTGACCTTCACCTGGAGTGTGGGCCGAGTCAGCTCGGTCTCCACCGACGCCATCGGGCCCGGCTCTCCGGCGCTGAAGTGGACCTACACGTACAGCAACGGCCGGCTGGCCAAGGTGTGCCCGCCGACCTCGACGACCGCCTGCACGCTGTACGAGTACACAGCCGGTTCGCAGTACCGCAGCACCGTCTTGGATGCGAATCCGGTCTCGTACTGGCGGCTGAACGAGAGCGAGGGCGAGAACGCGCAGAGTGACGCGGTCTCGCGTACCGGCCTGAACGCGGGCCGCTACCGCGACGTCACCCTCGCCAGCGCGGGTGCCATGACGGGGACGGGCAACAAGGCAGCCACATTCAATGGAACCAACTCCTACATGGAGCTCCCCGAAGCGGCCCTGTCCGCCTCGAAGGTCTTGTCCCTGGAGCTGTGGTTCAAGACGGCCAAGCCCGGTGTCCTGGTCGGTTTCCAGGACAAGCGGATCACCGACGGCAAGCCGTACATGTGGAACCCGGCCCTCGTCGTGGACACGACCGGCAAGCTCCGTGGTGGTTTCGAGCTGGCCGGCGAGTGGAAGGCCCCGATCTCCTCGACGGTCACGGTCACCGATGGGGCGTGGCACCACGCGGTTCTCACCAGCAGCGGAACCGGCGAGACGCTGTACCTCGACGGGCAGGCTGTCGGTTCCCGCACAGGGACCGTGGACCACAGTGCCAAGACGTTCGCCTACCTCGGCGGCGGATTCTCCAGCGTGGCCTGGGACGGCAATGCCGCCCAGGAAGTCCGCTACTTCAACGGCAGCATGGACGATGTCGCCGTCTACCACCGGGCCCTGGACGCCGGAACGGTTCGCGCCCACTACGACGCACGTACTGGCACCTCCAAGCTGAGCAAGTCCATCCTGCCCTCGGGCCGCACCGGCGCCCAGGTCACGTACGACAACGACACCGAACGTGCCACCCAGGTCACCGACGAGTCGGGCGGTACCTGGAAGATTTCTCCGCCCCAGTACTCTTCCGGCTCACAGGCGTACACCACTGCCGTCCAGGCGACCGGCCCCGTCAACTACTGGCGCCTGGGTGACAGCAGCGGCGCCGCCGCGGCCGATGAGATATCCAGCGGCGGCAACGGCTCCTACCACGACGGCGTCACCCTCGGCTCGGTCGGCACATTCCTGGACGGCGACAACGGCTCGGTCACCCTCGACGGCACCAAGGGAGCCGTCGACGTACCTGCCGAGACCATCGGCGGCGCGACCGCCCTCGCAGCCGAAATGTGGTTCCGCACCGACAAGCCCAACGGCGTCCTCCTCGGCCTACAGAACACCGACCTGGCCACCACACCCACCCAGTGGAACCCGAGCCTGCTCATCGACGCCGACGGCAAGCTCCGCGGCGAGCTCTGGCGCGGCATCAAGGGCACATCCATCACCAGCACCAACCCGGTGACCGACAACGCCTGGCACCACGTGGTCCTCACCGGCGGCACCACCGGACAGACCATGTACCTGGACGGCGTAAAAGTCGGATACCAGGCCGGAGCGGTCACTCCGCAGACCGTGGTCCAGGCCTACCTCGGCGCCGGCTACTCCCACTGGGCCTGGGACGGACAGCCCGCCGGAGTGCGCTACTTCTCCGGACAGCTCGACGAGGCCGCCTTCTACGGCAAGGAACTGGACGCCGCCACCGTCGCCGACCACTACAAGGCCCGCACCCGCCTCGTCGCCGGAACCGGCAACCAGTACCAGGGCACGGTCATGGCCGACGCCCCCACCAGCTACTGGCAGCTAGACGAGACCACCGGCACCCGCGTCACCAACAAGATCACCGCGAGTGGCGGCAACGGCACCTACACCAAAACAAAACTGAACACCACGGGCGCCTTCGGCATCGGCGACCGCACCGCAGCCGAATTCACCGGCGACGGCTACGCACGGCTCCCCGGCGCCGGGATCATCCCCGACACCGACCTCTCCGTCGAACTCTGGTTCAAGACCACCAAGCCGGGTGTGCTCCTCAGCAACCAGGAAAGCCAACTGCCCAACCCCTCTGTGAACTGGACGCCCGTCCTGTACGTCGGGTCGGACAACAAGCTCCATGGCCAGTACTTCACCGTTGGCTCCACCGCCACCAACACCTCACCCGCCACGGTGACGGACGATCAGTGGCACCACGCTGTCGTCACGGCCAAGGGATCCACTCAGACGCTCTACCTCGACGGCACCCAAGTCGCCGAGGCCACCAACGTGCCTGTTCATCACCAGGCCAACAACTACACCTACATCGGCGCCGGCTACGCCGGAAACTGGCCTGCCTCCCCAGGCAACCTCAGCTACTTCACAGGCCAGCTGGACGAGGTCGCCGTCTACCCCAGCCCGCTCACGGGCGAGCAGGTCGCCAAGCACTACAACGCCCGCACCCGCGCCTCCGGCTCCTCTCTCACCGCGACAGTGACGGTCACGGACCCCATGGGGGCCAAGACCAGCAGCACATATGACGCCGTGCGGGGCCAGCGCCGTACCGCCACCACGAACCCGGATGGCGGTGTGACGACCTACGCCTACGACACAGGCGGATTCCTCCACACCGTCACCGACCCCAACGGGCACGCCACCGTTACCGGCCACGACGAGCGCGGCAACACCGTGTCGACGACCACCTGCCGCGACGACGACTCCTGCTGGACCTCGTTCATCGACTACTACTACAACGCCGCCGATCTACTGGATCCGCGCAACGGCAAGCCGACCGCCATCCGTGACGCGCGCTCTGCGGGTCTGGCCGACAACCGCTACCGGACGACCACGTCATACACGCCGCTTGGCCTGACCGACACCGTGACCCTGGCCGACGGCCGCACGTCAGCCACCACCTACACCACCGGCACCGAGCCGGCCACCGGCGGCGGCACCACTCCCGCGGGCCTGGTCGCGACGAAGAAGAGCCCGGGCGGAGCGACCGCCTCGTACGTGTACTTCGCCTCCGGCGACCTCGCCAAGTCGACAGCCCCCTCAGGCCTCGCCACGACCTACACCTACGACGGCCTGGGCCGCAAACTCGCCGAGACCCAGACCTCCGACGCCACCCCGACCGGGGTCACGACGACCTACACCTACAACGCCATGTCCCGCGTCGCATCCGAGACGGGCCCCGGCGTCAAGAACGAGATCACCGGCACTACCCACACCGCCGCGGTCAACCGCACCTACGACCCGGACGGCCTGCTCCTCACCGAGTCCACCCAGGACACGACCGGCGGCGACACCACACGGACCACCACCTATCAGTACAACGCCCAGGGCCTCAATGAGAAGGTCACCGATCCAGTTGGCAACGTAACCGCCTTCGCTCACGACCCCATGGGGCGCGTGGTGCAGGAGACCGACGCGGCGGGCAACGTCGTCACCCACTCCTTCACCAAGCGCGGAAACCTGGCCGAGTCGGTCCTGAAGAACTGGACCGGCGACCCTGCCGGCCAGACCCGTGACCTCGTCCTGGTCTCCCACGCCTACGACCCGGCAGGGCGCCTGGCCTCCACCACGGACCCGATGGGCGCCACCACCACCTTCACCTACTTCGACGACGGCCGGAAAGCCAAGACGACAGCCAAGGCGGTCACCCAGGCCGACGGCACCACGCACGATATCGTCCTTGAGGCCAACGACTACGACGGCGCCGGCAACCTCACCAGCCAGACCACCGGCGGCGGCCGCACCACGGTGACCAACACGGTCGACGCCACCGGACGCACCACCCGAACCGTCCTAGATCCCAACGGCCTCAACCGGATCACTGCCACGTCCTACAACAGCGACGACCAGGTCACCGAGGCAACGCAGTCGATCGACGGCACGGGCAAGAAGCTGACCGCCACCACCGAGTACGACATCGCGGGCAACCCGAAGAAGGCGACCGTCACCGACGGCATTACCACCCGCACCAGTACGGCCACCTTCGACCAGCGGGGCCTGCCGCTGACCGAAGTCAGCCCGCGCGGCAACACCACCACCAACCGCTACGACGCACTCGGCCGCCTGGTCGAGCAGACCGCCCCGCAGGTCCAGGCCGAAGAGAACGGCGCCGCGGCAACCGCCGTCACGCCCAAGACCCTCACCGGCTACAACACCTTCGCCGAAGCCACCGACACGCGTGACGCCCGGGGCATGGTGACCCGCACCGAGACCGACAAACTGGGCCGTGCCACGGCCGTCACGCTCCCGGACTACACCCCGCCCGGCGGAACCAAGATCACCGGCGTTGCCCGCACGAGCTACGACCAGCTCGGCAACCCGGCCTCGCAAACCGACCCCCTGGGCCGAGCGACGTACTTCACCTATGACCAGCTGGGCAACCTGACCAGCAAGACCGACCCTGCACTTACCGGAACAACGGCCCTGCAGGCTCCGGGAACCAACACGCTCAACGGGGCCGCCACCGCCCTGTCCGGAGGCGGGGTCAGCACCTACAGCTGGACGCCCACCGGTCTCCAGCTCTCCGTGACGGACCCGACCGGTTCTCGTAACGAGGCCACCTACGACCAGCTCGGCCGCAACCTGACCTCGACCATCGTCGAACGCAAGCCCACCCTCAAAAACTTGGTCTCCCGCTACACCTGGGACGACGCCAGCAACCAGACAATCTCCAAGAGCCCTGCCGGACGCACCACCACGGCCACGCACAACACGGCCGGTGAGGTCCTGACAGTGACCGACCCTCTGGGCGGCATCACCAAGTCGGCCTACGACGGCCTCGGCCGCACGACCGAAACCACCGACGCCACCGGCCGCAAGACCACAACCGCCTACAACGTCCTGGGCCAGCCCACAGCCACCACCGACTTCGGCACGGGTACCACCGCACTGCGTACCGCCTCCTCCGAGTACGACGCCGACGGCAACGTGACAGCATCCACCTCGGCCACCGGATCGCGCCGCACCTACACCTACGACGCGCTCGGCCGCATGACCAAGCAGATCGAACCGGTCACAGCGACGGACTCCATCACGACCACCTTCGGCTACGACGCGGCGAGCAACCGTACCCGCCTGACCGACGGCCGCGGCAAGGCGACGTACTACACCTTCACCCCCTGGGGCCTGCCGGAATCGACCATCGAACCCGCCACCACCCAGCACTGGACCCCGGACGTCCGAACCTGGACCACCAGCTACGACGCCGCAGGACAGCCGGTCTCCGAACTCCTGCCCGGCAACGTCAAGCGCCAGCGCACCTACGACGCCCTCGGCCGCCTCACAGGCGAGACCGGCAGCGGCACAGCCGTCGCCACCCGCCCCCGCACCCTCTCCTACGACCTCGCAGGCCGCATGACGGGCTCCGGCACTGACAGCGTCCTGGCCGCCAACACCTACACCTACAACGACCGCGGCCAGCTCCTGAACTCCGACGGCCCCTCCGGCAAGTCCGCCTACACCTACGACGCTGACGGCAACATGGCCTCGCGCACCGACGCGGCCGGCACAACGGCGTTCACCTACGACACGGGCGGCCGCCTCGACACCAGCACCGACCCCCTGACCGGCACCCAGGTCCGCAGCGACTACGACGCGGCTGGCCGGCCCACGGTCGAGCAGTACGCCCGCCCCGCCACCGGCGGTACCTACACGATCAGTGCCAACCGCACCTACTCCTACGACAGTCTGGGCCGCCTTAACAAGGACACCGTCACCCGCACCGCAGGTGGCGACGTCCAGGGCCAGGCCTACGACTACGACCTCTCCGACCAGCTGGTGAAGAAGACCACCACCGGCACGGCGGGCGCAGCCGCCAACACCTACACCTACGACCTTGCCGGCCGCATGACCTCATGGAACGACGGGACGACCAACACCCCCTACGAATGGGACAAGGCCGGCAACCTCACCAAGCGCGGCGCCTTCACAGGCACCTATGACGCACGCAACCGCCTGGAAACCTGGGGCACCGAAACCTACGCCTACAGCGCCCGCGGCAGCGAGAAGACCATCACCGACTCCGCGGACGCCAACGCCACACAGCAGATCCAGTCCGATGCCTTCGAACGCACCATCACCAATGGCACCAGCACCTTCACCTACGACAGCCTCGACCGCGTCCTGACCCACAACACAAAGCCCTTCACCTACGACGGCGGCTCCAACAACCTGGTCACCGACGCCACCACCAGCTACACCCGCACCCCCGCCGGCTCCGTCCTCTCCACCGCCACAACTGGCCAGACCGGCACCGCACGCCTTGCCGTCACAGACCAGCACGACGACCTCGTCGCCAGCCTCACTCCGGACGGCAGCGCCCTCGCCGGCTCCCGCAACTACGACCCGTTCGGTAAGACCACCGCCACCAGCGGCGCCAACCCCAACATCGGATACCAGTCTGGCTGGACCGACCCCAGCACCGACGAAGTCAACATGGCCGCCCGCTGGTACCAGCCCGGCATCGGCAGCTTCACCAGCCGCGACACCTGGCAACTCGACCCGAACCCCTCCGTCCAGGCAAACCGCTACACCTACGCCAACGCAAGCCCGCTCAACGGAACCGACCCCACAGGACACCAATCAACCGATCAGTTGGAGAGGAAGGCTGCGGGCCAGCGAGCAGCGAGCGCGGCGGCAGACCGGGTGAGTCTGCCTAGGTTCACCAAGACGTATGGATCCTTCGGCTGGTCGAAAAGGCTCCCGGGGTGGCTCAAGTACGGCGGGTACTACCAGACCGTATCCATTGCGGGCCCGAGTGTTGGCGCCTCGCCTTGGACCATGCCCCGCCAGATGTGCAATCACTGGATGTGCGGAACAGGATCGGCTCCCAGCGTCGTGGGAATAATCGGTGACGCTGCCAGCGGATCGCGCGGTGGCGGACCCTGCCGCACCAGGTGCGCCCTTCCGTACTCCCCTCCGGGCGATGGAGATCCCAACAAGGATAAATATCCGCCGATCATTACACCTGTGCATGTTCCCGAAATCGACACCGATGCTATTGACGACGCGCAATGGACGGAAGATGACGGCTGGCAGGCTGTTTTCGGATCCTCCGATTTTCTCAAGTTTTTCGAGGACGGTCCTGGATTTAATCCGGATGGGGATATTTCGGCAGACTACGGCCTGGGTCTTCATCTAACCGTCGATCAAGCGACTGAAGGAAGCTTCGGGAGTTCACCCGTCGACAGAGGCGGATGCAAGAAAGGAAATTCGGCCATATATTACGCGCCGCTTGATGCGCTTGGCCGAGCCCAAGGTGCGCGAGCTTGCCTTAATAAAGGGGATTATAATTATTTGGATGATAAAATGAACTGGAAATTCGACACTCAGGAAACAAATTTGGTTGGAACGGGGACGGAGTTCCCTTTCGATCGGAATTCTGGCTGGAATAACCAGCCGCGAGGTTGGGGGCCGGGGCGAGGGCTGCAGCGTGGCCACTTGATAGCCAAGTCCCTCGGGGGTTCTGGCGAGGATGCTCGGAATTTGGTCCCGTTGTACAACAAATCAAATTCCCCCGATATGGCAAGTTATGAAAGGGATCTGGCGAGGCGCGTGGAAGGTGGGGAGACGATATACTACAGCGTCACTCCGAAGTATGTCGGAACCAATCCCATCCCTGTCCGTGTCTACTTGGGCTGGATAGGAGATAGGGAAGGTGCAGGTTTCGCAATAATAGAAAACTATCAACACTAGGGATTAGAAGGGTGTGATGTCGTTATGAACTGGGTGGATAGGGTCGTCGAGGCGCTTCAGTGGAACCGCCTATCGATTCGAATTGCGTGGGATGACATTGAAAGCGAATTGCGCTGCGCGCTGCCTGAGGATTTCAAGGAGGTTTGTGAAATTTTCGGGCGCGGAACGTTTAGCGGATTCCTTGAGGTGGCCTCTTCTTCGGGTGGGTCCGATTCAATGCTTCGCGATCAGTGGTATTCGTTGCAGCGAATTGTCGAAGTGAATAGTCTTGCTGCGGCGGACATTCTGAGGTTCGGTGTCTATCGGCCCGGATCTGCAGGGTTGCTCCCGTGGGCTGATACATACTCGGAATGTCAGATCTATTGGCTGGCCGACCCTGGCCCGTCGAGTGCATGGCCGATCGTTGTCCAGAATTCCGAGGGGGAATGGTCAGAGTTCCGCATGTCGGCCTCTGAGTTTATTTTCAAAGTTCTGGTCGAAGTTGATTTCCCGATTGGTGTTGCGGAATATGGGCCGCCTTACTATGAGCTCGTAGCACGATCATGAGGCGGGTTTGTGGCGTCTCCAGCAGGTGAGGCTGGCTGCATACGGCAGAAGCAGGAACGGTTGTCGGTAGATTCTGGGTTCTGGCACAGATCTTGGGGAGCGATCGCGGAGAGTCATAGCGGTGTTCGAGGATGAGCGTGCTGTCTGATTGAGTCGTGACGCCTACTCAGCGAACCCAGTGGCTTGGCTGGCGCGGCTCATCATGTAGCCGTCCGAATGTTCGGGGCGCAAGTGCTCCGAGCGGGACTGGAGGATGTCTAGTGCTGTGACCGGGAAGGTTCGCCGGGTTGCTCGTGGTGCTGGTTGGAAAGGAGTTCTCCAATCAGCGTGGGGAGGCGGGATGGCGCAACCGGTCCGGGTTCGCGGGCTGACCGAGCAGGAGGGGCCCCGCCCTGAGCCGATTCCACCGAGGACACGACATGACCGCACCCCGGACCCTCCACCTCAACGCCTTCCTCATGAACGCCGGCCACCACGACGCCGCCTGGCGGCACCCGGCCAGCAGCCCCGAACGGGTCACCGACCTGCGCTACTTCCAGGAGCTGGCCAGGACCGCCGAGCGCGGGCGGCTCGACTCGATCTTCTTCGCCGACGGGCTCGCCCTCTGGGGCAAGGCCCGCTACAACGCCCTCGGCGGGTTCGAGCCGCTCACGCTGCTCTCCGCCATCGCGGCCGTCACCGAGCACATCGGGCTCATCGCGACCGTCTCCACCACCTTCAACGAGCCCTTCCACACCGCCCGGAAGTTCGCCTCCCTCGACCACATCAGCAACGGCCGGGCCGGCTGGAACATCGTGACCTCCGGCACCGTCGACGAGGCCCGCAACTTCAACCAGGACGAGCACCTGGCGCACAACCTCCGCTACGACCGCGCCCGCGAGTTCCTCGACGTGGCCACCAAGCTCTGGGACAGCTGGGAAGACGACGCGATCGTCCTCGACAAGGAAGCCGGCATCTATGCCGACACCGACAAGCTGCACCCCGCCGCCCACCGGGGCGAGTACTTCGGCGTGGCCGGCCCGCTCAACGTCCCCCGCTCCCCGCAGGGCCACCCGCTGCTGGTCCAGGCCGGCTCCTCCGAGGACGGCAAGGAGTTCGCCGCCCAGTACGCCGAGGCCGTCTTCACCGCCCAGCAGACCCTGGCCGACGGCCAGACCTTCTACAAGGACCTCAAGTCGCGGCTCGCCAAGTACGGCCGCGCCGAGGACGACCTCCTCGTCCTGCCGGGCATCGCCCCCGTCATCGGGTCCACCGAAGCCGAGGCCAAGGCCCTGGAGCAGGAGCTCACCGACCTGCAGGTGCCGGAGTACGGGCTCGCCCAGCTCTCCGGGATGCTCGGCACCGACCTCACCGGGCTGCCGCTGGACGGGCCGCTGCCCGACCTCCCCGAGGAGCGGGACATCAACGGCAACAAGAGCCGCTTCACGCTCGTCGCCGAACTCGCCCGCCGCGACGGCCTCACCCTGCGCCAGCTGATCGCCCGCCTCGGTGCCGGCCGCGGCCACCGGGTCTTCGCCGGCACGCCCGAGCAGATCGCCGACCAGCTGGAGGAGTGGTTCACCCAGGGCGCCGCGGACGGCTTCAACATCATGGCGCCCGTCCTGCCCACCGGACTCACCGACTTCGTCGACCAGGTCGTCCCGATCCTCCAGCGCCGCGGCCTCTTCCGCACCGAGTACACCGGCCGGACCCTGCGCGAGAACTACGGGCTGGCCCGGCCCGCCAACCGCCACGCGGGGGCCACGGCGTGAGCTAGTGCTGTGGCCGGGAAGGTTCACCGGGTCGCGGCGCCCGGCACGGCACCTCGCGGCGTTGTCGGACCACGCCGGTACGTCCAGTACGAGGCGTGGTCCTCCGCCCGGGGGCCCCTCCCAGCGGTAGCTGGGGGAGAGGCACCGCACCGAACACCGCGACCCGGCAAACCTTTCCGGCCACAGCACTAGCACGTCACCGACGTGCTCGTCGTCGGCGGCGGGCCCGCCGCCACCTGGGCCGCCCTCGGGGCGGCCCGGGCCGGCGCCTCGGTCGTCCTCGCGGACAAGGGCTACTGCGGCACCAGCGGGGCGACGGCCGCCGGCGGCACCGGCGTCTGGTACGTCCCGCCGGAGCCCGCCGCCCGGGAGGCCGCCATGGCGAGCCGCGAGGGGCTCGGCGGTCACCTCGCCGACCGGCGCTGGATGTCCCGGGTCCTCGACGAGACGTACGACCGGATGAACGAGCTGGCCACCGACGGGCGCTACCCCTTCCCGACCGGCCCCGACGGGCAGCTCCTGCTGGGCGGCCTGCAGGGTCCCGAGTACATGCGCCGCATGCGCGTCCGGATCCGCCGCGCGGGCGTCCGCGTCCTGGACCACAGCCCGGTCACCGAGCTGCTGACCGACGCGGACGGCGCCGTCGCGGGCGCCGCCGGCTACCGCCGCCAGGCCCGCGAGCCCTACCGGGTCCGGGCCGGCGCCGTGGTCCTGGCCACCGGCGGCTGCGCCTTCCTCAGCGGTGCGCTCGGCACCAACACCAACACGGGGGACGGAGCGCTGTTCGCCGCCGAGGCCGGGGCCGAGCTCTCCGGCATGGAGTTCTCCAACTCCTACGGGATCGCCCCCGAGGGCACCTCCGTCACCAAGACGGCCTTCTACACCTTCGCCACCTTCTACCGGGAGGACGGCGAGGTCCTGGAGGGCGCCGCCAGCCTCGGTGGCCGCTCCGTCATCGCCCGCTCCCTCCTCGACGGCGGCCGGGTCTTCGCCCGCCTCGACCGGGCCGACGCCGCCGCGCAGACCGCGATGCGGCTCGCGCAGCCCAACTTCTTCCTCACCTTCGACCGGCTCGGCATCGATCCCTTCACCGACCGCTTCGCGATCACCCTGCTCGCCGAGGGCACCGTCCGCGGCACCGGCGGGATCCGGATCACCGGCGACGACTGCGCCACCGCGGTCCCCGGCCTGTACGCCGCCGGGGACGCGGCCACCCGCGAGGAGATCTGCGGGGGCTTCACCGGAGGCGGCAGCCACAACGCCGCCTGGGCGATGTCCTCGGGCAGCTGGGCGGGGACCGGCGCGGCCGCGCACTCCCGCTCCCTCGCTTCGGGGCGGGCCGCCTTCCGGCCGGTGACCGGGGCCGGCGGAGCGGGGCTGCGCCCGACGGGGAGCCCCGGGCCGGCCGGCGGACACCGGGCGGCCGTGGAACTCGTACAGGGCGAAGTGCTCCCGTACGACAAGAACCACCTCCGCAGCGGCCCCGTCCTCACCGCGTCGCTCCGCGTGCTCGACGCCGCCTGGGCCGAGCTGCGCACCTCCCTGCACGGCGAGGGCGCGGACCTGGTCAAGGCCCGGCAGGCGGCGGCCATGACGGCCCACGCGCGCTGGATGTACGCGGCGGCGCTGGCCCGCACCGAGAGTCGCGGCATGGCCCGCCGGCTCGACCACCCGGAGCAGGACCCGGCGCAGCACCACCGGATCCTGACCGGGGGACTCGACCGGGTGTGGACGCGTCCGGCGGAGTGGGTGGTCGCATGATCGAGCTGATCTCGGCCGAGCGGTGCATCGCCTGTGACAAGTGCGTGGAGGTCTGCCCGACCGACGTGTTCGAGCGGGGGCCGGCGGGGATCCCGGTGCTCGCCCGGCAGGAGGACTGCCAGACCTGCTTCCTGTGCGAGGCCAACTGCCCGGTGGACGCGCTGTTCGTGTCACCGGTCACCCGGCCGCTGCCCGAGGACCCGGCCGTCCGGGACGAGGCCGGACTCGTCGGCCGCGGCCTGCTCGGCAGCTACCGCCGGGAGATCGGCTGGGGCGAGGGGCGCACCCCGGGCGCGCTGCGGGCGGTGGGCCCGCGGCCCGCCCCCTCGAAGGAGGGGAGCGCGGGGCCGCCGATCACCTCCTGAACGCGGGGCCGCGCGTGGGTGGAACCGCGCGTGGGTGGGCCCCGCTCAGACCGTCAGGACGATCTTGCCGCGGGTGCGCCCGGCGGCGCTGAGCTCCCAGGCCTTCGCCGCCTCGGCGAGCGGGAGGGCGTGCTCCACGTTGACGGTGAGCGCGCCCTCGTCCGCGAGCTTGGCCAGGAAGGTCAGGTCGGTGGTGTCCGGGCGGACCCACAGCTCGTGCGCGCCCTGGGCGGCCGCCGTGGGATCGGCGATGGACACCACCCTGTGACGCTCCTTGACCAGGGACTGGAAGGTCGCGACGACGCCGTCGCCGAAGAAGTCGAGGGCCGCGTCCACGCCTTCGGGGGCCAGCGCGCGCACCCGGTCGGCGAGGCCCTCGCCGTACAGGACCGGCTCGGCGCCCAGCGAGCGCAGGTAGTCGTGGTTGTGCTCGCCCGCCGAGCCGATGACGCGCAGGCCGAGCGCGACGGCGATCTGCACGCCCAGCGAGCCGGTGCCGCCGGCGGCGGAGTGGATGAGCACGGTCTCGCCGGCCTTGAGCCCGGCGCGCAGGAGCGACTGGTAGGCGGTGAGCCCGGCCAGCGGGATGCCCGCGGCCTGCTCGAAGGTCAGCGCGCGCGGCTTGCGGGCGAGGGTCCGGACGGGGGCGGCCACCAGCTCGGCGTAGGTGCCGAGTTCCACCCACTCCTTGCGGACGTAGCCGTAGACCTCGTCGCCGACGGCGTAGTCGAAGGTGTCCGGGCCGACGGCCTCGACGATGCCGGAGACGTCCCAGCCGGGTATGACCGGGTAGCGGACTTCGAGGAGCGAGTCGAGGAATCCGGAGGCGAGCTTCCAGTCGACCGGGTTCACCCCGGCGGCCTTGACGCGGACGAGGACCTCGCCGGGGGCGACCTTGGGCTCCGGGACGTCAGCGAGCCCCAGGATGTCGGGGGTTCCGTATGCGGTGTAGGTGATTGCCTTCATGATCGTCCCCAACGGGCCGTCCGGGGGGCGTATTCCGGCGGGGATGAGCTTTTTTCCGGAATCTCCCCTTCCTGAAACGGTTCCGGCCGCGCGGGTCGGGCGGGGGTGCGACAGGCAATCAGGCAGGGGCTCAGGCGGGGAGGGTGTTGCGGTGCGAGCGGCGGCGGGCGGCGCTGAACAGGGCCTGGATCTGCGCCCCGGACTGCTCCACGTCGTCGAGGGGGGAGGGGAAGGGGAGCCGTACGTCGCGGTCGCCGCGGCGCTCCTCCAGCCGCAGGGTGATCCCGTAGCGGTCCATGGCGACCGGCAGCGCGCGCAGGAGGGCGGACTGGTCGGCGCGGTCGCCGGAGCGGCCGTCGGCTCGGCCGGACGGCTCGGACCGGTGGGCGGGCTGCGGCCCGACCAGGCGCAGCAGGAGGTTGACGAGCTCGGCGTGGTCGTCCAGGAGGTGGGTGAGCATGCCGGCCTCGTACGGGGCGAGGGGGTCGGGGCAGGCCGCGTCCAGCTCCTCGAGGCCGACGTACGAGCGGGTGCCGTCCGAGGTCTGGAGGACGGCCTGGCCGAATTCCACGCAGGTGGAGTCGGCACCCTCGTCGGAGTAGGGGGTGAGCAGGCGCCCGAGCAGGGTGACGCGGGCGCGCACGCGGTCCCGTACGGGGGTGGGGGCGATGTCGGTGAACTCCATGCGGATCGCGGGCCGGTGCTCGGAGCGGGCGCCCGGCTCGGCGGGGTGCAGGTGGAGGCGGCCGAGCGGGTCGGTGCCGTCGAGGTGGCGGATCTCCGATCGCAGCCCGTCGGTGACGACGGTCATGGAATGGGCGGCGGCCAGGATGGACCGGACCCGCTCGGCGTCGGTGGGCATGGGCAGGTGCATGTGGATCTCCGTCGTCCCGAGTGCGAGTGCGAGTGCGAGTGGCGATGCGGTGCGCATTGACTTAGGCAAGCCTAACCTAACTTATCCGTGTAGTGGTGGGTAGTCGAAGCGGCGGTCCCGGACGGCTCGTGTCGGTGTTGGGCTGAACGGGTGAAACGCGAGAGGATGGGGGGATGCACATGAAGCGCAGGGCCGGGGCGGCCCGGTGAGCAGGTACGACGTCACCGACGAGCAGTGGGAGGGACTCGCGCAGGTGGTCCCGCTGCGCAGTCGCAACGAGTGGCCCTCGCGGGTGGACCACCGCACGATCCCCACGGCGCCGGGGGCGTCCGCGGCGGAGCAGCGGCGCTTCGTGGTGATCCGGGTCCAGGTCTTCGCGGACGCGCGGGAGGTGGCGGAGTACCTGATCGCGCAGATCCCGGTGCTGCTGGACCTCACGGGCGCGGACGGCGAAGTGGCCAAGCGGATCCTGGACTTCAGCAGCGGAGTGGTCTTCGGGCTGGGCAGCGGGATGCACCGGGTCGACCGGAACGTCTTCCTGCTGGCGCCCGTGGGCACCGAGGTGGAGGGGATCGCGGCCGCGGCCGTCCCCCGATCGTAGGAAGGTCCCGTGGGCGGAACGGTTCGCCGGACCCCAGGGGGGTCCCGCGGGCCGTACCGTCCCGCGCATGACCCCGCCTGCCCCGGCCCCGGCCGCCGCTTCCGTCGTGCCCCCGGCTTCCGCCATGCCCGCCGCTCCCGCACCTTCTGCCGCGCCCGTCGCTTCCTTCGCTTCCGTCGTTTCCGTCGGGGCGCCGCACTTGCGGCCCGTCGTCACGGAGTTACGGCTCTCCGCCTACGGGGTGCACCGGGCGGCCCGGTTCGCGCTGGGGCCGATCACGGTGTTCACCGGGCCGAGCGGGAGCGGCAAGTCGCAGGTGCTGGAGGCGTACGCGGCACTGGCCGCGCTGGCTTCCGGGGCCACCCTCGAAGAGGTGTTCCCCGAGCCGCGGGCCCGGATCCCCGACCGGGCGGTGCCCGACGCCGAGCGGCGCAGGGGGTTCCGGATCGGCTGCACGGTCGACGGCCCCGCCGGGCCGGTCCGCCTCGACCTCGCCGTCCAGGCGGAGCCCGCGCTGAGGATCGTCGGCGAACGCCTCTCGGCGGACGGCCAGATCCTGCTCGGCACCGCCCTGCGCGACCCCGGACGGCGGTCCGTCCAGGCGGCCTGGCTGACCGGCGGAGCCATCGGGGTCACCAGGGCCCCGCTCCCCGACGACCGGCTCGGCACCGCGCTGCTGCCGCTGCGCGTGGCCGGCGCCACGGAGGGGCAGCGCCGGGTGCTGGCCGCCGCCGAGCAGGTGGTGGTCGCGCTGCGCTCGGTGTTCCCCTGCGATCCGCGTCCGGAGCGGATGCGGGAGCCGGTGCCGCCCGGGGAGGGTCGGCTGCTGGGCGACTGCGCCAACCTGGCCGACGTACTGCGCCGGACCCGGGCGGAGTGCGGCACGCGCTACGGGCTGCTGACCGAGGCCGCTCGGACCGGGTGTGCGGGAGGGGTGGCCGGGCTGGACGTACGGGCCCCCGAGGGCGGCCCGGTCACCGGCCTGCTCGACCGCGGCTCCGACCGGCCCGCCACCGAGCTGGCCCGGCTCGGCGCGGGCGAACTCCGCTTCCTGGCCCTCGCGCTGGTGCTGCTGACCGGTCCCGGGGTGCTGGCCATGGACCCGGCCGCCGAACTGCTGTCCGCACGGCAGGCGCTGGCCGTGCTCGCCGACGGCTTCGACCGGGACCTGGACCGGCGGCAGAGCGCCGAACTGCTGCGGCTGGCGGTACTGGCCTGCGGGCGCGGGCAGGTCCGGCTGACCGCGACGGCGGGCGAGGCGTGCGCGGAGGCCGCCCGGGGGGTCGGGGGCGTCTCGGTGGTAGACCTGGGCGCATGAGCGAAGAACCTGACACCTCTGCCGGGCCCGCCGCGGAACGGCCCGCTGCGGAACGGCCCGTCGAGGAACGGCCCGCTGCGGAACGGCCCGTCGAGGAACGGCCCGCCGCGGAACGGCCCGCCGGGCGGCCCGAGGAGCGGATCGACCGGCTGCAGCGGCGGCTCGCCGACTTCGCGGCGGCGCGCGGCTGGGAGCCGTACCACACGCCCAAGAACCTGGCGGTGGCGCTGAGCGTGGAGGTGGCCGAACTGGTCGAGATCTTCCAGTGGCTGACGCCGGAACAGTCGGCCGCGGTCATGGAGAAGCCGGAGAACGCACACAGAGTGGCCGATGAGGTGGCTGATGTGCTGGCCTATCTCCTGCAGTTCTGTGAGGTCCTCGGGGTCGACGTGCTGGATGCGCTCGCCGCGAAGATCGAGCGGAACGAACTGCGGTTTCCCGTTCCGGCCCCTCCCGTGGCAGACGGTCACTCTTCGGAGTGATGGCGTTATCCACAACCATGTTTGTGTCCACAATTTCCGAATACCCCTGGCTTTACCGGCCCGTTGCCCTCACTCTGGGTAGTGGTGAGAACGGCGAGATGTCGTGCGGACGGGGGACGGCATATGGACGCGGTACGGCTGATCGCAGCCGGCCGGCACGCGCTGGCACAGAGTGGGGCTGCGTGGGACATCGTGGGCGAGGCCTGGCAGGCGCAGGCCCTCGCGCAGGGCATAGGGAGCTGGCTGGCGGTCACGGGGCCGCCGGAGCTGAGATCGGAGGCACGGGGGCTGGGTGAAGCGGGGGGCAGAGGCTGCGGGGTGCTCGACCGGGCGGCACTGCGCGGAGAGGGCTACGCACCCGATCTCCCGCCGCGCGCCGCGCAGTTGAGCCACGTGGCGGATGTCCGCCAGGCTCTGCTGGGTCTGCAGGCGCTCCTGGGCGAAGTGGGCATAGCGCTGGTCGGGGTCGCCTGCGGTACGGACGACGAGGGTCTGTACTGGCAGTGCATAGAGTCGATAGACGCGGCCGACGAGTCGAGCGACCGGGTCCGGGCGATCCTGCGCCGGCTCACCGTGCGCGAGCGGGGTTCCGCGTCCGGCGTGGCCTGAGGATCGCGGGACGGCTCCCGGGGCCAGGTCGGACTGCCCCGGACTGGGTCGGCCTGCACCGGAGTCGGGTGGACTGCCCCGGACTGGGTCGGCCTGCACCGGAGTCGGGTGGCCTGCGCCGGAGTCGGCTGGTCCGCACCGGAGTCGGCCGTGCTGCGCCGGAGTCGGGCGGGGTCCCGCCGCGCGCGGCGGGACCCGTGCGGTCAGTACGACCGGTGGGACGGGCGGTATTCGCTCTCCGGGGTGCGGCCGCCCTGGGGCAGCGGCGTGCCGGGGCTGCGGTCCGTGGAGGACTGGAGGTCGGCGTCGAGCTGCGAGAGGTCGGCGTTCAGCGCCGCCATCAGCTCTTCCATCTGCTGCAGCAGACCCTTCGGCGCGGACTCCTGGGACATGGCGGCCTCCTCGGCCCTGGCCCTTCCGAGGCGGAAGGGGGCGGTCGACGCACCGGCGAAAGCCGCCGGCGCGCGGGCCGGGCGGTCCGGCTCCGTCCGAGCAAACGATCCCCATCCGGGCTGGTCACTGGCGCGGGCGGCGGCGGATTGCCCGGTTGACCCAGATTCACCCGGCCGGGGTCGAAGGGGCAGGACGGAGGCATGGATCTCCGTATCTTCACCGCGCCCCAGCAGGGCGCGAGCTACGACACCCTCCTGAGCGTCGCCAAGGCCACTGAGATGCCGACGGTTGAAGGGGGAGAGCGGCTGACGGAAATCCCTCGCCGGCCTGCCTCCGAATCCGCTGACGGCTGACACTCCATTGCAAACTGACGGCCCCGGCTCGTTTGAGTTGGGGCTTTGCGCTGCCCCCGTAACTCAGATGGCCGGAGCGCCGCTCTCCAAAACCAGATGTCGCAGGTTCGAAGCCTGCCGGGGGCTCACCGACGGCTAGATCAATGGCGTACCCGGCAACGGGGACGTACTACTACGCGCTCGCCGCAGGGTTGACCATGGCACTCGCCTGCGGGACTTACTGCTACGGGTGAGATCACGGGATATGGATCCGGAGACGGAGGTTGGATTCCTTCGCTTTCGACGGCTGGACCGCATACCCAATGCGCTTGCGCACGTCCCCGCGGACAGGGGCCGCCATTTCGACGGCCGGCGTCGGTCTGGGCTTCGTCCTCAGCGACGAGGACGACATCGTGTGCATCGACCTGGACCACTGCTTGAACCCGCTTACGGGCCGCCTGGCGCCGTGGGCAGCCGCCATCGTGCGCGACGCGGGCACCACCAACGTAGAGGTGTCCCCGTCCGGCGATGGACTGCGTATCTGGGGCCGTGCGGACGTCCGACAGGACGCCGCATCCGACGCCCCGACGGTACGGCCGTGGAGATCTACAGGACCGGCCGCTACGTCGCACTGACGGGGCGCTGGCATGGCAACGCCCCGTCAGGGCTTGGCGACGTCTCAGAGGCCTTGCGCGTCTTGTCGGTCACGGCGGCATTCGTCCATGAAGTCGCGGAACGATCGCACGGCGCGCTTGGCCTTCTGGCTGAGTGGCGGAACCTGATCAAGCGCGTAAGACGCGACATGCTTGACGCCACCGATGGTGGCGAGTCCCACGGCGACTCATCCGACGGTTTCCATCTGCCGGTGCTGGGCGCTCGGCCCGACCACAGCGAATGTGATCGAAACCGAGAGACGCCCCCGACGGGCCGTTCAGGCGCAGACTGGATACAAGGCCACCTCTCCAGCCAAGGATGGCGATACGTTGTGGGGAGCAACCAGACTGGTTCTTCCGATCCGACCACTACCTGCGCATGGGCTCGGCCGACGGCCTGCCCGGCCCCACCGACGCCTGGATCACGCTGGCCGGCCTGGCCCCGCGAGACCAAGCGCATCCGGCTGGGCACGCTGATGACCGCCGGCACCTTCCGGCTGCCCGGCGTCCTCACCGGCCTGTGGGCCACCGAGGCCGGCTCCAGCTTCGGCTACCAGGGAGTCCACTACCAGGTGGAGAACTCCCCGGCGCTGCCCAAGCCGGCCCAGGAGAAGATCCCCGTCCTGATCGGCGGCCACGGCGCGAAGCGCACGCCGCGCCTCGCCGCGCAGGACGCCGACGAGTTCAACATGCCGTTCGCCTCGATCGCGGACAGCGAGCGCCAGTTCGGCCGGGTCCGTGCGGCCGCCGAGGAGGCCGGCCGCAAGGCCGACGACCTCGTCTGCTCCAACGGCCTCGTCGTGTGCGTGGGCAAGGACGACGCCGAGGTGGCCCGGCGGGCCGCCGCCATCGGCCGCGACGTGGACGAGCTCAAGGCCATCGGCCTGGCGGGCTCCCCGGCCGAGGTCGTGGAGCGGATCGGCGCCTACGGGGCGGTGGGCTCCTCGCGCCTCTACCTCCACCTGCTCGACCTCGGCGACCTGGACCACCTGGAGCTGATCTCGGCCCGGGTCCTGTCCCAGCTCGGCTGAGACGGGAGCGTCAGCCGTGCCCCGCGCGTCCCGCCCGCTCGCCGAGGCCCTGGCCGGCCAGGGCCCCGGCCCCGGCCCCGGCGCCGTGATTCTGGACGGCGGGCTGAGCAACCAGCTCGCCGCCCAGGGCTGCGACCTGTCCGGCGGCCTGTGGACGGGCCGCGTGCTCGCCGAGCGGCCCGAGCAGGTGGCGGCCGCGCACGCCGCGTACGCGCGGGCGGGCGCGCAGGTGCTGATCACCGCGAGCTACCAGGTGGGCTACGCCGCCTTCGCCCGCCACGGCTATGGCCCGGAGCGCACCACGGCCCTGCTGCGCCGCAGCGTGCGCCTCGCCGTCCGGGCGGCGCGGGAGGCGGACCGCGAGGTGTGGGTCGCCGCGTCCGTGGGCCCGTACGGGGCGGTGCTGGCGGACGGCTCCGAGTACCGCGGCCGGTACGGGCTGAGCGTGCGGGAGCTGGCGGACTTCCACCGCCCCCGCGTCGAGGCGCTGCTGGCCGAGGGGCCGGACGTACTGGCGCTGGAGACGATCCCGGACGCCGTCGAGGCGCGCGCCCTGCTCGCGGTCCTCGAGGAGACGGGTGCCCGTGCGTGGCTGAGCTACACCGTGGCGGACGGCCTGACCCGGGCCGGCGGGTCGCAGGCCGAGGCCTTCGCCCTGGCCGCCGGGTCCCCGCAGGTCATCGCGGTCGGCGTCAACTGCTGCGCGCCCGGGGAGGTGCTGCCGGCGCTCGAAGCGGCGGCGGACGTCACGGGGAAGCCGCTGGTGGCCTACCCGAACGACGGCTCGGTCTGGGAACCCGCGACCGGGTCCTGGCGGTCCCCGGCCGCCGAGCCGCCCTGGCCCACGGCCGACTGGCTGCGGGCCGGGGCCCGCCTCGTCGGCGGCTGCTGCCGGATCGGCCCGCACCGCATCGCGGCCCTCGCCGCCCTCACGTCCCCCGCGCCCCCGAGCCGGCCCGAGCGGGCCTGAGCCGAGCCGGGAGCCGGAGTCGAGCCGGGAGCCTGAGCCGAGCCGGGAGCCGGAGCCCGCCCGGGAGCTACGCCGCCGGGTTCGAACGGTGGGCGAAGCGGGCGGCCGCCCGGCGGCCGCGGGCTTCGATGGGGAGCACCCCGGTGGCCGCGCCCAGCCCGTAGGGAGGCATGTCGGCGTAGATCGACTCGTACGAGCCCTCGGGCGCGATGTACGACTCGTGCCACAGGCCCACGTGGCCGCGGACCTTGCCGGCGCGCTCCTTGCGGTTGACGATCGCCCAGACCCGGTGGTGGAACATGTCCGGGGCCGCGGCGTAGGCGTAGAGCTTCTCCTTGGACTCCCAGTACTGGACCACGTAGTACGTGCGCGGCGAACCGGTGAGCAGGACGTGGCCGAGCAGTCCCCGGCCCCTGTCCCCGGCCAGCTCGCGGAGCATGCGCGGCATGGCGAGCAGGACCGGCACCCAGTGGTGCACGGCCCAGAAGTGGTTGATGCGCATGCCGATCAGCAGGACGACGACGTCGCCCTCGGCGGCCGCGGTGGTGTGGCCCGGTAACGGCTTCGCGGACACTCTGCCTCCCGATCTCCTGGTTGGATAGCGGCACTGTCCGTGCACGGTTGGATAGTGGCACTCTCCAAGGGAAGGTTCAAGAGATGCGGCTGGCGGAGTTGAGCGAACGCAGTGGCGTCTCGACCGCGACGATCAAGTACTACCTGCGCGAGGGGCTGCTGGCGCCCGGGCACCGGGTCACCGCGACGACCGCCGAGTACGGCGAGGAGCACCTGCGGCGGCTGCGGCTGGTCCGCGCGCTGATCCAGGTCGGCGGGATACCGGTGGCGAAGGCCCGGGAGGTGCTCGCGCACGTCGACGACGAGAGCCTGGGCCGGACGATCCGGATGGGCGCCGCGCTGTGGGCGCTGCCGCAGGGGCCCGACCCGGACGAGGAGGACGAGGCGGTGGCCCGCGCGCGCCGCGAGGTGGACCGGCTGCTGGAGACGCTGGGCTGGTCGACGGCCCGGGAGTTGGGCGACCTGTCGCCCGTCCACCGGTCGCTGGTGGTGTCCGTGGCCTCGCTCGTGCGCCTCGGCTATCCGTGGGACGCCGAGCTGATGGCCCCGTACGCCGAGCTCATGTACCGGGCGGCCGTGCGCGACCTGGACTTCGTGGACACCTACCCCTCGGAGTCGGAGAAGGTGGAGGCCGTGGTGGCGGCGGCCGTCCTGTTCCAGCCGGTGCTCAAGGCCCTGCACCGGCTGGCGCAGGAGGAGGAGTCGGCCCGGCGCTACGGGCTCTGACGCCGGCCGGGCCGGCGGCGGCGGGCGGGGCGGCGGGCGGCGGGCCGGGCGAAAATGGGGCGCGGTCAGCCCCTGTGGCCAGGGAGAATCGGCAGCGTGTTCCTGACGATATCCACCACCGGTTCCCCCGAACGACCCGCCACCGACCTGGGCTTCCTGCTGCACAAGCATCCCGGCAAGGCGCAGTCGTTCTCCACCTCCCACGGCACCGCCCACGTCTTCTACCCCGAAGCCACGGCCGAGCGGTGCACGGCGGGCCTGCTCCTGGAGGTGGATCCCGTCGCGCTCGTGCGGCGCGGCCAGGGCAAGGGCCGGGGCGGTACGCCCGACGCGGCGCTCGCGCAGTACGTCAACGACCGTCCGTACGCCGCCTCCTCGCTGCTGGCCGTCGCGCTGAGCGGTGTGTTCCGCAGTGCGCTGGCCGGTCAGTGCACCGCCAGGCCGGAGCTGGTGGACGAGGTCCGCCCGCTGCGCGTCGAGATCCCGGCCCTGCCCGCCCGGGGTGGCGCGGACCTCGTGCGCAGGCTGTTCGGCCCGCTCGGCTGGGCCACGGTCTCGGTCACGCCGGTCCCGCTCGACGAGACGTTCCCCGAGTGGGGCGACTCCCGGTACGTGCGCCTGGTCCTGGAGGGCGAGCTGCGCCTCTCCGACGCGCTGCGCGGCCTGTACGTCCTGCTGCCCGTCCTGGACGACGCCAAGCACTACTGGATCGCCGCCGACGAGGTGGACAAGCTGCTGCGGGCCGGAGAGGGCTGGCTCGCCGGGCACCCCGAGAGCGGGCTGATCACCTCCCGCTACCTGGCCCGGCACAAGCGGCTGACGCAGGACGCCCTGGAGCGCCTGGAGCTGGTCCGCCTCGCCGAGGCCGACGGCAGCGAGGTCGAGGAGCTCGACAACGCGGTCGGAGAGGCCGATGAGGACGATGCGGCGGCGGAGCGGACGGTACCGCTCGCGGTGCGGCGTCGCGAGGCGATCCTCGCCGCGCTGCGCTCCGCCGGGGCCGCCCGCGTCCTGGACCTGGGCTGCGGCCAGGGCCAGCTGGTGCAGGCGCTGCTGAAGGATCCGGCGTACACCGAGATCGTCGGCGTGGACGTGTCCATCCGGGCGCTGAACCTCGCCGCCAAGCGGCTGCGCCTCGAGCGGATGGGGGAGCGGCAGAGCTCCCGCGTCCGCCTGACGCAGGGCTCGCTCGCGTACACCGACAAGCGGCTCGCGGGCTACGACGCGGCCGTGCTCAGCGAGGTCATCGAGCACCTGGACCTGGAGCGGCTGCCCGCCCTGGAGTACGCGGTGTTCGGCTCGGCCCGCCCCCGCACGGTCCTCGTGACCACGCCGAACGTCGAGTACAACGTCCGCTGGGAGACGCTGCCCGCCGGGCACGTCCGGCACGGCGACCACCGCTTCGAGTGGACCCGCGAGGAGTTCCGGGCCTGGGCCGGCCAGGTCGCCGACCGGCACGGCTACTCCGTCGCGTACGTCCCCGTCGGCGACGACGACCCCGAGGTGGGGCCGCCGACCCAGATGGCCGTCTTCACCCTGACCACCGGCACCGCTGACACCACCGACACCCCGAAGGAGGGCGAGGCAGCATGACCACCGACATCGCCGTCGACACCGACACCCCCACCACCCGGGGACGCGTACTTCCCGTCACCGACCTGTCCCTCGTCGTCCTGATCGGGGCCACCGGCTCGGGCAAGTCCACCTTCGCCCGCGCCCACTTCAAGCCCACCGAGGTGATCTCCTCCGACTACTGCCGGGGCCTGGTCGCCGACGACGAGAACGACCAGGGCGCCAGCAAGGACGCCTTCGCGGTCCTGCACTACATCGCGGGCAAGCGCCTCGCCGCCGGCCGCCTCACCGTGATCGACGCCACCAGCGTCCAGGCGGAGTCCCGCCGGCAGCTGGTCCAGCTCGCCCGCGAGCACGACGTCCTGCCCATCGCGATCGTCCTCGACATGCCCGAGGAGGTCTGCGCGGAGCGCAACGCGGGCCGCCCCGAGCGGGCCAAGCTGCCCCGCGCCGTCATCCAGCGCCACCGCCGGGACCTGCGCCGCTCGCTGCGCGGCCTGGAGCGCGAGGGCTTCCGCAAGGTGCACGTACTGCGTACGCCGGAGGAGGCCGAGTCGGCCGAGGTGGTCCTGGAGAAGCGATTCAACGACCTCACCCACCTCACCGGCCCCTTCGACATCATCGGTGACATCCACGGCTGTTCCTCCGAGCTGGAGACCCTGCTCGCCAAGCTCGGCTACGAGGACGGGGCCCACCCCGAGGGCCGTACCGCCGTCTTCGTCGGCGACCTCGTCGACCGCGGCCCGGACAGCCCCGGCGTGCTGCGCCGCGTGATGGGCATGGTCGGCTCCGGCAACGCCCTGTGCGTGCCCGGGAACCACGAGAACAAGCTCGGCCGCCACCTCAAGGGGTCCAAGGTCCAGCGGACCCACGGCCTCGCCGAGACCATCGCACAGCTCGCCGAGGAGCCGGAGGAGTTCGTCGAGGAGGTCCGCGCCTTCATCAGGGGCCTGGTCAGCCACTACGTCCTCGACGGCGGGAAGCTCGTGGTCTGCCACGCCGGGCTGCCCGAGAAGTACCACGGCCGCACCTCCGGCCGGGTGCGCTCGCACGCGCTGTACGGGGAGACCACGGGCGAGACCGACGAGTTCGGCCTGCCCGTGCGCTACCCGTGGGCCGAGGACTACCGGGGCAAGGCCGTCGTGGTCTACGGCCACACCCCGGTCCCGAACACCGCCTGGATCAACAACACCATCTGCCTGGACACCGGAGCCGTCTTCGGCGGCAAGATGACCGCCCTGCGCTGGCCCGAGCGCGAACTGGTCGACGTACCGGCCGAGAAGGTCTGGTACGAGCCGGTCAAGCCGCTCGCCACCGAGGCGCCGGGCGGGCCATGGGGGTCCCCCCGGACGGAGTCTGGGGGTGGGCGTCCGCTCGACCTGGCCGACGTCAGCGGCCGCCGGATCGTCGAGACCCGGCACCTGGGCAACGTCAACGTCCGCGAGGAGAACGCGGCGGCGGCCCTGGAGGTCATGAGCCGATTCGCCGTGGACCCGCGGCTGGTGCCGTACCTGCCGCCGACCATGGCGCCGACCGCCACCTCGAAGGAGGCCGGCTATCTGGAGCACCCGGCCGAGGCCTTCGAGCAGTACCGCAAGGACGGCATCGCCCAGGTCGTGTGCGAGGAGAAGCACATGGGTTCCCGCGCCACCGTGCTGGTCTGCAAGGACGCCGACGCGGCCCGCGAGCGCTTCGGGGTCGGGGGTACCTCCCACGCCGAAGGCTGTGGGGGAGGCCCCACCGGGTCCGTCTACACCCGTACCGGGCGGCCCTTCTTCAAGGAGGCCGAGGTCACCGAGGAGGTTCTCGCCCGGCTCCGCGCGGCGATCACCGACGCCGGCCTGTGGGAGGAGCTGGACACCGACTGGCTGCTCATCGACGGCGAGCTGCTGCCCTGGTCGCTGAAGTCCGGCGGCCTGCTGCGCAGCCAGTACGCCGCCGTGGGCGCGGCCTCGGCCGCCGTCTTCCCGGACGCCCTGGCCGCCCTGGCGGCGGCCGGCGCCCGGGGCGTCGACACCGCCGAGCTCCTGGAGCGCCAGCACGGACGCGCCGCCGACGCGGCGAAGTTCACCGACGCCTACCGGCGCTACTGCTGGACCACCGACGGGCTCGACGGCGTACGGTTCGCCCCGTTCCAGCTGCTGGCCTCGGCCGGGCGCTCGCTGGCGGCCGTGCCCCACGACGAGCAGCTGTTCTGGCTGGACCGGCTCGTCGCCGCCGACGAGGCGTCCGCCACCGGGCTGCTGCGCCGCACCGGCCGGATCCTGGTCGACACGGCCGACGAGGCCTCGCTGCGGGCGGGCACCGACTGGTGGCTGGAGCTGACGGCCGCCGGCGGCGAGGGCATGGTGGTCAAGCCGCTCCAGGCGTACGCCAAGGACGGCAAGGGCCGCCTGGTCCAGCCCGGGGTCAAGGTGCGCGGGCAGGAGTACCTGCGGATCATCTACGGCCCGGAGTACACGCGCCCGGACCACCTGGAGCGGCTGCGCCAGCGCCACCTCGGGCACAAGCGCTCCCTCGCCCTGCGCGAGTACGCGCTCGGGCTGGAGGCGCTGGACCGGCTGGCGGCGCAGGAGCCGCTGTGGCGGGTCCACGAGGCGGTCTTCGCGGTCCTCGCGCTGGAGTCGGAGCCGGTGGACCCGCGGCTCTGACGCGTCAAGGAAGGGCCCCCGTACGGCCGGTCATTAGGTCGTATGGGGGAACTTTCGCGGAGAACTCCGGGAAAACCACCGGCGGGATCGTTCATCCAGGGCAGCGGAATGTCCGCGACCCTGGAAGGACGGAACGTCACCTATGAAGATGACCGCGCGCGGAAGCATTGCGGCACTCATGACCTGTATGGCCGCGGCCGGCGCGGCCACCCCGGCCGTGGCCGACGCGGTGCCGGTGGGTGTCCCCCTGGACGCCGTGCGCACCACGCTCGGCGTGGACGTCCCGCACGTGGCCACCGGAGTCCCGGTGCCGGTCGTCGGGGCTCCCCAGGTGCCCGTGCACCACACCGGCGACATGCTGCCGACTCCGCTCCTCCCGGCGGTCCCGATCGGCACCGAGCTCGGCAGCACCCTCGTCACCTCCCCGGTGCCGAACCTGGCCGGCAAGCCCGAGACGGACGGCGAGGGTTCGGTGGACGCGCCCGCGACCACCATGCGCACCCGTACGCCGGGACTGCTCGTCGGCTCCCCGCTGACGATGCCCGACGGGTCCAACTACGGGCTGCCGAACGTGACTCCCCCCGCGCTGGGCGTGATCGCCCCGGAGCTCACGGGTGCCCCGCAGGCGCTCCTCGGCCTGCGCTGAGGCGGCCGGCGCGGGCGGCGCCGGCCCGGTGGTACCTGACCCGCTGAGCCGACGC
This sequence comes from Streptomyces sp. ICC1, assembly GCF_003287935.1. Classification (GTDB taxonomy): domain Bacteria; phylum Actinomycetota; class Actinomycetes; order Streptomycetales; family Streptomycetaceae; genus Streptomyces; species Streptomyces tritrimontium. The sequence continues at coordinate 5,391,903 of NZ_CP030287.1, forward strand.
CACGTCAAAAGGCCGCCCGGTCTGAGAACGTGTACGGCATGGGATTCCATGTCGATTCCGAGACCGGGCGGCTCCGCCGCGTCATCCTCCACCGGCCCGACCTGGAGCTGAAGCGGCTCACACCGAGCAACAAGGACGCGCTGCTCTTCGACGACGTGCTGTGGGTGCGCCGGGCGCGCCAGGAGCACGACGGCTTCGCCGACGTACTGCGCGACCGGGGCGTCGCGGTCCACCTCTTCGGGGACCTGCTGCGCGAGGCCCTGGACATCCCGGAGGCGAGGCACCTCGTACTGGACCGGGTCTTCGACGAGAAGGAGTACGGTCCGCTCGCCACCGACCACCTGCGGGCGGTCTTCGACGGGCTGGACTCCGCCGCTCTGGCGGAGGCGCTGGTCGGCGGGATGACCAAGCGGGAGTTCCTGGAGCGGCACGCGGAGCCGGTGTCGGTCCGCTTCCACGCGCTGGGACTGGACGGCTTCCTGCTGGGCCCGCTGCCCAACCACCTGTTCACCCGCGACACCTCGGCCTGGATCTACGACGGGGTGTCCATCAACGCGATGCGCTGGCCGGCCCGGCAGCGCGAGACCGTGCACTTCGAGGCCATCTACAAGCACCATCCGCTCTTCACCGGTTCCGGGCCCTTCCACACCTGGTCGCAGGGACAGGCCGACTACCCCTCCACCATCGAGGGCGGCGACGTGCTGGTGATCGGCAACGGCGCCGTGCTGATCGGGATGAGCGAGCGGACCACCCCGCAGGCGGTGGAGATGCTGGCGCGCGGGCTGTTCGCCGCCGGGTCGGCGACCACGATCGTGGCGCTCGACATGCCGAAGAGCCGGGCGTTCATGCACCTGGACACGGTGATGACGATGGTCGACGCGGACACGTTCACCCAGTACGCGGGCCTGGGCATGCTGCGCTCCTACACGATCGAGCCGGGCGGGGGGCTGAGCGATCTGAAGGTCACG